>JBBAVO010000137.1:0-7393 GCA_040397635.1 Pirellulales bacterium
GGCGACTCGTGCGGCACGATGACCGCCTCGTCGGGCGGAATGCGGCCCACAAGCGCCGCTGGGATGCGGCAGTGGATCGTGACGCGGTCCTCGACGAAGTGCCGTGAGAGCACCTCGCCGTGGGCGTTGAGCCAGGCCAGGAGCCGTCCATTCCCGGGATCGGCATGGATGTCGAGGTCGCGAAAGCCCCGGCTCAGGCATGCGGTGGTCGCCCGCTCGAGCGCTGCCAGTCCCTCGCCGGAGCGTGCCGACAGGCAGACCGCATGCGGATAGCGGCTGATCAGGCTGCTCCGCGCCGCGTGGTCGGGTAGGGCATCGATCTTGTTGAGCACGAGCAGTGTCGCCTTCTCATCCACCTCGAGTTCGGCCAGCACGTCGCGAACCGCAGCGATCTGGGAATCGACCAACGGGCTCGACGCATCGGCGACATGGAGCAGCAGGTCCGCCTGCCGCGTCTCCTCGAGCGTGGCCTTGAAGCTGGCGATCAGGCGATGGGGCAGGTCGCGGATGAAGCCCACCGTGTCGCTCAGCAGCACCGGTCCCCAGCCCGGCAGTTTCCAGCGGCGGGTGCGGGTATCGAGCGTGGCGAAGAGCTTGTCTTCGGCGAGCACGTCGGCGCCGGTGAGCCTGTTCAGCAGCGTGCTCTTGCCCGCATTGGTGTAGCCGACGAGTGACACCGTGAGGTGCTCGTGGCGGGCAGCCACTTCCCGCTCGCGGCGGCCGTGGATCGTGGCCAGATCGTCCTTGAGGTCGTGGATCCGTTTTTCGACGAGCCGGCGGTCCACCTCCAACTGCTTCTCGCCCGGGCCGCGCATGCCGATGCCCATCTTCAGTCGCGACAGGTGGGTCCACATCCGCTTGAGTCGTGGCAGAGAGTATTCGAGTTGGGCGAGTTCCACGGCGAGCCGTGCCTCGTAGGTGCGGGCCCGGGCAGCGAAGATGTCGAGGATCACTTCCGACCGGTCAAGTACCTTGGTTTTGAGTTCGCGTTCGAGGTTGCGGGTCTGCGCAGGGGAGAGGTCGTTGTCGAAGATGACGACATCGGCATCATGGTGTTCGACGAGCATGGCGAGTTCGGCGACCTTGCCACTGCCGAGGTAGGTGGTCTGATCGGGACGATCGCGGCGTTGCGTCAGTTCCGCGACCACCTGCGCGCCGGCGGTCTCGGTAAGGCCGCCGAGTTCGTTCAGCGGGTGCTCCGGGTCGAGTGGCGTGTCGAGCAACACCCCCACGAGCACCGCCCGTTCGCTCTGCACGCTGTTGGTCCGGCGTGGTTGCGTCATTCGTAGTCCTCACCAGAGTCGGGGTCGCCCATCGCATCCGCATCCTCCGCTCCCGCGGTCGCGGCGAGATGGCAGCAACTCTCCCAGCGACGCGTGTCGAGCAGTCCATCGGCCACCGCATGCTTCACGACGCAATCGACTTCGTGCGTGTGGCTGCAGTCGGGAAAGCGGCAGAGGTTGGCAAGCGGTCGCAGGTCGCGAAAAGCCGCTGGAACCTCAGCCGGCACGATCTCCCAGAGCTGAAACTGCCTGACACCGGGCGTATCGACGAACGAACCGCCGGTCTGACTGTTCAGGGCATGCGGGATGAGCCGCGCGGTCGTCGTGGTGTGCCGCCCCTTCTCGTTCTCCCGGCTGACCTCCGCGACCCGCAGGCTCAGGTGCGGGTCGAGCGCATTGAGCAGCGACGACTTGCCCACGCCGCTCTGACCCACGATCGCGGTGACTCGACCGCCCAGTTCATGACGCAGCCTCGCGATGCCGACCCCCGATACGGCGGAGCAGAGCACCGTTGCGTAGCCCATTCTGGAGAAGACGCCTGCGAGTGGAACCAGACGGGACGCATCGACAAGATCGATCTTGTTGATACAGATGATCGGTCGGATTCCCGCCGACTCCGCGGCCACGAGCAGCCTGTCGAGGAGGGCCGGCTTGAGGTCGGGCATAGCCGCGCTGCCCACGATCACCACCTGATCGACGTTGGCGACGATCACATGGCGACGGCCGCGACTGGCCCTGCAGAGTGAGTTGCGACGCGGCTCGATCGACTGGATCACGCCGACGCCGGAATCGTCGCGGATCCGCACCCAGTCGCCAGCGGCCACCGGATGCCGCTGCTCCGTCGAGAGCGTGCGCAGCAGGCGGCGGGTGGTGCAACGAACGATCCGCCCGTCGCCGGCACGGACGAAGCTCTCCAATCCATGGACATGCATCACCTGACCACGCCAGGTCGTGCCTGCGATCGGCGAGACGGAGAGACCGTCGCCCGTCGTGGACGGTTCATCATGGATGATGACCGTCCGCTTGCGGGTGAGGTCGCCCTTGCCCGAAATCCGCTCCGAGGAGGCCATGTCGGATGCATGGTCGGGATCGGCTGCCACTGCCCGGGTGAGATTGCCGGTGCGACGCCGCGACGAACGGTTCTTGCGGAGGTCGGCGCGGAATTTTCGGGACTTGGCCATCGCCGGAATTGTAGCAGGCGGGCCATGCCGTCTGCCCGATGTCACGATCGCGGCCGACCCGGTTTCTGAGGGCGACGATTTTCCAGACCAGCCGCCGCCAGCAGCGAGCGGCTGAAGATGTCGCGCACCGGGGAGGAGTGGGCAGAGCCGTCACCGGTGCTGATCGCGGCCGGGTTGTAGCACACCTCGTATTCGTGCCGTCCGATCGAGACCTTGTCGCCCGGATCGAGACGACCTTCCGTGACTCGCGTGCCGTTGACCTTGGTGCCGTTGCTGCTACCGAGATCCTTGACGACCCAGTGATTGTCCACGAGGGAGAGTTCGCAGTGGATGCCGGACACGTTCGGGAACCGCAGGACGATGTCGGAACTCTCGCGGCGGCCGATGATGAGCGTGGGTTTGAGCAGCGGGATCGGGTCGCCGCCGCCGACGGGTTGCAGTTCGCCAAACGACGCCGGCGGCTCCATGACGACGCGAGGGCGGGGCGGGCTGACGTGGTGGGAGGAGGCTGGCGTCTGGTGAGTCGGCCTCTGGCGTGCGTCGGTCATGGATGGCGGGGCAGGCAAGGTGTGGTTCACGGTGGGGCGTGGGCCGGCGGCGCGGTGCACGTCGGCTCCAATGAACCTAGTACGAAACTAGGGTACGAGTCGTTCGGACGTCAAGAAAATCGCATTGTCATGGATTTTCGGGTGGCGACGGCCACCGGTGGCATCTGCGGCGTAGAATGGGCGTTGGACTGGAGCGGACCAGACGATCGCCGGCCGGCGGCTCCCAGGGTGCCATTTGGCATCTGCGGTGCATGCTGGCGGGAGGAAAGTCCGGGCTCCGTAGGGTGCGATGGTGGGTAACGCCCACCGGCCGCGAGGCCAGGGAAAGTGCCACAGAAAACAGACCGCCTGCGGAGTTCGCTCTGCGGGTAAGGGTGAAACGGTGAGGTAAGAGCTCACCAGCAGGCCGGGTGACCGGTCTGGCTCGGTAAACCCCATCGGGAGCAAGGCCAAGCAGGAAGGAGTTCGATGCAACCCGCGTTCTGCGCAGGTGGTGTCGGCACGAAACGGCCCGTTTCGTCATTCCTTCCGGGTCGGCTGCTGGAGGCGTCGGGCAACCGGCGTCCTAGAGAAATGGTCGTCGCCCCGCGGGCCTTCGCAGGCTCGCGAGGAACAAAACCCGGCTTACAGGTCCGCTCCAGTCCTTTTTTTCCGGTTATTCCGGCTGGTCGGCCTGTGCCGGCTGGTCGGCCTGCGCCGCTGTGTCGGCCCGCGGATTGCCGGAAGTCGTCAGTTCCCGCCGGCCTTCGCCATCGATCAGCTTCATCAGCTTTGAAATGCAGAGGGCATTGATGCTGACCTGCATTTGATCCGCTTCCGCTTTGAGGGTTTCGTGGAGGGAGCTGGGCATCCTGACGGTGACCACCCGCTGCGTTGCCCGCTCGGCCGGGCGTTCCCGCTCGCGTTCGCGGAGTTCGTCGAGCATTTCCCGGATCCGGGCGTAGTGCGGAGTGCACTCGAAGCGGATCAATGCATCGGGCGTGTTGAAGGTCCGCCGTACGATCCCGTCCACTCCCAGCACCTCACGGAAGAAGACCACCCATTCCGGCCTGATGGAGTGCAGGCGTTCTGCCACCTCCAGGACCGCGGCGGCGGCGTGGTCGGTTCCTGGCTCAAATGCGGTGCCGGTCATACGGTCGTCTTCCTTTTTTATGCGGGGCTTTGTTCCGGGAGGCCGTGGATAGACCGGGCTTCCTGGGAGTTGGTTCATGCCGATCGTGCCCAGCCGTGTTCGGACGGCCGGGGCGGTCGGCAGGCGGGTCTTCCTCCAACCTGCGAGAAACTGTTTCCGGCCGGTCAAGTGACAGCATGAAGTGCAAGCACAGCAACGACTTGCGTCGATCGCAGAGGCGTCGACTTATTTTTGTGCAGGGATGCCTCGTTTGGTGGCACCTCTCCGGCTGCGCGATAAGTAGGCAGCGGCCCGGTTTCGCATTTGCCAAGTGTCCGGGTTGGGAGGGCCCCAGAAAAAAGTTTCAACCGCCGGCTGGGCAGTCTGGGTAGGACGCGTTGAGGGCCGATTGGCAGAAGGCCGTTCAGCGGCTTTCGAGGTGCCGGACGACGCTGTCGGCCACCGGGATGCCCGTGGCCGCTTCCAGACCCCGCCATCCCGGGACGGCGTTCACCTCCAGCACCAGCACCCGTCCATCACGGGCGGGCAGAAGGTCCACCCCGGCGATCTCGGTGTCCACCGCCTGGCTCGCGGCTCGAGCCAGGTTCACCCAGTCTGCCGGCGGACTGAACGCCTCCGGCCGGCCGCCCAGAGAGACATTGGTCCGCCAATCGTTGCCCGCGGCAAACCGTCGGATGGCAAAGCTCTCGTTGCCCACGAGCAGGATGCGGACATCCCAGCCGTCGTGCGGGACGAATTCCTGCAGGTAGGCGACGGCGCCGGCAGACTCGGCGGCAGTCGCGGCATCGAGCAGTGGCGCGAGCGACTCGTGATTGGTGATCCTGACGAGCCCGCGACCTCGCGAGCCGAACAGCGGCTTTGCGATGCAGTCGCTCCCCAACGCTTGCCACGCCGCCTCGATCGTCGCCGGGCTCTGGGCGACCATGGTGCGAGGAACAGGCAGGCCGGCTGCCGCCATCCGTGCCAGCGACAGATATTTGTCGATGGCGATTTCGAGACCGCGGGGACTGTTCACCACCGGCATTCCCCGGGCCGCCAGCCTTCCGAGCAGGTCCATGCGGAAGATGACCTCCTCTAGGCCGCCGCCCGGCATGCCGCGCACGACGACGACATCGGCAGCCTCGATAGCCGGCGGCAGAAACCGTTCGGTGGCAAGGCCACTATCGGCTGAGAGTGTTGCTGGCGGCGCAGTCCGCACTTCGGCTGAGAGTTCGCTCCACCGCACCGCCGTGGGCAGGTGGCCGCGGGCTTCAAACGCAGCCAGGAGACGACTCACATGCCAGCCCGACGGTTCGCCGACCACGGCCACCCGCAGACCGCCACCCGCATGACGGGCCATGGGCATCATGCCCCCGAGCCGGCAGCCGTGGCCTGCGGCGTCGTGAATGAACTGGCCACGATCTCGGGTGCGATCCCGCCGAAGCGGTGTCGGCTCCCCGTGTCGATGTTGACCAGTTCGACCACCGCGGGGGCGAACAGTGCCGGATCGAGCGCGTAGAAGTCGCGGCCCGCCCGTTCGAAGAGCGTGCAGAACGGCGCCCCGTAGTCGGCCGAGGCGCGGCTCACCATCTGCGGGCCGATCGCGAGCAGGCTGGCATCATCGCCGGTGACTTCCAGCACGACATGGCCCCCGTAGAGGATGGCGTCGTTGGTGCGGCCGATGGCGACGAGGTCGTCCTTGCGAGGCACGGGGGCCAGCGGCGCGCGGCCGGAGCCGCTGCGAATCCTGCGGAGATCGAAGTGCAGTTCGTGAAGCTTATGCAGCGCGGTCTCCAGCGATCGGGCGATCACCTGAAGCGTGCCGGCCATGCTCGCCGTGCGTGCCACCAGCAGCACGAGTTTGTCTGCGGGCACGCCCGCGTCGGCCGCGAGCGACCGACAGACATCATCGGGCGGAAGTTTTGCCGTCTCGAGCAGGCCGACCGCGGCGTCTGCCCGCTCCCGCATGCCGATCTGGTCATAGAGAGCCTCGCGGCCGATTGCTGCTCGGATCGGCCCGCTGGCCATCGCGAAGTAATCGGACGTGCTCACCTTCCAGCCCGCATACTGCGAGGCGAGGCACGCCGCCAACGGCTGTTCGCTTTTCACCGCCACGATCGGCCAGGGGCAGTCGGGCCAGACCTGGGTAAACGCGGCGGGCGAGTGTCCCGGCTCCTCGACCCAAACGGTGCCGAGCCCGGCCATCGCGGCCCGCGCGAGCAGCACGCCCGCGTCGATGCTCCCGGCCGCCTTCACGCCGCAGTCCACGACCCTTGCTCCGTCGGCGACCGTGTGGCACTCCACGCCGAGTGCGTCTGCCTGGGAGAGGAGTTCCGCGACGATCTCCAGGGCTCCTGCGTTGAGCTGCATACCAATGCCTTCAGAGAAAGGTGCCACGGAAAAAGGTGCCAGCCACCAAGTATGGGGAGTGTGGGCAAGAGGCCCCAGTGTATCTTTCCCAGATTTGGTGCCCGGCACCTTTTTTGGCGACTAGCACTTTTTTTTGGGCGTGCGACACTGCCGGGGCCAGAAGGAGGGTGCCGTGCCAAGCCTGACCGTCGAGAACTACGTCAAGACGATCTACCAGATCACGGCTGCCCAGGCGGGCCAGCCGGCCAGCACCGGGCAGATCGCCGCCGCGCTCGATGTTTCCCCCGGCACGGTCACGAGCATGCTCAAGACGCTCGACGCCGCGCGGCTGGCGACGCACAAGCCCTACGAGGGAGTGGCCCTGTCGCGGGCCGGCCGCGTGCTGGCGCTGCGGATGATCAGGCGGCATCGGCTCATCGAACTCTTTCTGCTCCGCACGCTCGACATGAGCTGGGACGAGGTGCACGACGAGGCCGAGCACATGGAGCACGCCGTCAGCGATCTGCTGGTCGATCGGATCGATGCCTTCCTCGGGCATCCCGATGTCGATCCGCACGGCGACCCGATTCCGCGGGGTGATGGCCCCGCGCTCGAGCCTCCCGTGGAGACGCCGGCCCGGCCGTTGGCCGAGTGCGCCGCAGGCACGCGATTTCGTCTGGCCCGCGTGCTCGATCAGTCGTCGGAGTTTCTTCGCTATCTCACCGACTCCGGTCTGGCCTTGGGCGCAATGGGCACAGTCGAGAAGAATCCCGACGGCGCCGGCCTGATGCGGATCTCCGTGAACGACAAGGCGATGTCGCTGTCGCTCGAAGCGGCGGGCAAGCTGCTCGTCACCGAGGGCTGACTTCCCACACGGCCGACTGGCCGAGGCACTCGTCCACCTCGACCTTCAGGCAGCCG
>JBBAVO010000138.1:0-3652 GCA_040397635.1 Pirellulales bacterium
AGTACCGGAGGAGGGACTTGAACCCACACGCCCTTGCGGGCAACGGATTTTGAGTCCGTCGCGTCTGCCATTTCGCCACTCCGGCTCATGAGGGGTCGGCCGTCTACGCTGAGATTACGGCCCGCCGCGGCCGATTGCCAGAGATGCCACACAGGGGCCGGACGCGGCCACGAATTCCGCTGGCCCCCGCCCGCTCCATTCCCCTACCTTAGCCAGATGCAGACCATCGTTTTTGAAGACACGGCTGTTGGCCAGCTCGGCCTGCTGACCGCCGCCCGCCCCGCCTGCGACCTCACGATCGGCGGCACCACGCTCTTCGAGGCCCTCGGCCACTTCGGCCCGGTCCACCGCGCGGTGCGGCCCCACCTCGCCCGCTACCTGGAGGCGGTCGCCGGCAGCCGCGTGGCTGTGTGGGGCGGATCCTCCGCGATGCCCCGGCCGAGCCCGCCCGCCTCCTCGCACGGCGCGATTGCGCTCCTCGTCAATGCCCGCGTCGTGCCGAGCCGCGACACGCTCATCACGCTCCGCAGCCTCGTCGAGGCGGGCCACCGCACAGTCGTGCATCACGGCGATATGATCGCCGCAGCGATCGTGCACATCGCTGCCGACGGCAGTGGCTCCGATCAGGCGGTCGTGAATGCCGTGCTGGCCGATGCCGCTGCCGCGACGGAGGCAATCGACTCGCTCTCGCTTCCCAAGGCCGATGCCGACATCGAGATGCTGTCGCTGCCTCACGAGATCATCGCCGCCCACGAGCGGGCCATCGCCGGCGCACTCGCGGTGCAGATCGATTCAGGACGCTTCCGCGAGATTCGACCTGGTCTCTTCGCCGCCGACAGCGCTGCGATCGCGGAGCAGGTCGTCGTGCGGCATGGGCCGGTCGTGGTTGATGCCGGCGTGGATATCGGCCCCTTCGTCTGCCTCGATGGTCCGATCTGGATCGGCAGCCGGGCCCGCGTCAACCCGCATGCCTGGATCCGCGGCGGCACGGCCATCGGCGCCGAATGCCGCGTGGGCGGCGAGATCGAGGCGACCATCATGGAGCCCTACTCCAACAAACCGCACGACGGCTTCCTCGGTCACAGCCACATCGGCAGCTGGGTGAACCTCGCGGCCGGCACCATCACCGGCAACCTCAAGGCCACCTACGGACCGGTGCGGCTGCACGAACCGGTCGCCGACGGAGGCCGCAGCACGATCCACACCGGCCGGCAGTTCCTGGGAGCGCTGGTCGGCGACTTCGTGAAGACCGCCATCAATACGTCGCTCCCCTGCGGCGCGAGGATCGGCATCGCTGCCACGGTCGGGGGCGTTGTGCCGGAGCAGGTGGCCGCGTTCACGAACATGGTCGTGCCCGGCGGCGAACGCTCGACGGCCGAACAGGTGACCATCATTCTCGAGCGGATGATGGCTCGTCGGGGCCTGGAACTGCTGGAGGCCGACTGCGACCTTCTCCGCATGCTGGCGGCCTCACCGCCCGGCACGTGACCAGGCGAAACACCGAACTCCAAACCGAACTACAATAAGAAGCCACCCGAACCAGCCACTGTCCCCTTCCCCCATTCCGAGGCCTTACCGTGTCGATCAAGGATGCCTACGAGAACGGCCGCTTCGGCCTATCGTTCGAGCTGTTTCCGCCCAAGACGCCTGAGTCTGAAGCGATGATGTGGCGGACTGTCGAAGACCTCATGGCCTTCGAGCCGGCGATGATCACCTGCACCTACGGCGCCGGCGGTTCGACCCGCGGCACTACGCTCGACGTGATCGAGGGCGTGCGGTCGCGGCACGACCTGCCCGTCGCCAGCCACCTGACCTGCGTGGGCAGTTCCGTCGACGAGCTCCGCGATTACCTCCGCGAGGCCGGCGACCGTGGCGTGTCGGCGATCATGGCGCTGCGGGGCGATCCGCCCAAGGGCGAGACGTCGTTCACCCCCGTGGCCGGAGGCCTGCGGTATGCGTCGGAACTCGTGGCCCTGATTCGCAGCGAGTTCCCGGAGTTTGGCATCCTCGTGGCGGGTTATCCGGAGACGCATCAGGAGGCAGTGACCGCCGAGGCGGATCTCGAGAACCTCAAGCGGAAGTGCGACGCCGGCGGCGACGTGGTGGTGACGCAGCTCTTCTACGACAACGACGACTTCTTCCGGTTTCGTGATCGCTGCGCGGCTCTCGGCATCAGCCAGCCGATCGTTCCTGGCTTGATGCCTGTCACCAACTACGCGCAGGTCCGTCGCATTGCCAGCCTGTGCAAGGCGCGGCTGCCGGACGACTTCACTCGGGCCTTCGAGGCCGCGGGTGCCGATGAGGCGGCGCAGTTCGAGGCGGGCGTGGAGTTCGCGTCGCGGCAGGTGCATGGGCTGCTCGACGGCGGCGTGCCTGGTATCCACTTCTACGTGCTCAACAAATCGACCGCGACCTCCCGCGTGCTCCGGCAGGTGACGGTGCGGTAGCGGGCAGGATGCCTGAAGCGAACGTCCGGCGACGGGGCATGGGCAGCCCCGAACCGTCGCTATTTCCCGTGGGCCGATGCGCGGGGCGGCAATTCGTCGTCCATCGTGCTGATGTAGCTGCGGAGCCGCTCCAATTCGTCGCTGACGTGCCGGAGCTTGAGCATGTTTTCCACGCGCTTCACAAGCTCGACCTTGTTGACCGGCTTCGACAGGAAGTCGTCGGTGCCGGCCTCGACCGCCCGCTCGATGTCGCCGAGTTCGCCGAGCGCGGTGACCATCAGGATCATGATCGGACTGGTGGCAGGGTCCGACTTCAGCCGCTCGCAGACCTCAAAACCCGACAGCTTCGGCATCATGACGTCGAGCAGGATCACGTGGGGGTGAAAGGAGGCCACCTGGTCGAGCGTGTCGCGGCCATCCACCGCCGTGGCGATCTCGCAGTCGAGTTCGGCGAGATACACCTCGAGCAGTTCGCGGTTGGGCTCGTTGTCGTCGGCGATCAGCACGCGGCTGCGCGGCGTCGCGGTGGTCGTTTTCGAAGAACTGGTTTTGGGTGTGGGCATCGGGCAAAGCTTGTATGGAGGACGTGTGGGAAGGAACGGTGCGACCTCAGGGGAGTTCGAAGAGCGACTGGCTCTTCACGATCGCGTGGTCGTCCGGGAAGGTGTGAAACGCCTGCACGGAGAGGCCCGAGGCGCGGGTTTCGATGTTGATCCAGCTGAGGGCGCCCGTGGTCAGCCTCCCAGACGCACTGAAATGGTGGAGCAGGCCATGCTTGCGGCCCTCGGCGGCGAGCTCTTCCTGAAACGCCCAGAACACCTCCGGCGCGACCCGCTCGAGCTGGAAGCACATTTGATAGGAGCCGCCGCCGCGGCACTCCATCCGGTCGCTGCGTTCGCCGCTGAGCCGGTGGGACAGCAGCCGCCGCTTCTGCGGCAGGGGTTGGCTGGTGCCGGCCGCCACTTCAGTCAGCGTCAGGCCATCCTTTCGCCAGGTCACAAGGTGGCCGGCATTGGTGATCGCAACGGTGGCCGCATACCCGCCCCGGTCGATCGTGCGAGAGCACTGAATTTCGAAGAGTTCAGGATGCAGCACCCGCCCGTAGAGCTGGAAGACCAATTCGGCGACCTTGGGACGAGCCGACAGCACGAGAGGCCACTCCACAAAGACACTAGTCACAGAAGACACTAGTCACAGAAGACACT
>JBBAVO010000138.1:3752-7346 GCA_040397635.1 Pirellulales bacterium
GTCACAGAAGACACTGGTCACAAAAAACGTGAGACACACTAGCTGGCCTCCGAGGCCCGCTGCACGGAAAGAGATTATAGATCGTGGCCGCATCTGACACCAAGACAGATGCCAGTATCGTTTTCGCCGCCGATCTACAGCAACCCGACGAGCAGGTCGTAGAAAAAATGAGTGCCGGCGGCGATGCCGAAGCCGCGCAGCAGGAACAGCACTGCGAAAAAAATTCCCGCCACGGTGCGAAACGTGAAACTATAGAGCGCGAACGAGTCGCCAAGCGGTCCTATATAGTGCGCGGCGCTGAAGAGCAGGCTCGACAGCAGCAGCGCCCAGAACCCGGCCGACAGCGGCGAGCAGCCTAGTCGCTCGAATGTCCAGACGGCAATGGGCAGCATGAGCAGCCGAAAAAGCACCTCTTCATAGAGCCCCGCGCCGCAGAAGCCGACGAGTCTGGCCAGAACTGTCTGCCAGCCGAATCCGGCGTTGGCCTGCCACTGGAGGAGTTGCCCGTGCACGAGTTCCCATTGCAAGAACTGTTCGCGGAACGGCCAGAGGCTCTGCTGCAGTCGTCCGACGCCGACGAGCACCACCGCCCAGAGCAGGCATTCGGCCGTCATGCCGGGGAGTGCGGCCAGGCTCACCCGCCAGCGGTCGTGGGCCAGAAATTGCCATACCAAAAGCCCCACCACGGTGAGCACAGGCAGGAGAAAATACTGGCCAAATCCCAGGGAATCGAGCAGGTGTCGGAGCCAGACGTCGGCGCCGTTGCGGGGTGAACCGTGGCCCAACAGCAGCACGCCGCCCTCGTAGGCCAACACCAGGGGGAGCGTAAAAACCAGACTCGTCAGCGGTGTGCGCGAGAGTTGCCAATACGAATCGCTCGATGCGGAATCATGTTCCGTCGAGCGTGTCGCCGGCTCGGCATCCGCGGCGTCGTCGGAGAGCAGATCAGGGAGCGGATCTCCGAGAGGCAATCCATCCGGGAGGAGGGCGGCAGGGAGCGGGTCGTCAAGCCCCCGTCGTGAATCGCGGGTGAACCGTCTGTTGGTGCTCGAGTCGCCGTTGTCGCGGGAAGAAGAGTGGTGCATGAGGCGATTCTTCAGACGTGGTGGAATGCCGTTATGACCGGGATTGTGAAGGTTCTGGTCACGGCAGCACAGTATCTCGAATCCGTTTCGACAATGCTTGCACTGCTGGCAAAATATTTTTTTGGAGGAAACGCGATTTCTCTCCGGTAGTTTTGGGCATGTGCGTTCGTGCGCGCAGCGTGCGCGATGAGCCGTCCTTGACATCCGCCACCTGCTCCACAGAATGACCCCTCATCAGGCGGTCGTGAGACGCAGACATGGAGTCCATGCGGACACGGCCCTGAGAAGCGTTGATGAACGCCTGGCAAACATTCGTCTGGCAAAAAATCGTTTCGAATTTCGGGGGCGACGACTGGAGGGAGCGACAGTCGGCGACTTTGGTCGTGGCCTGGATGTCCCCCCGGTTTCGAGCGATGGTTGGGTGGCGGGTCGGGCTGTTTTTTCGGCGTTTTGTGGTCAGCGTAGGTGACGGTGTTTTTCCGGGAGGGCGGCCGGCGGTTAGAATCGGGGTGCGTCGCGTCTTGTTTTACAGCTTGGCCGAAGCCTCTTGGTGTGAAACGCTATGGCACGATGCCTTGTCGGATGCGGATCGAATCTCGGGAAACGGCGTGAGTATCTCGACCGCGCGATGGAGTTGCTGCGGTTCATGCCGGGCGTCACGCTCCTGAGCGTGAGTCGCTACCGCGACACGCGACCGATCGGCGGCCCGCCCGGGCAGGGGCCGTTTCTCAACGGCGCCTGCCTTTTCGAGACCGATCTGGCGCCGCACGACGTGCTCGGCATGCTCGCGGCGGTGGAAAACACCCTCGATCGCGAACGCGGCGAGCGGTGGGGGCCTCGGACGGTGGACCTCGATCTGCTGCTCTACGACGACGTTGTCCTCGACACCGAATCACTGACGGTGCCGCACCCACGGATGGTCACTCGCCGGTTCGTGCTCGAACCCTGCGTGGAGATCGCCCCGGATCTCGTGCACCCGTTGGCCGCATGCACGCTCAAGGCTCTGCTCGAGAGCATCTCGTCGCCGCATCCCCATGTGGCGGTGGTCGGCGTGCCAGGATCGGGAGCGGCGGAGGTGGCGGCGGCGATTGCCCATGCGACGCTCGCGCGGCTGGTGTCGGCACCGCCGGAGTATGGCTTGGTCGGCGGCACGGCGCCGCGGCTGGATGCGGCCCCCGGTGACCTCGACTGGAGGCACGCGGCCGAGGCCTGTGCAAAACCGCTGCTGGCAAAGCGGTGGTCACAGGATCCACACGGCACCGTGGTCGATTATTGGCTGGGCACCGTGCGGCTGGCGGCGTCCGAATCGCTGGTGGCTGAGCCGCTCGCTCGATTCGAGTCGTTCTTTGCGGAGATGGCGGCAGGCACTGTGCCACCGCACGTCGCGATCCTGCTGCTGGCTTCGCCCGACGTGCTCGAGGAGAAGATCGCCCTCCGTGATCGGCAGCCTGCCGATCACGGTGCCGTCGGCGCCGGCCCGCAGTCGGGTATGGCGGCGTGCGCGACGATAGACGAGGCGGTGGCCAAGCTCCTGCGATTGCAGGACCGGATCGCCGCCGAACTCCGCTCGCCCGAGACCAACGGGGCTGGTGGGCCTCGTGCTGTTGTGACGATCGCTGCGGGCGATTTCGATCAGGCGGTGCAGGAAGCGGTGGCCGTCGTCGAGGCGATGGTGTGATGCCAGAGATCGTGCACGATCCCGATCGCATGCGGGCGCTGGTCGTCAAGGCTCGGGCTGCCGGCCGACGGGTTGGATTCGTGCCCACGATGGGAGCGCTCCATGCCGGTCATGCAAGCCTCGTGGCCCGCGCGACGGCCGGCTGCGATGACGTCGCCGTCTCGATCTTCGTGAACCCGACACAGTTTGGGCCGCAGGAGGATTTCGCGCGGTATCCGCGAACGCTGTCCGCCGACGCCGCGGTGCTCGAGCCGCACGGAGTGAGGTGGATCTATGCGCCGGAAGTGGCGGCCGTCTATCCGCCGGGAGATGCCACGCGGATCGTCGTGGGCGGTCCGGCGTTGCCGCTGGAGGGGGAGCGACGGCCCGGCCATTTCGATGGCGTGGCGACGGTGGTCTGCAAGCTCTTCCTCACGGTGCCGGCTGACGCGGCCTATTTTGGCGCGAAGGACTGGCAGCAGACGCTCGTCGTCAAGAGGATGGTCCGCGATCTGGGACTGCCGATCGAAATCGTCGTCTGCCCCACCGTGCGCGAGGCGGATGGTCTCGCCATGAGTTCGCGGAATGCCTATCTCTCTGCCGCCGACCGCCTTCGCGCCGTCGCGCTTTCGGAGAGCCTCAGGCAGGCGGAGCAGCTTTGGATTGCCGGGGCAGCTCCCGCGGCGATCGAGCGGACGATGAGGGAGACGATGGAGAGGCATGGCATCGTGGTCGAGTATGCGGTGCTCGCCGACCCAGAGTCGCTCGACCCGCTCGCCGACCATGCCATGCAGGCAGTGGCGCTGGTGGCTGGCCGTCTGGGATCGACGCGGCTCATCGACAACCGTGAAC
>JBBAVO010000139.1:0-7307 GCA_040397635.1 Pirellulales bacterium
CCGGCCCGGCATTCGCCGAGAAGCCACGCCCGTGGATCGACGGCGGCGGCACAGGCACGCTCGTGCGACCGCTCGTGGAACTGGTCCGCGGCCCGGAGTGAGGGGCTGCCCGCTCACGCCGGACCGATGCGATCAACCCGCACGCCGACATGGAGAAGGTGCCGGCCGCCGCCTAGGATCACGCCGCGAAGCGGGGATACGTCGTCGTAGTCGCGGCCCCACGCCAGGGTGATGTGGTCGCTGCCGATAGTGACCGCATTGGTCGGATCGAGATCGAGCCAGCCGTCGCCCTGACCGCACCACGCCTGCACCCAGGCATGGCTCGATTCCGCGCCCCGCCAGTCTCCGTTGCCCGGGGGCTCTGTGCGGATGTAGCCGCTGACATAGCGGGCCGGCAGGCCGATCGATCGGAGCATGCCGATCATCAGATGCGCGAAGTCCTGGCAGACCCCGCGCCGGTTGCCGAAGACCTCGGCCACGGGGGTGCTCACGGTGGTGGCCTGGGGGTCGAAGGCGAAGTCGGCATGGATTCGCCGCATCAGATCGAGGCCGCCGACGGCCACCGGCGTGCCCTCTTGAAAGCTCGACTGGGCGTACGCGGCGAGCATCACCTGCGGCGTGTCGACACGGGTGCTCCGAGGCAGGAAATCCGCAACCTCGACCGAGTGTGGCGAAGTGGCGCGGATCGTTTCCCACGTGGGAGTTCTTTCGGGACAGGCCACACCCGCGATCGCAACCTCCACCTCCATCTCGACATCGACCGAAAGGATGGAGTGCGGCTCCTCGATCGCGGCATAGTGCACAGGATTACCAAACCAGTCGAGTCGATCGATCACGACGGCCGGCTGCGGCTGGATGCCCAGCCGCGTCAGCCTACCGGCCTGCCCCGGCCGCGGACGGGGCGACAGATGGGCCAGCAGATGGGACCCGACCACGGTCTGTTCATACTCGTAGCGGGTCGAATGCTGGCAGCGGTAGCGGGCCGGCACGACGGCTGGCATGTCAGGCACGTTGGGCATGGACATGAGCGAAATAGGCCTCAGTGACATTCTCGGAAATGCCGGGCAGCAGTCGATCGAGACGGGCCACCAGGAACTGCAACTCCGCCGGATCGACGGGCATTGGTGCGGTGCGAAACTCCTTGGCCAATCCACCCACCACGTCAATGGCCGCGTCGATCGGACCGGTCCTCCCCGGCCCTGCCACATGTGGCAGGGCCGAGAGGAGGGATCGGATCGATTCGAGCACGAACAGAAGTGATCGCGGATGGTCGGCGTCTGCCAGCAGCCGCTCAATGGCCTGCGATCCCCGGTCCGCAGCGGGGTCGGCGGCGGCGATCCCCACATGACCACGACTTCCTGCCGCGGCCAGTTCGAGGAGCACATCGACGGTGGCAGGATCAAATGAGTTGCCCTCCACCAATCCACTGCCGCGGATCGTCGCGGCGACACCGACCGCCCGTTCCAGGCGTCGGCCGAGCACGAGGAAGTGCCAGCCCGGACCACGCGGCATGCCGTCCTGCTCCAGGCCGATCATCCCGGCCAGGGCGGTGGCAGCGTCGTCGAGACACAGCGACTGCTCGCCGATGTTTCCAACGGCCGGGACTCTGGCCACGATGCCCTGCAACTGCCGCAGGATGCCGTCCAGATCGGGCGCCAGACTGTTCCGCAGGCCTGCGGAGGCGCGGTGCAGATGCGCGATGGCAGCCGGAAGCCCCCCTGGATTGAACGGATCGAACGCTGCGTGCAACGCCTGCCGAGCGGCACCGAGCGGGTCCGCCTGACTGGCCCAGACGATCATCGTCGGCACCCCACCCATCCAGCCCAAGACTCGCAACAGCGGTTGTAGTTCCTCGTAAACGCCCGGACGCTCATCGTCTGCGATGCGATCGGCGACAGCCCGCAGTGTCCGCGCCAGCACGTCGGCACGCTCGGCATACCTGCCGACCCAGAAGAGATGTTCGGCCGCCCGGCTGTGCAGGTCAGATGCCTCGTGCACAAGCCCTCGCGTGCGACGAGGCGGCCACGGCGGGACTGTTGGCGGCCGTTGTCGAGGCGACCAACGCACCATCTCGTTGATGATCCACACATCCTTCGAGCCGGCGGCGTCCTGGAGCGAGACAACGGGATGACGAGCGTCGGCGGAGACTCGCCCCAGCCCCCCTGCCATGACCGTCCAGCCATTCTGGCCGAGGCAAGCGAACGCCCGCAGCGTCACCGGCCGCGGTTCGACCCGGCCATCGATCCACGAGGGCGCGGTCGATGGCCGAAGCATCAACTGTGCAGCATGGGATACCGGGTCGGCAGTGATCGCGGTGGCAAGCCGGTCGAGTTCCTCCGCCGACAGATCGGCGGCCACGATGCCGCGGCTGTCGGCCGCCGAGAAGGCCGGGCGGACGACAAATTCCCGGAGCGATCCCAGCAGCATCCGGCGGTGATCGGCATCTCCTGCCCAGAGCGTGGCGACGTCGGGGAGCAGCAGAGGCTCGCCCAACAGCCGCTGGCACAACGCCGGCATGAACGACGCCAACGCCACACTGTCGATCAGCCCAGCACCGAGCGAATTCGTCACGGCCACGCCGCCCGCCCGCATGACCTCGAGCAGACCAGGCACGCCCAGTTCGCTATCGGGACGAAGCTCCAACGGATCGCAGAAGTCGTCATCGACGCGCCGCAGGATCACATCGACTCGTTGCAGCCCTGAGAGCGTCTTGAGGTGAACGGCCTGCCCACGTACGATCAGATCTCCACCCTCGACGAGCGTCAGGCCCAGGTGCCTGGCCAGGGAGGCGTGCTCGAACGCTGCTTCGTTGAGAGGCCCTGGCGACAGCAGCACCGCATATGGGCGGCCATCGCCACCGGAGGCCTGGGGCGCCAGCCTCTCGATCGCAGTCCGGATGGTTTCAAAAAAGGGGGCCAGTCCGGCCACGGGCAGATTCCGGAAGGCGTCCGCCATGATTTGTCCAAGCGCGGCGCGGTTCTCCAGCGCATACCCCATGCCGGTGGGCGACTGAGCCCGATTGGCAAGCACCCGCCAGGCGCCGTCTCCACCCCGCACGAGGTCGGCTGCGAACAGCAGCAGCCGCGGTTGCTGGCGAATGCCGTGACAGGGCCTCAGGAAACCTGGGTTGGCATGGACGACTGCCGGCGGGAGCACCTCCTCTGCGATCAACCGCCGTGGTCCATGGAGATCCTCGAGCACCGCCGCCGCCAGCGCCGCCCGCTGCGTCACGCCCGCCGCAATCTGACGCCATTCCTCGGAGGAGATGACCAGTGGAATCGGATCGAGAAGCCAAGGACGCTCCGTGCCTGTCGGCGGGTCCCCGCTGCCGTAGACCGTGCAGGTGACACCGTTGCGGAAGAGCAATCCTCTCGCCGATTGCCAGCGTCTCTCCATCAGTTCCGGCGCGAATGGACCATGGGCGGAGAAGAACCTCTGCCAATGGCCACGCAACTGTCCGACGCCGGTGACCATCTCGTCCCAGGCATCGAATGACGCCATCCCTGCCGCCACGTCCACCGGCACGTGCTGTGGAGCGGTAGTGGCGATGGTGTCAGCCAATGCGCAGGTCGAGTGTCAGAGGAAAATCGGCATTCCGATTCGCTGGTGGAATGTTCATTGGACCGGGAGTGTGACCGAACGGGAAGAACCGCGCCAAGCGACGCCCCTCGGCCTCATTGGCATTGACCGGAAAAGTGGAAAAATTGCGGCCACCGGGATGGGCGACGTGGTAGGTGCATCCACCGACGCTGCGACCGCTCCACGAATCGAGAATATCGAAGACCAGCGGGGTGTGCACGCCGATCGTGGGATGCAGGCAGTTTGGCGGCTGCCAGGCGCGATACCGCACACCGGCCACGAACTCACCTTCCGTACCGGTCGGTGCCAGCGGCACTCTTCGACCGTTGCAGGCCAGCGTGAAGCGATCACCAGCCACGCCGGAAAGCAGTACTTGGACCCGTTCGAGGCTCGAATCGACGTACCGTGCGGTGCCGCCGCCGCCCGGCTGCTCGCCCAGCACGTGCCATGGCTCCAGCGCCGTCCGCAATTCGAGTGTCAGTCCCTGCTGCGAGATGCTGCCGAGCAGCGGAAGCCGGAAGTTGACGTGTGGCGTGAACCATTGCCCGTCGAAGGCATAGCCGGCCTGCCGGAGATCATTTACCACGTCGGCGATATCGGCCGCGATGAAGTGTGGCAACATCCAACGGTCATGGAGTTCGTTGCCCCATCGCACGAGCCGGCCCCGGTATGGCTGCTGCCAGAAGCGTGCGATGCACGCCCGCAGCAGCAGTTGTTGCACGAGGCTCATCTCAGCGTGGGGCGGCATCTCAAACGAGCGGAGTTCGACGAGCCCCAGCCGGCCTGACGAACTGTCGGGGCTGAAGAGCTTGTCGATGCAGAACTCAGCGCGATGCGTGTTGCCCTGCACGTCGACGAGAAGATGACGCAACAGGCGATCGATCTGCCAGGCCGGCGGAGTGTCTCCCAGTTGATCGATCTGCGCAAAAGCGATCTCCAGTTCATAGAGACTGTCGAGACGCGCCTCGTCAACCCGTGGATGCTGGCTCGTGGGGCCGATGAACAGTCCGCTGAAGAGATACGAGAGGCTGGGGTGGTTCTGCCAATAGGTGAGCAACGACCGCAGGAGGTCGGGGCGGCGGAGGAAGGGGCTGTCGGCGGGCGTCGCCGCCCCCACGACGATGTGGTTGCCGCCACCGGTGCCGACATGCCGACCGTCAAGCGCAAACTTCTCGGTTCCCAGCCGACTTTGCCGGGCATCCTCGTAGAGGCTCGTCGTGTTTGAAACCAGTTCCTGCCACGATGCCGTCGGGTGGATATTTACCTCGATCACGCCCGGATCGGGTGTGACCGCTATCTCGACGAGCCGGGGATCGCGTGGGGGCGGATAGCCCTCGAGCACCACCGGCATATCAAGGGCCACGGCCGTCGCCTCGACGTGCCCTACCAACTCCACCCAGTCTTCGAGCAGGCTCGTGGGGGGCATGAACACATGGAGCCGTCCATCCCGCGGCTCGACGCAGATCGCCGTTCGCACGACGCCGGCGGCGGACGCGCCGACGGCCGGCACGAGTCCGCGGACGTCCGCCATCTGGCGTTGACCCCCGCCCACGTCGGGCTGGCCGATCACCTCGCCCGCCTGTCTGTGCCGCGGATCGACTGGCAACGGTGCCACAGGCTCGATTGTGCCGCCGATCGCACGTTCGCCGGCGGCCGGGGCTGGCAACGGGGATCGGGGCTCGAACGGATCCCGCTGATGCAGGTGCGGGTAGTCGGCCTTCTCCACCCAGGGCAGGCTTTCCAGCGGCAGGCGGTAGCCGATGGGACTGTCGCCCGCGACAAGAAAGATCCGCTCGCTCCGGAGTGGCCAGTGAGACGACTGCCAAACCGGCCCCGTCGTCTCATGCCGTCGCGAAAGCGGCAGGGCGTAGCCAACCGGTTGGCCGAGCCCACGGGTGAAGACCCGCGAAAGCCGGGCCCGTTCCTCTGCGCTGTCGAGCTTCGAGTCGAGCGGATCAACGTTCAATGGCAACGCCTGCTCCTTGGCGATGAACGTCCAAGGGTTCTCGTAGGCCTCCTGCGCGAATGAGGCAGGAATGCCGAGCCGGCCCGCGAGATGCGTCACGAACCTCTCCGCCTCGGCGACTCCGTGGCCCCGACTGTCACCGTCGCCCGCGAGGTATTCGCCGTTGGCCCAGAGGGCCTCGCCATCGCGCCGCCAGTAGAGCCGCAGCGCCCACCGCGGCAGGCTTTCACCCGGATACCACTTCCCCTGCCCGAAGTGGAGCAGGCCGCCGGGTGCGAACCGCTCTTTGAGACGGTGGATCAAGGCAGTGGCACGCTGCTGCTTGGTGGGCCCAACGGCAGCCGTGTTCCACTCTTCGCCGTCGAAATCATCGATGCTCAGGAACGTCGGCTCACCACCCATCGTCAGGCGGACGTCGCCCGCGGTGAGGTCGCGGTCCACCATCTGCCCGACCGAGTCGATTGCCGCCCACTGCGAGACCGTATAGGGCCGTGTGGTTCGTGGCTGCTCCCGAATACGGGTCACGCTCATCGAGTGCGCGAAATCGATTTTGCACGCCTCGATCAGCCCGCTGACCGGCGCTGCCGAGGCCGGATCGGGGGTTGCGGCCAACGGTATGTGGCCTTCACCCGCCAGCATTCCGGACGTGGGATCGAGGCCAACCCAGCCGGCACCGGGCAGGTAGACCTCGGCCCAGGCGTGGAGATCAGTAAAGTCGGCGGCAGGCCCTACCGGTCCTTCCAAAGGCTTCTCGTCCGGCACGAGTTGGACGAGATATCCTGACACGAACCGCGCTGCCAGTCCCAGTCCACGCAGGACCTGCACGAGCAGCCACGATGTGTCGCGACAGGAGCCCGTTCGCAGTTGCAGTGTCTCCTCGCATGACTGCACCCCCGGCTCCAAACGGATCAGGTAGCCGACTTCCCGTTGGATGCGGCTGTTGATCGCGACCAGCACATCGACGGTGCGGCCTGCCTGAACGTCGAGTGATTCGACCCACGATTGCAGCAATGGCCCGACCGGCTCGGCTTCGAGGAACGGCCGCAGTTCCCGTGCAAGCCACGGCTCGTAGGCGAATGGAAAAGTCTCCGCCTGCGGCTCGAGGAAGAAATCAAATGGGTTGATCGAGGAGAGGTCGGCCACGAGGTCGACCTCCAATGTGAATTCCCGGGCCTTGTCCGGGAAGACGAATCTCGCCAACCAATTCGACTGCGGGTCCTGCTGCCAGTTGAGGAAATGGGTCTTGGGAACGACCTTCAACGAGTAGGAGAGGATCGGCGTCCGACAGTGTGGCGCCGGCCTGAGCCGCACGATCTGCGGCCCCAGGCTCACGGGCCTGTCGTAGCGGTAGGCGGTCTTGTGGTGGATCGCGACCTGGATGCCCATCCGGTCGTGCCTCGCTTCTTCTCCGCCTGGAGAGGCCGGCTTCCCGCCGGCACGGCCAGAGCGTATCACAAAACGTCGCCTGCTGTCAGGCACGCCCTGCGTCGCCCCTACAGCAGCGTCCCCAATTCGTCGACGAGTTCGCCGAACCGCGAGAGGGCGGTCGCCACCGGTTCGGGCTTCTCGAGATCGACGCCGGCATCACGGAGCAGGTCGAGCGGCCACTTCGAGCAGCCGCCCTTGAGAAACGCCAGGTAGGCCTCGAGTTCCTGAGAGCCCCCTTCTGCCACCCGTTTGGCCAGCGTGATCGCTGCCGCCAGACCAGTGGCGTACTTGTAGACATAGAAGGCGTTGTAGAAGTGCGGGATGCGGAGGCACT
>JBBAVO010000140.1:0-7272 GCA_040397635.1 Pirellulales bacterium
CTCGGGGCGGCCGACCGGCTCGTCGTCCGTGGCACGACTCAGATCGATCCCGAGCAGCTGCGGCTGCCGTTGGTCGAAGACACCGACGTGGTGTGGCTGTCGCGTCCTCATGCCTCTCGTGATGCGTTCGTGGAGGCGGTCGTTCGCAAGGCGACACTCGCGTTGGAGCACGCTGGGTTCGCCGAGGCTCAGGTGCATGCCGCGGTCGAATCATCGGACGGAGTCGAGCGGCTCGTGCTCGACGTGGTCGAGGGGCCACGGTTCGAGGCTGGGACGATCGAGGTCACCGGACTCCCCGACGACATGAGTGCGCGGCTGGTGCGGTTTCTCTCCGATCGGCAGCCGCCGCGGGACGCTGTGCCGCGGTCGATCAACCGTCCGGACGGAACAAGCACGACCATCTGGGTGGCGGCCGACGGTCGTCCCGCCACGCTCGAACAGCCGGCCTGGAACACGGCCGGGCCGGCCACGTGTGATGCCGTCGCGATCCATCACATGCATGTCGAAGTAGTTCGGTTCCTGCATGACGAGGGCTATCTCTCGGTGGCTCCGCCGATGCACGATCGGCGATCGGTTGCGAAATCGGTCCGAGGCAGCAGCGACAAGACCCATCCATCGCGTGCGGAGGGCTCGCGGGCACGCCGTGGCCCGGTTGGCATCGCGCTGCGGCCCGCCGGCAGCACCATCGATCTCGTGGTGGCGATCCACGACCTGCCGCCGAAGGCCGTGCTGCAACGCATCGAGTTGCCGCCGGAGTGCCGGACGACGGAACGCGATCTCACCGCGTATCTGGGCCTAAAAATCGGCGAGCCTGTCAACGATCGCGATCGACTCGCCTGGCGCGATCGGCTGCGGCGTTCGGGCCGCTTTCTCAAGTCTGAGATCGAGTTTCGCAGCGACCCCACCGATCCTGGTGCGGCCGTGGCCAGGTTCCATCTCGAGGAATATTCTGCCGCCACGCCCCTGTCGCAGCCGCTCTCCCGAGAGGAGGCCACGATGCTCCGCTTCCATGAGTGGATCGTGGAGGCGATTGGCCGCGGCGACGATCTCGTGCTCGAGGGCAGCCGTCCAGCGGTCGATGCCGCCCCGGGCACGACCGAATCTGCACGGCTGATCGTCTCGCCAGCAGATGGCCTCCTGCTCACGGCGCTGCCCGACGACGATCGGGCCTGCGGGTTGGCGGTCAGCCACACAAACGTCAGCCTGCTGCCGGCTGGCGGTGGTGGCCGGCTCGAGATTCCGCTGCCGCAACGAGCCTGGTGCTTGGTGAACGTCGGGCTGTCGCTCGTGCGAGACAAGCCAGTCGGCAAGGAACCGCCAAAGTTCAGACGCACTCTTTCCTTCGCCACCGGTATCGGGACCGCCACGGACAGCAGGCCGGCGGGAGTGACCGTCGAGATGGCGATCGAACCGGTCGCCTGCCTCGCCTTCGTGCACGAAGACAATCCGGAGGTCTGTTTCGAAGGGGACACCATGGTGATCAAGGCCGGCGGTGCGACGAGCCGGTTCGACGCCACGTCCGGCCGCCCACTCGGCCTGGCCGTCGCTGGCTGCGACGTGTCGCTGCAGGCGAAGCGCGGATCGCTCAACGCGGCGGTGGAAGAACTGCGCGCGGCGGCCGGGCCAAATATGCTCCGCTCCGACGCCCCCGTGGTGTCGGCAGTCGAGTTTCTCATGTCGGCCGACATCGCCGAAGCCTGCGGTCGGGTCGCCGATGCGGCTGGCCTCGAGGGCGAGCAGCGGTCTGTCTGGGAAGGCCGGCTCGGGCATGTGATCGACCTGGTTCATCGCTGCCGACATGACGGCGGATTGGAACGATGCGACCGGATGCTCACGACCGCGTCGGTGGGCCATGAGCCCGACGGTCGTGCCGCCGGAGAGTCAGACCTGGAGCCACTGGATATTCCGAGCGACGAGGAGCCGACTTCCGCCGCCGCCGCGCAGAAGGCGGTCATCCGGCATGTGGCGGCGGTCATCTGGCGGCTCACGGAGGAGCATTGCGGCCGCGATTCCTGGCCGGCGGCGCTGGCTCGTGCGGGAGCCTGCGCGATGGTGGGCGATCCCGCAGTGCTCGATGAGATGGCGGAGTTCATGACATCGGACGAGCATGGTCCGCTGGCCCATGTCAGCGCCTCGTCGCTGACGACTATCCCGCTGGTGGCGGCGTCGCTGGCACGCCGGGGGCAGGAACGGCTTTCGACGGTGGCCTTCCACACCGACTGCCATCCGCTGCTGGCGGCGATCGGACCCTACGGTCTCGATGTCTGTTGCGTATCGCTCGTGCGGGCGCTCGATGATGCGGCGGCCCGCGAGATCGGCCGGGCTGTCTGTGGCGATTCGGAGATCCTCCTGCCGCTGGTGCATGCGCTGAAGGCCCATGAACAGCACGACGACGCTGTGTCGGGCCTGCAGGACGCGCTTGATGCGTGGTGGGACGGCGCGCTGCGGGGTGTCGTGGCGGCGAAGCTCGATGCCATCGCCTCACCGCGAACGGCCACCGCCCCGGGCGATCACAAAGAGCAGCCGCGGAAGTAAGGAGCGGAGACGAGCCAGGCTACGGCAGTGGCACCTGGGCGGGCTGCATCAGGTAGCCGATCAGGTCGCGGATCGCCTCTGGGGGCAACTGGTCGAGCATCCCTTCCGGCATCGGCGACTGCTGCGTGACCGTGACCTCGTCGATGTCCTCGGCGGCGATCACGTGGCGGTCGGTGGGCGTGACGAGCGTGAGCGTGCGGTCGTCGCGGGCGGTCACGAGGCCGTTGAGCACCCGGCCGTCGGAGAGCGCGACGATCGACATCCGGTAGTCGCGGTTCACCACGCCGCTGGGATCGACGATGTTCTCGAGCAGGTAGTCGATGTTCGTGCGGTTGCCGCCAGTGAGATCGGGGCCGATCGACTCGCCCGCGCCGAAGAGTTTGTGGCACCGGCCACAGGATTGGTCGTAGATCGCCCGGCCACGGGATGTGTCGGCCGCCGCCAGCACGGCCGGTTGCAGTGATTCCTTGAGCGAGTCGATCCGCCGCCGCTTCTCGACCGACGTCTCGGCAACGCCGCCCCAGTCTCGCTCGATACGGGCGTCGAGTGCGGGATCGCCGAGCGAACGAATCTGCCGCAGATCGTAGGCGGTGATGGAGTCGCGGGGGATTTTTCCGTCGGCCACGGCGTCGAGCAGGGCGGCAGCGAACGTCCGCCGCGAGGCGAGGATGCCGATGAGCTTGGGCCGCGCCGAACTGAGAAACCTGCCGTAGGCGGCGACGAGCGCCTGCGACACTTCCGCGTCGTCGCTCCGCGAGAGCCCCTCCGCGGCCAACATATTGAACCGCCGGTCCCCGAGCAGGCCGAGACAGATGCCACGGACACTCTCGCCCCCCTGTCGCACGAGCGTTTCGAGTGCCGAGAGGCGGAGGCCCGCATCCGTCTTCTCGTCGAGCACGAGCCGGCGGATCTCGTCGATTGCACGGCCGTCGCCGAAGACCGCCGAGAGATCACGGACAACTGCGACCCGCGTGGCGTCTCCCTGGCTCAGTCGCGCGGCGAGGGCATCCCAGCCCGCAGGCTTTGTGGCCCGCCGCCAGCCGGTGAGGCCATCGGCGATCCCCGCGAGCAGGTTTTGCTGCACGTTCTCGTCGCGGGTGTCCGCGATCGCAGCAACAAGTCGGTCCATTCCCTCGGGGTGTCGTTCGATCAGCGTGGCGAGCCGGCGAGCGATCAGCCGCTGCGTCTTCGGCCACCGCGAAGCGATGGCCACGTCTGCCGCGCGGCGTGGATCGGCCTCGACCGCCGGGATCATGCCATACCAGACGAGCAGCGGCAGGTTGTGATCATCGGCATCCTCGCTACGGGTCATCAGCGCAGCAGCGAGGTCGGCGCGGCGGTCCACCGGCATGCGCTGGAGTGTCGAGGCGAGGGCAAGCCGCACCAGACCGCTGGGGTCGTCTGTGGCGACTCGGCGCAGGTCGGCGGCGACGGCGTCGCACGCCGCTGCCACACGGGCGGACGCTTCCTTCGGGATGGTCGCCGGCCCGATGACGCCGTCGATCGGCCAGTCGTCTGTGAGCAGGCGGACACCCCAGGCCCGCAGATGCTCGTCAGGATGGGAGAGCAGGCCGCGGAGAAACGCCTGGTCGCAGCCGCCGCTGGCATGCAGCGTGAGCACCGCGCGGCAGGCGATGACCGGGTCGGCAGACGCGGCGAGCCGGCGCAACGTCTCATGGGCCCGCGGCAGATCGCTCGCGGATCCGCGAAGGGCACGGTCGGCGAGGATGATGCGGGCCTGCCGCGGATACCATTCATTTTTGTGCGTTGCCAACTCGGCGAGGGCCACGCACGAGAGACTGTCCAGATCACGTGCAGCCAGATCACGTGCAGCCAGATCCTGAGCAGACTGTTTCGGGTGGCTTTCGTGCGCGATCCGGAAGATCCGGCCGCTCGTGCGGTGCACGCCGGTTGTTTCGTGGCACTCGCCGGTGTCGCTCCAGTCGATCGCCAGCACCGCGCCGTCGGGGCCGTAGGCCAGCTCCATGCCGCGGAAGAACGGGTCGCGGGAGAGGAGCACGTCGCGGCCGTGGTGGCCGACGTAGCCGCTGCCCTCGCGTTCGAGCAGTTCCTGGTTGGCCCGCCGGCCATGAAAGTTCCAGGTGAAGAGATGGCCGCGGTAGTCCTCGGGCCAATCGTCGCCGAGGTAGATCATCATCCCGGAGTGGGCGTGGCCACCACCGAGATCGTTGGCGGCGCCGTCCCGCGACTTCTGCCAGCCGCCGCCAGTGTCGAAGTGCCAGTGGTCGGCGTGCATGTCGATCAGTTCATAGGTCTGCGGATTGGGGTCGAGCGTGCCATGCCTCGGATAATGCGCCCCGGGGATGATCTGCCAGAGGTGGCCGTTGACCGTGTTGATAAAGAAGCCGTCGCCGAAGGCGTTCCAGTCGTGGCCCCAGGGGTTCGTGGTGCCGTGGGAGAGCACCTCGAACCGGCCCGACCGTGGTGAGTAGCGCCAGATGCCTCCCTCGAGCCGCACCCGCTGCTCCGCCGTGGCTCCGGGCGGGCCGACGCGGCCGGGGCAGGAACCGCCGCAGCGGCCGTAGAGCCAGCCGTCGGGGCCGAACCGCAGCCCGTTGGCAAAGTTGTGGTAGTTCTCCGTCGCCACCTCGAAGCCGTCGAGCACCACCTTCGCCGGGCCATCGGGAACGTCGTCGCCGTTGCGATCGGGCACGAAGAGCAGTCGCGGTGGGCAGAGCAGCCAGACACCGCCGAGTCCGACTTCCACGCTCGTGAGTTGCTGCAGATCGTCGAGAAACACCTTCCGCTCGTCGGCCGTGCCGTCGCCGTCGTTGTCTTTGAAGATGAGCACGCGGTCGCGAAGCCGGATGTCCATCTTGATTGGCCGTTCGGCGTAGGTGTGGTTTTCCGCGATCCAGAGCCGGCCGCGGGGATCCCAGGCCATGGCGATCGGGTTTTGCACGTCTGGTTCGGCGGCGAACACGCCGACGCGAAGCCCCGCAGGCACGTCCATCGTGGCGGCGGCCTCCGCGGCTGGAAGAGGACGGGCGGCCACATCTTTTTCGCTGTTAAACGGCGTTGGAAAGCCCTCGGCCGAGCACCATGCGGGGGCCAGCCACGAGGCGAGCAGCGTTCCCGCCACGATGATCCAGAGGGTAGCCATCATGCTGAGAATATAGCCCCGCGCCCCCATCAGCCCGCCCAAAAATGGAAAATAGACGATATGCAGAAAAGCTGTTATTCTGCTTGTATGAAAGCGACCATCACTGTGACGAGCCGGGGCGTTGTGACGCTGCCCCTCGGCATCCGGAAGGCCCTGGGCATCAAAGCGGACGACACGTTGATCGCGGAGACCACGCCCGACGGACTGCTGCTCCGGCCGGCCGTGACGTTGCCCGTGGAGATTTACAACGATAAGCGGATTCGCGAATTCGACGAGGCTGAGCAGGACCTGGCCCAGGCAATGCTGCGCACGCCTCCAGCTGGCACGAAGTCAGCGCGGCGGCGGGGATGACCTGCTGCCATGCGGATCTTTCTTGACGCCAACATCCTGTTCTCGGCGGTGAAGAGCGACGGTGCGGTTCACGCGTTCTTGGCGATGCTGCTTGACGCCGGGCACGAGTGTTGGGTGGATGGGTATGTCGTCGATGAAGCCCGCCGCAACATCATGGCCAAGGCACCGGGGCGTTTGCCGCACTTTGACATGTTCGTGTTCCGCGTGCGGACGTCAGCGGTCGCTCCTGCGGCCACTCGGGCCGCAGTCGACGGCCTTCCAGAGAAGGATCGGCTCGTTCTCGCCGCCGCGATAGCGATTGAATGCGATGCCCTCGTCACGGGAGATCGCGCGCATTTTGGGAAATTCTATGGCCGACAAGTCGTCGGCGTCATGATCCATTCGCCGCGGTCGCTGTACGACCATCTCTTTCCAAAATAAGGTGCCAGCCACCATATCTGGGTAATGTGGCGAAACAGCTTTCGCAGTTCGCCTGTTTTTGGTGCCAGGCACCGTTTTCATTGAGGAGCAGTACATGAAGTGCCCGCAGCAAAGAGCCGCAGCGTTTGGGCTGCCCATGGTCCGCATTGTGATCACCCTCGTTGCGGGGCTCGTTTCTTCGGCAGTCGTGGCCGCGGAGCCGCTGCTGGCCCAGCCGCCGGGCATGGTGTCATACACCTACCGCGAGCCGTTCAAGACCGATATCCCGGGCACGCTCGACACCATCCACAAACTCGGCGTTCGCGACATCGAGTTCTCGAACCTTTTCGGCGCGACCGCCGCGGTGATCCGTCGGCTGCTCGACGAACGGGGCATGACCTGTTCGTCGTATGGCGTGGGTTACGAAGCCCTGATCAAGTCGCCCGACACGGTGGCCGCCGATGCCAAGACGCTCGGAGCCCGGTTCGTGCGGGTGGCCTGGATTCCCCACCAGGCTCCGTTCACGGCCGACCATGCCCGCACTGCAGCTGCCGACTTCAATCGCGTCGGTCGGATGCTCCGCGAGCGGCACGGTCTGACATTCTGCTACCACAACCATGGCTACGAGTTTGCGCCGCACGGCGGCGGTACGCTTTTCGACCTGCTCGCGGCTGAGACCGATCCGGCCGACGTGGCGTTCGAGATCGATATTCTCTGGGCTCACTTCGGTGGTGCCGATCCAGCCGCGGTCATCGAGCGGTATGGCAGTCGGGTCAAACTTCTCCATCTGAAGGATCTCAGGCGGGGAGTGCCGGGCGACCTGTCGGGGCGGACGTCGCCTGAGAACGACGTCGTGCTTGGCG
>JBBAVO010000141.1:0-3280 GCA_040397635.1 Pirellulales bacterium
CTCCGGGCCCCATGGCTCCGGGCCCCATCATGTCCGGTGGCATTCCACCGGACATCTGCTTTGCCAGCACGCGAATGACCCGGCCGCCACCGACACCGCCCGGGTTGTCCTCAGCGGCCGGATACCCAACGTAGAGTTCGTCGATTTTGGAGATCGCAGCGTTGTGTGGACCGGTGGCCGGCTTGTTGATGCGTGCCACCACGTCACACAACGCGTCGTAGACCCACAATTCCTCCTGCGCCAGCAAGACCTTAGCGGTGGATGGCTTCTTGTCCCAATTGAACGACGCGAAGATCCGCTGTTGGTTCTCCGAACTCCACGTCGCAACATAGGGCGACACCTCTTGTTGAACCCCGTCCGCTGGGCCCATGCCGGGTCGCATCATCTCCGGGCGAATGGTCGGCTGCATGGGGACGTTTGGGGACGATTGCCCTGCCTCGGAGACGTCCTTCATGGCATCTTCCACACCCAGCCGCGTGGGCAGCGCGCGGACGAGCGTCCGCACCACGTCCTGATACCGCTCGAGCAGCCGCGGCGAGAGTTTGCCATCCGGCTTGAGTGTCTCGACCGCCTTCACGAAATCGGGCCCCAGGGAGTCGGGCCAGACGCGGATCGCCTGCTGGCTGTCCCAGAACTTCCGCCACTCGGCGAGCGTCTCGCGTTTCACCCGCATGGTGCTGGTGTCGATGTCGTTTGCCCACGAGTCGTTGGGGTGCTGCGGAATTTGTCGCACGTTCTTGAGCGCCGAAATGTGCCCCTCGATCTCCCTCCTCACCGCCTCGATCTGGGTGGTGAGCCGACCTTGCGCCACAAACAACAGCGGCAGCAAAACCAGGGGAACGACCAGCGACAAGAGCCAGAAATGATGCTTGGCGAGCATTGCCAACCAGGGACGAGCCGTGTCGGCAACGGAAGTCTTGGCCATAGTGGTGACGCTTGCTGGCGAGAGTGGGTGGTTGTGAAGGAGAAGCGCGACGGAACTCGCGGGTTCATTCAACGGCGGCCGGGGCAGCAGGCGGTGGCGGAGCCTGTCCGGCGGGCCGCGGCTGCCAACTTAATTGGAGCACGAAGTCATACCGCTTGAGCGACAGATCCTGCGGTTCGAGCGGCTGCGTCGGCTCAGCGCCGGGCCGCATCGGCATACTCCCGGGCATACTCCCGGGCATACCACCAGCCGGCCGACCGCTGCCTTCGCTCAGGTTTGCCACCGGAATCCGTACCGACTTGATCCGCGACGACTCGACGATAATCGGGAAGCCGATGCCCAATTCGGACACGCTCACCTGTTGTCCGGCCAGCGGTCCGGCCGAAACGGTCACCTTCGCATCGCTGTCCATCAGGTTTTTGACGAGGGTGGATCGCAGGAATTGCGCTCCCTCCAAAGGCTTGTGCCGCGGTTCGTTGTGGAAGTGATGGCCCCGCAACTCGATGACCCAGCCGGGGCCGGTGGGACCGGTGACCGCGTCCTTCGTTTCTCCATCAGCTGTTTCTCCACCAGCGGCCGCCTCGCCGGCCGGCGCATCGGGAGTGACGGCCGGCTGCTCGCCATCCGCAGGCTTCTCGGCGCCGTCGGGAGGCTGCGCTCCCTTTTGTTCGGCCGCTGCATCCTCCGCAATATGAGTTTCTGCCCACTGCTGCTTCAGATCGCCAAACCAGACGGCGAGATCGGGGAAAAACTGGCAATCCATGCGATCGATGTGAAGCTCCTGGCGGTCGGCCGGATTCTCCGGCACCACACCCGCTTCATCGCGAGGCAGCAGCGTCTGCACTGCCCGCACCATATCGAGCGCCGCGAACCGCTGGTTTTGCACCTTTGCCAGCCACTGCTGCTGGGCGATGGCGGCTGCCTGCCGTTCGCGAACCTGGCCGATGGCCGCCGTGGCCGCCGCCGACTGTTTTTTGACGGCGTCAGCCTTGCCGAACGCGGCTGCGTAGAGGTCGGGTGCATACGCCGTCCAAGCGGCGAACATGCCGAAAAAATTGATCAGTGCGGCAGCCAGGAGCCCGACCAACGCGCCCACGGCCCACGGCTTCTTGGATTCGATGATGCGTTCGCGAACGATCTCATCAGGCAGTAGGTTCGTGCTGATGCCCGCGACGTTCGCCGCCTGGAGGGCAAGGCCATAGGCGGTTCCGAACGCGAGCTGGTGCTCCCGGAAGGCCGGGTTCGACAGCACCGACGCCCCTTCCAATCCGTTGAACTTATCCAGCCGCTGCACGTCGAGCTGCAGCTGCTGTCCGACGAAGTCCGTCAGCCCGCGAAGCTTGGTTGCATTTCCGAGCAGCAGCACCTTGCCGATGGTCGCCGTGCGATCGGTGCCGGTGAAATAGTTCAGCGACCGCTGGAGTTCGGAGGCGAATTCATTGAACACCGGCTTCATCATCTTGAAGACGGCCTTCGGATCTTCCGCCTTGACGGCATTACGCTTGAGGTTTTCGGCCCGGGTAAACGTGAGCTTCATTCCCTGCACGAGGGCCTTGGTGAAGTTGCTGCCGCCCGATGGAATGCTCCGCTGCCAGATCCGTCGCCCGTTGGTAACGACCAAGTCGGTCGAATCCACACCGACCGACACCAGCGCGATCGACGGGGCGGGCTGGTCCGGATCCTGGGTCTTCGGGTCGGGCAGCTGGTCGAATATCGCCATATTCGCCAAGGCAATCGGTGCCAACTGCAGGACATCGACGTGGATGCCGGCCTGCGCGAGGGGAGCCAGGGCCTTGAACACCTGTTCGCGTTTCATTGCGAACAGCGCCACCTCGGCGTCGAGCACGAACCCACTTTCCTCCATCCCACCGGCGAGCCGCTGCCACCGCCACACCACCTGTTCGAGCGGAAAAGGAATCTGCTGCCGGGCCTCATACTTCACAATGTCGGGAATCTTCTTGGCCTCGATGGGCGGCAGCTTGATGAACTTCGACAGACCGAGATTGCCGGGAACTGACACGGCGACCTTGTCGCCCTTCAGGTCGTGGCGGCTGATGAGCTGCTCGAGGGCCGACTGCACCAGTTCGATCGGGTCGGCCTCGGGCTGCGTGCGAATCATCGGGTATTCGATGTATTCGCAGGCGACGGCCTCGAGCTTTCTGGGATCGGTGGATACGCGGCACCGCAGCGCCTTCAAGGCGCAGTTGCCGATATCGATTCCCCACACGTAAGAACCACTGGCCATGGCCGTTTCCAGAACATCCTTGGGAGGCGATTCGACCGGAACTCAAAAGCGTATCAAACGCTTCCCTATCAACACTTTACGAGTGATGTGCGCGGGGTGTCAAACGGGCC
>JBBAVO010000141.1:3380-7261 GCA_040397635.1 Pirellulales bacterium
CGGCATGAAACCCGACCGCATCACCGTGTTCCTTCCCTGCCACTCCCTCCATGATTTTCCCACCTGGCTGGACGAGGCGGAGGCCGACGCATTGCTGTCGGCCTGGACGGCGGCCTGGCACCCATGGCTGATCGCCACCGTGGGTGATGTGCCTCGGTGGGCAAGTGTTGACCTGCCGCCGGCTGACCGCGCAAGTCTGGGCATCGTGCCCGCCCCATGGGATGACCGATTCGCCCTGCAGGCCGACGCCCTCTGCACGGCCGGATCGTGCTGGGTTCGTGGCGTTACCGGCCACCCGAACATCGTCACGGCCGCGGCGGCCGCTCTGGCTGGCGACACCCCGGTTGCAGAGCCGCTTCCGGGCGGGCGGCTGGCGGACGAATTCCACGCCCTTGGGCTGGCCATATTGCTCGCTGAACTGGTGGCGCAGCGGATGCGGTCCTCTGCCGACCTGAATGGCACCGACTTCGCCGACACGACCGTGCGGGCGGCCAGGGCCGCGATCAGCGGCGACGAGGAGGTAGCCCGAGCGGCCCTGAAGGAATGCTACGGATTCCTCGAGTCCACGCGGGCACACTACTACCCGGTGGATGTCTGGATCCTCGACATTGTCCTGCTGGCCGAGTCAACGCTCGGCAACGCGCTTGACCGCGAGCTTCAGGCGACGGTGCCGATGACGCTGGTCGCCACCGGTGGACTGATCGAGAAGCTCGCGGCTGCCAATCCAGCGGCATTGGCCCGCGTGCGGGAACGTTCCGCGGACGGCACGATCGCGCCGGCGGGCGGGCGATACGACTCACAGCCCCTCGACGAGTGCACGCCCGAGGAGATCGTCGGCTCATTTGAGCGAGGACTCGCAGTGTGGCGGGAGATCGTGGGCACGGTCCCCGTCACGTATGCCCAGCAGACGGGCGGTTCGTCGGCGATCCTGCCGCAGCTGCTCACCAGCCTTGGCTACACAGGTGTGATCTGGGCACTGTTCGATGGCACGTCGCTCCCCGATCCAGGTGGCAGCCGCATCCGTTGGGATGGCACCGGTGGTGCCTGCATCGACGGGGTGGCCCGGGCCCCGCTGGATGCCCGCCGCGCCCAGACGATCCTCGCCCTGCCCGAGCGGATCGGCGATGCCATGGATCACGACCACACCGCCGTCATCCAGTTTGCCCACCACGCCGGCACCGCCAGCCCCTGGTTCGAAGTCCTGCGACGGATCGGTGCCGCCAGCACCGTGCTGGGGACCTTCGTCACGCCTCCCGAGCTGTTCAGCCGCACCGCTGGCGCAGGCACGGTTGTCTCCTTCGAGCCGGATGCCTTTCCGGTTGGACTGCCAGCCACACCTTCGACAGCCTCCACGGAAGTCAGCCAGCATGACGCCGTCGCCGTCCGCGTCGCCGCAGCCCGCGCCGAGGCTCGCCGCCTGTCGGCCGCCCGCGAGTCGCTTGCCGACATCCTGCACCGTGAGGCCTCCTCGGCCGTCGCCCCGGCACCGCGGGCCGCGGCCAGGGCCGGTCGCTCCGGCTGGGGGTTCGGCACGCTGTTGACCGCGGTCCGACGGCCCGACGAGGACCTCGTGCTCGAACATGCTTCGCTGCGGATTCAGGTGCACCGACAGACCGGTGGCCTGCTCTCCGTCCGGCGGCCCACCGATCGGGGCAATCGGCTGTCGCAGCGGCTGGCGGCGCGGACGACTCGTCCGTCGCCTCCGCCGGGCAAGCCGTGGGAAGACGTCAGCGAACGGGCCGTCTACTCGGACATGCAGGCCGACTCGATTCGGCGGATTCCTGCAGCCGAGGGACGAGGCGAGGTGATTGAAAGTCGCGGCCGTCTGATCGCCGACAAAGGTCGCGAGGTGGGATCGTTCACCCAGCGAATCGAGCTCGTCGCCGGACTGCCTCTCGCGCTGATCGACATCGAGGTGCGGGGCGTCGAGCCTCCCAGAGGATCGCTCTTCGAGCAGCATCTGGCCTGCCGATTTGCCTGGAACGAAAACGAGGATCTCGTTCTCCATCGCAGCCTGCACACGCAGTCGATCGCCACCGAGCGAGGGCGGTTCACGGCCCCATGGTTTATCGAACTCAGCAGCCCGGACGATCGTGACGGACGCGTGGCGATTCTCACCGGCGGCCTTCCGTGGCATGTGCGATCAAGCCCCCACATGCTCGATTCGATCCTGCCCTTCCAGCTCCCGATCGAAGCACCGAATCATCCGTCGACGACATCAGGCGGTCGCGTCGTGCACCGGTTGGCCGTCGGAGTCGGTCTCGAGCGGCCGTGGGATCTGGCGGCGGCCCTGCTGGCGGAGTCGCCGACCGCGTCGTTTCGGACGGTGTTGGCCGAGCCGGTGGTCGCCGACAACGTGCGGCTGACGGTCGGACCGGTGCGGCGGGAGGAAGGCCGTGTCGTGGCGGCGCGGATTGGCCTGCTCGAATCGGCCGGCCGTGCGGGAGAGGTGCGACTGGATTGTGCCGCCGAGGTGGCCCGGGCCGTCCCCTGCGATGCTGCTGGCAGGCAGCTCTCGGATCGAGTGGATCACGCATCGGCCGTGGATGGCGTGACAATCGACGGGCGTTCGATCACGCTGGATCTCAAGCGGTATCAGTGGCGGCATCTTGACCTGGAGTTTCACCGATGATCATCACGCTCGACGGGCCGGCCGGCGCCGGCAAGAGTTCCGCCGCCCGCGCGCTCGCCACCCGGCTGGGCTGGTGCTACATGGATACCGGCGCGATGTATCGTGCCGTGGCGCTGACGGCGCTCGAACGGGGCATCCCGCTCGACGATTCGCCCCGTATCGCCGTGCTCGCCGAGGAGGTTCGCATCGAGTTTCGCGATGGCCGCGTCAACGTTGACGGCCGCGATGTCTCCGTGGAAATCCGTACGGAACGGATCACAACGGCGACGCGCCCGGTGGCCGATGCCCCGCCGGTCCGCGAGGCGATGAAGCGGATCCAGCGCCGCATGGCGGAAGGGATTGATGTCGTCACCGAGGGACGCGATCAGGGCTCGGTGGTGTTTCCGCAGGCGGAACTGAAGGTGTTCCTCACCGCCTCGCCCGAGGAGCGTGCCCGGCGACGTCACCGCGAGGAACTCGGCCGCGGTCATGCCCCGACGCTCGAGTCCGTGCTCGAGTCCCAGTCGCGGCGGGATGATGCCGACTGTGCGCGGCCCGTGGGCGCGATGCGGCAGGCAGACGATGCCGTGCTTCTTGAGACCGACGGACTGTCGGCCGAGGAGGTGGTGCAGCGATTGGCCGAGCTGGCAGAGGCATGCCGTCGCCGCCGGGAGCAGCCATGAACGATTCCCGGGGCTCCACCGCTGACGACGCCCGGCTTGGAACGGCCGTCACCCCAGGCCACAGCATGTTTGGCCGCTGGCTGTATGACTTGCTGTGGGTGCTCTGTCGCACACTGGGGGTCTCCGTGTTCGGATTCCGCGTGCGGTTCGCCGAGCCGCTGCCGCGGCAGGGTGGGCTGCTCGTGGTGTCGAGCCATCAGAGCCATCTCGACCCGCTTCTGCTCGGGCTGGCGACCGATCGCAGGCTGTCAACCCTGGCCCGAAGTTCGCTCTACCACTTCAAGCCGTTTGCGGCGGTGATCACGGCGCTCGACGCCGTGCCGATCGATCGCAACGCTTCGATGGTGAAGACCATGAAGGCGCTGATCGGCCGTCTGCGGGCCGGCCGCGCCGTGGTCATCTTTCCGGAGGGCACGCGGACCAGTACAGGCCAGTTGGGCGAGATCAAAAGTGGCTTCGCGCTGCTGGCGAAGAAGGCCGACGTGCCGATCGTGCCGGTGGCGATCGTGGGGGCGTACGAGTGCTGGCCCCGGACCCGGCTTCTGCCCCGGCCGGGCCGCATCCGGCTGGAGTTTGGTCGAGTGATT
>JBBAVO010000142.1:0-2627 GCA_040397635.1 Pirellulales bacterium
CATGGGATAACTCCGAGAGAGACGATCGACATCTCTACGCTCAGAAGTACCCCATGGTTCACAAAGGGTCAAATTTTCGGTCTTTTCCGAAAATTCAACCGGCGACCGCAGGCTCTTTGGCAGCCATTTCGGCAGCCTGCATCTCGTCCATGAGCGGCCAGAGGGAGTCGATGTCGGGCTTGAAGAGGTCGCCGATCAGCACGTCGGTGATCAGCCCCTTGCGGTCGGGATGCTCCCGCACGAACTTGCCGAAATTGAGCCCGTCGTAGAACTGGCAGACGAGCTTCCGCATCCGGTCCATCGCGGCGATATAGCCGGGGCCCCAGGTGCCAAGCTTCGCCGCCGAGGTGTCGCCGGCGGTGAGTCCGGCGGTGATGGCGTCAGCCGCCTGGGCCCCCGAAATCAGCGCCAGCAGAATGCCCGAGGAGTAGAGCGGGTCGAGGAAGCCGAAAGCGTCGCCCACCAGCACCCAGCCATCCCCGGCGACCTGCCGGGAGCGATAGGAATATTCCTTGGCGGCACTGAACGGCGCCACGCGGCCGGCATTCGCAATCCGCGGCTGCACGCCGAGGCAACGCTCGACTTCCTCGAAATAGATCGCTTCCAGCTCCTTAGAATTCCTACCCTTGAAGAGGTAGTCGAAAGGAGCAACCACGCCCACGCTGACGATATCGTCCTGCAGCGGGATGAACCAGAACCAGCCGATCTTGCCCTTCGTCTGCATCACGAGGGTCGCCCCCTCGTCGCGGCCGGCGTCCCGTTTTGCCCCCTTCCAGTAGGTCCAGATGGCGGCCTTCTTCAGCACCGGGTCCCACTCCCGCAGGCCCAGCCGATCCTGGATCAGGCAGCTCTGGCCGGCGGCATCGACGACCACCGTGCTGCGGATCTCCCGCTCCACGCCCGCCTCGTCGATCGCCCGCACGCCCACCGCCCGACCGTCCTCGAAGAGCACGTCGAGCACGCGAACGCCCTCCTGCACATCGACACCATGCTCGCGGGCATTGTCGAGCATCATCTGGTCGAATTCGGCCCGCGTCACCTGCCAGGTCTGCGAGCTTGCATGCGGCTTGTAATCGCCGAAGTAGAAGGGCTCGGAGAGCTTTCCCTGCTCGGTGACGAACTGCACGCTGTGCTTTTCGACGAACCGGCTCCCCTGCAGCTTGGCGAGCATCCCGAGCCGCTTGAGCACCCAGAAGGTCTCGGGGATCAACGATTCGCCGATGTGATAGCGGGGGAACCGCTCCCGCTCGAGCAGTTGCACCCGAAAGCCAGCCTTGGCGACGAGCGTCGCGACCGTGGCCCCGGACGGGCCGCCGCCGATCACCACCACATCGGGCCGCACAGCGTCGATCATGATCTGGCCTCCTTCGGGAACTCTGCTCTTTTATAGCATCGTCAGAAGGGCCAGACAGGGTCGAAAAGATCCCAGAACGGTCACTTTTGCCGCTGGAATTCCAGCGGCTTGGCTTCCTTGGGGGCCCCCACGAGCGTGAAGTCGAAGGCGTCGGCCCCCTTTGACTTCACGTTGCCCACCATGGAGCCCGCTTTCTCGGTGTTCAGTGCAATCGCGTCGCGGGCCGTTTCCACGGTGCCCGAGAGTTCAACCGGCGGGCGGCCCGCTGGCGTGGCCTTCCAGGTGAACTTCGAATCCTCCGTGATCGTCAGCATCACGGTGTCCTTGCCGCTGACGGCCTTCCAGGTTCCCACGAGGTCGGTCTCGGGGCCGGCCGGCACCGCAGTGGCTGCTGGCGAAGCCGCGGCGGACGGGCTGGCCGGTTGGGCCGCCTCCGCCTTCGGTTCCTCCGGCGGCGTGATTGCCTCGAGCAGACGCTTGGCGACCAGGTCGCCCGGCTGCTTCGCCACGACCACCTTCAGAGCCTCCGCCGCCATGTCTGCATGGCCGCCTACCAGATAGTGATAGGCCAGCACAAAGTGGCCCGACGCACTGTCGGGATTCGCGCGACAGAAGTCTTCGAGCTTACGGAGGTGCGCCGTGTAGGCATCGACCGATCCGTAGACGTTGCTGATCGTCGTCCAGTCCATGCCCGGAGCGGACACGAGCACGGAGTTGAGCGTGGCCGCCGCTTCGGGATAGCGACCGAGGGCGAAGAGCGTGAGCGCCCGCACCTCGTGGATCACCGAATCCTTGGGCGAAGCCTTCACAGCCCGATCAAAGCCAGTGAGCGCGCCGGCATAATCGCCCGCCTTGAACTTGGCCAGCGCGTCGTCAACCGCCGCATTCGCCTCGTTGTTGACCGGCGCGGCCGTCGCGTTGCCACCGGCTCCACCGTCCGCCGTGCCGCCCACGCCACCCTGGGCGTCGGTGGCATTCGAAAGGTCGCCATCGTTGGTGATGTAGTTGTTCACCACCACCGGCTGGGAGTAGTCGTAGGGAGACGAGGCCACGACCGCGGACGGGATCGAGGAGTAGTAGGGGTTCACATAGCCAGCGCCGCCGTAGCCCATGCTGCCGTAGCCGAGGCCCCAGCCGCCGATCGTGGAGGCGAGGCCCCACGTAGCGGCGCCGAAGGCAAGGGGCGCCCACCAGCCGCCGCCGTAGTTGTTGCCCCAGTTGCCGTTCCAGCAGCCGCTATACCAGCCGCCGTAGTGCGGATTGACGAAGCCGT
>JBBAVO010000142.1:2727-7221 GCA_040397635.1 Pirellulales bacterium
GTTGTCGGACGGTTCGGTCCGCCGCCGGCCAACCCACCACCGCCGAGGCCCGGCGCTGGAAAGGGCTTGGTGGTGGGCATGCCGCCGAGGCTGGGCCGATCGACGGGCCGCGTTGACAGACCGGGACGGCCGCCTGCTCCACCCGCCATGCCAGGAAGCGTTGTGGCACCGCCGGGGCCGATGCCGCCAGGCCGCTGCCCCGCGCCCATCCCACCGGGACGCTGTCCCGGCTGCGGGAAGGCGGCCGCAGGCCGATTGGCAAAACCACCGCCAGGCCGACTGGCTGCGCCGCCGTTCAGCCCACCCGGCAGACCAGCCGGCCGATTGAGACCGCCCAGTCCGCCACCAGGTTGCGGCGCTGGCCGGTTCATGCCACCGCCCGCCAGGCCTGGCGTGCCGCCCGGCCGCATCGTGCCCAGTCCGGGCCGCGGTGATCCCATGCCGGGCCGCTGCTGCATGGCGGGGGCCGGTCGAATCCCGGCGCTCGGCAGTGAAGGCCGCGACATATTGGGAGCGCCGCCCATGTTGGGCCGCTGGAAATTCGGCCGCTGCGCCTGCATGCCACCCATGTTGGGCCGCTGTTGCATCTGGGGCCGCTGTTGCATCTGCGGCCGTGCCTGCATTTGTGGCCGTGCCTGCTGCGGGCGGGACTGCATCTGCGGACGCTGCATCGGTGCCGCTGGGCGTGCCATCGGTGCCGCCGGACGCGACATCGCCGGTCGGCCGCCGCCGCCCGCGCCTCCCCGGCCACGCTGCGCGCCGTGCCCCACAACGGGAGCGGCAACCAGCACCATCACGCAGGCACAAGCAAGCAATCGTCGCATTCCAGTCACCCTTTCGAAGAAACCGAGTCGGTTTTTTTCAGACGCTGTCCGCCACCCTCTGCGAATCACACTGCCGGGCAGGGCACACATGGTGCCGTACTCCGGCAGCACCACACTGCCCCGCTATCACTTCCCCGCTGGCACCGCCACCGGTGTGCCCGCTGGCTTCGCTGCAGCCGCCGCACCCGGCTGAGGCGGCCTCCGCGCGATCACGAGTTCGAAGTCGGGCTCCTCGCCACCGGCCACGATCCGATCGGTGCTCCGCACGACAAAGTGGTCTTGGTCCTTGACCAGCAGCGTCACCGTGGCGGATGCCATGCTGGCATCAGGCATCGTGGCTTCCGTCTTGGCCACCCAGCCGTTGTCAATTGGGGTCCACTCGCCGTGGCTGAATCCACCGTCCGAGTCGAACGTCCAAGAGCGGAGCACGCCCTCCACGGGATCCCAGCCGATTCGCTGCACACTCTTCGATTCGGGCTGCCCACCGACGCTGAGCACGTAGTCGCCCAGAATGTAATTGCCGTCCTCGCTCCAACGGTAGCTGATCGCCGTGCGTCCCTCCGGGCTCTCATCCACCCAGTCGCCAACCAGGAACGACAGCGGTTGGAGCATCTCCTCTGCCGTCGGGGCCGGATCATCGGCAAACTCGCGATACGAGGCGATGGGCCACTTGTCGCCCACCTTGTCGCGGACGGCGACATACCGCATCTGGGCCTCCGCCGCGCCCGCCTCGGCGGTAATCTGCCGGACACCTTCTTCAACCGCGAGGCTGTCTCCGATCGAACGGACAGAGGTCACCTCCATCGCCATCACAGCCTTGGGAAACTTCTCGAAGAAGGCCTTGAAGAGCGCGGTGATCTCGGCCCGGCCGGTGTAGACGTTGCCGTTCTCGTCAACGAGTTCACCCTTCTCCATGAAGAGGGCCGCCACGCCGGCCGGATCGGCGGCGTTGAAGGCCTTGACGGTCGCCTCCATCTCGCGGCGGATCATCGCTGCGAACTCGGGCGAGGCAGCCACATCAGCCGGCCCAGCAGCGACGCCAGCGGCCACGTCCGCGGCCTTCGCCGGTACGACCACTGACTGCACCTCGGCGCCGACCATGACGCCCGCCGGCATGAGCGCGGCCAATAGCAACCACTTCGCCCCCTGCCGTCCACTTCGGAGGCCCGTTTTGACCACGTTCATACTGCCCTCGTCTTCGGTTTCAGTTGCTTGGATGAATATTGCCTGAGCACGTAGCGAAGCATTTTCTTTCCAAGCTTGCAAGCAGTGGATCGAGATCTCCGCGAGCGAGCGGCCCCCGCAACGATTCCGACGGGGGGCCGGCCCCCACCCGTCCGCTTGTCTCCCGCTTGCCCAAAAGACGTGCCAGCGGATAAGTTTTCTCAATCGCTTTTCCGCTCAACGCCGTTTCTTCAGCCCCGAGGAAGCTTCCCCATGGAACTGCCCACCAATCAGGCAGCCAAGCAGGCCCTGTCGATCTTTGAAGAATTCAAGAATTTCGCCTTCAAGGGCAACGTCGTCGACCTCGCCGTCGGCGTGATCATCGGCGGCGCCTTCGGCAAGATCATCACGAGCATGGTGGACAACATCATCATGCCGGTGGTGGGCGTCATCCTTCCGGGCAACACGGGCTACGAAAACTGGGCCCTCACATTCGGCGAGAAGACGATCCCCTACGGAAAGTTCCTCGGCGACGTGGTCAGCTTCTTGATCCTCGCGGCCGCCCTCTTCTTCTTCATCGTGAAGTTCCTCGGCTGGCTGATGAAGCAGAAGCTTGGTGGCCCTCCCGCCCCCACAGCCGACCAGCTGTTGCTCACCGAGATCCGCGATCTGCTCAAGCAGCAGGCCCACTAGGCAACTGCGGCCGCGGGCCCAAAGATCGTCCGCTTGGCCACGCTCCACCAGCCCGGCCTGTCGAGCTGGAGATACGGCGAATCGGCCGGGAGCGTGGCGACGAGGTGCGCGTGCGCCTTCTTGAGATTGTGGTAGGGCAGCGACGGGAAGAGATGATGCAGGGCGTGGAAGCGGATGGAGAACGGAAAAAAGAGCAGCGTGAGTGGGTCGTTCCGCGTGAAGTTGCACGAGTCCATGATGTGCGAGGCCAGATCGACCCGGCTGCCATCGCCCTCGAAATGATGGTCGGCCAGTTGCCGCAGCTGGTTGAGCACGACGGTCGCCACTGCCAACGCGTACAGCATCGGGATCCGCGTCCAGTGGTTGAGTCCCACAACCACCAGCAGCGGAATCATCGCCGCCCTCAGAAAACAGGGAATCTCGACGGCCAAAATGGCTCGCCGATCGGCGGCTGTGAGCTTCCGCTCATACAAGCGGTTGAAGGTCAGCGATGAGGCCCGCGTGAGCGTCCACTCCCGCAGGCTTGGATGCAGGAAGCTCAGCGGCGTGAGCAGAAACCGCAGAAAGACCAGCAGCGGAAACACGAGCACATACGCCGTGTAGCCCAGCAGGCTGGCCAGATTCCCCGACTCCAGGCAGTTGGCGACATACTCCGGATCCTCCGGCGTGCCGTAGAACCGCTGGCTGTGGTGATCGCGGTGGTGCCGGGTGAAAAACGGGCTGGGGGTGAGCGTCATCACGCCGGCCAGCAGGTTCCACGCCCCCTTGAAGAGAGGCATCTCGTGCTGCCCGAGATGGCAGACTTCGTGAATCAGCGATCCCAGCCGGTAGAGCCAGAACGCGGCCACCGGAAAGGCCAGCAGCTGGGGCCAGGTGCCAAAAGGCAGCGTCAGGTAGGCGGCAGCCGCGGTATAGGCGGCGACCATGCTGAGCAGAAAATCGGCCCAGTAGCGGACGGGCGAGACCCGAAAAAAATCGGTGTCGGCGTCGCGGATCGACTGCCGCACCTGCCGAATCCAGGCGGCGGAATCGTCAGCAGACTCGTGATCTTGGGGACAATCCTCGACCGCAGCACCGTTCTGCATCCGTTCCGCCTCCACGTTTCGCGATTGGAACAGGGCAGTTCACCACATATCCCCCCTCGAAGCCAGCCCGGTCACCCTGACAGGGTTCTCGTCCCATAAAAAGCCGAGGAGGCTGGGCGCCCGGCGCCCAGCCTCCTCTTGTTTACAACGAGCTTATGGAGCAATCGCAGCAATTACTTGCAGCGACGGCAGCCCCGCTTGCAGCCCTTCTTGCAGCCAGCACCGGCACCGGCACCGCAGTCGCCGCAGGCCGAAGCCGAGCCAGCAGCACCGGCGTCGCCACAGCTGCCGCAGCCACCGGCCGAAGCCGACGAACCGGCATCGCCGTAGCCACCGGCCGAGCCGGCATCGCCACAGCCACCGCAGGCGTTCTCAACGGGCACCTCGACGGCGACCGTCACGCACTTCTGCACGGGCACTTCCTTCGTCACCTGGTGCGGGACGCGGACCGTGTAGGTCGACGTCTTCGTCTCAGGCACGCAGTCGTACACCGTGACCGAGTAGCTCTCGGTCTTCTGCTGCGGGACCATGACCGTGTAGGAAACTTCCTTGGTCATCGTCTCGGGCACGCAACGGGTCACCTGGTACTCCCGAGTCTTCGACTCGGTGCGGTACTTCGTGACATTGACCGTGCGGCTCTTCTGCTCCGGCACCATCTTCGTGACCGTGTAGGTGCGGGTCCGCTCTTCCGGCACCATGGTGGTGACGGTGTAGTTGCGGGTCCGCTC
>JBBAVO010000143.1:0-2464 GCA_040397635.1 Pirellulales bacterium
AGCTTTGCGATCGGCACGCCGCCGTCGGTTGCCGGCACGGGCCGGGCGCCGTCGAGCAGTTCGGTGTGCGGAGCAACACCGAGCGTCGCCAGAACCGTGGCGTGGAAGTCGGGCACGCTCACCGCATCCTCGACCGGCGCCTTGCTCGCGTCGTCGGTCACGCCGTAGGCGCCGGAATGGGCGAGCCCGCCCCCTGCGAGCACCAGCGAAAACGCGGTCCCCTGATGGCCGCGACCGCCGCCGGAGTCGAAGGCCGAGGGACGGCCAAACTCGGTGGCCACGACCACGAGCGTGCGGTCAAGCAGGCCTTTGTCCTCGAGGTCTGTCACGAGCGCCGAGAGCGCCTGGTCAAGATCGCGGATCAGCAGGTGCTGGTTGGCCTGGCCGTCGTTGTGGGTGTCCCAGCCGGTGCCGTTGACGAAATTGAGGTTGTGCGAAACCTCGATGAACCGCACGCCAGACTGCACGAGCCTCCGCGCGAGCAGGCACCGCTGGCCAAACTCACCGCCATAGGCATCTCTCAGCGAGCCGGGCTCCCGATCAAGCTCGAAATGACGCATGAAGCCGGGGCCTGCCAGACGGAGGGCGTCGGCCTGCGCCTGAAGATACTCACCCTGCGTGCCGCCTCCGGAAACGCTCTGCTGCAGAGGGTCGAGCAGCCGCTGTCGCCGTGCCGCCCGTTCTTCGGAGACATCCGCGGGTCTCGTGAACCCCGCTGGTCCGGCGCTCGTGTCCACCAGATAGACGAAGCCTGCCTTGGCGCCCAAGAATCCGGGACCGCGGCTGACGTTGGGATAGCCGATGAGCATGTAGGCGGGCACCGAGGGATCAACCGCGCCACGCGTGTGCGCCACGATGCTCCCGATCGATGGATAGACCGTGCTGCCGCTGATCATGCGGCCGGTGTGAACGAGGTTCGTGGCGAAGGCGTGCTCGTCCACCACGCGATGGTTCACCGTGCGGATGGCCGTGATCCGGTCCATCAGCTGAGCGGTGCGAGCGAGGTGCTCGGTGACCTGCACTCCCGGCACGGCCGTGTCGATCGCGGCGTAGGCGCTCCCGGAGCGGGACGGCTTCGCCTTCGGATCGCCGAGCGGCTTCGGGTCGAACGTATCAACCTGGGACATGCCACCGCCCAGCCAGATCATGATGCAGTGCTCTGCCTTGCCGAGCGGCGACAGAGACGGCTCGCTGCCACGGGCAAGCGACGGCGCGAGCGTGGCCAGGGTCGTTCCCACCGTCGTCCCCAGCGTGGTGCCGAGGAAGCTGCGGCGGTCGAGGCGGCCCGCCGAACCGATCAGTCGGCTGGCGGTGTGGGGCGTTGAGGTTGTGTGGCTCATGGTCTGAAAAGCATCTCCGGGGCGTTGATGAGCGTCCAGATCAGATCCTCGCACCGCTGCCGCCACTCGGCGTCGAGCCGCAGCGTCGGCGGATCACCCGCCTCCGCCGCCGCCCGCATCGACTCCTTAAGCGGACCTGCTTCTGCCTGGAGGTGGTTTGTCCAGCTGACGAAGGGAGGCGGTGCATGTTCCCGGACCCGCGGACCGGCGGCAGGAATCACCCGCCGCTCGAATCCGTTCTGCAGGTGCGTGGTATGGAGGGCCAGTTCGGCGGCGGTCGGTGGCCGCGTGAGAATCCGCATGAAGAGATCCTCGACGAGTTGCTCCGCGGAGGCAGCCTCGATCGCCACTGCAGTGAGTGGGTGATCGTCGCTGAGCCTGACGAGCCAGGTCGTCATGACGCCGTTTGCGAGAATGGCGGGCTGCAGGGCATTGGCCGCGGTATCGCGGACACTCGTCGGGTCCTGCCGGGCACCCCGCCAGCCAAACGCCGTCAGCACGTCGGCCACGGCCTGCAGCCGGGGCAGGGCCAGACTGGGCCGATCCCGTTCATTGGAGAGCGAAGCGAGCATCCAGGCGCGGCCCGGCATGCCGAGATCGATGCCGTTGGCAACCTCACGACGGCCGTTGAGGTCGAGACAGACCCGTTCGAGTACCACCTGCTTGCCGGTCGCCGCGATCAGTGAATCGACCACCTGCTCCGCCGACAGCCGCCGCGGCTCGGCAGCCGTGAAGAGCGGATCGGGTGATGTCAGGGCTAAGTCGACCGCCCGCTGATAGGCCGCGGAGTTGAGGATCATCCGGGCCAGTTGCTTGACCCGGTAGCCGGAGCGGACGAGCTCGCGGCCCAGGAACCGCAGCAGATCCGGGTGGGTCGGCCTGCCCTTCTCCCAGTCGTCGAGCGGCTCGACGATTCCACGGCCCATGAACCGGGCCCAGATCCGGTTGGCCGCCACCTGCGCGAACCGTTCGTTCTCCGGCGCCGTGAGCAGTTCGGCAAGCCGCTCGCGGGTCGCCATGTTGACCGGCGGCTCCGCAGGCTTGTCGTCCGCCTTCGGCTTCGATGCTTCTGGTGGCGGTGCAGCCGACTGGTCGGCGACATCGGTATTCGAAGGGGGCAGACT
>JBBAVO010000143.1:2564-7159 GCA_040397635.1 Pirellulales bacterium
CAGGCTGCTGATCAGGCTGCTGGTTGCGTTCGTGAGTTGGGTGCGCTGTTGCGGGCTGGGACGCCGTCGCGGCGAGTATCGCGAACGGCCACTCGGGCGGCACGGTCGTGCCCGGCGAGAGGGTCACCTCGATCAGAGGCGTGCGGCCTCCAGCGTGCAGCTTTGCGGGGTCCACACTGCTTGTCGTTGGCACCTTGAGCGGCTTGCCTGCGAGCATCGCACCGATCTCGAAGAGCTGCCGCTGCTTGGTGAAGCCCGCTGGCGAATCGTGGCAGCGGGCGCACTTCGTATCGATGCCGAGGAAGGCGGCGGTGATGATCGTGCCCTTCGTGGCGTAAGGCACATCATTCTGCGAGGCCATGCCGAAGCCGGCGGGCCCGCCCGCCATGACGCTCCCTTGCTGGAGGATGAGTTGTGTCACCATCCGGTCGAGCGGAAGGTCGTCGAGGAGGGCGTCGTGCAGCCACCTCCGGAAGGGGCCGGTGTTGTTGAGTGTGGGATTGAGAATATTGGGATTCTCGGCGAGCAGGTCTTGCCAGAGCGGCATCCAGTGGTCGGCCCAGCGGTCGTCGTCGAGCAGCCTATCGATGAGTCGGGCCCGCTTGTCGGCCGCGGTGTCGGCGGCGAAGCTGCGGGCCTCGGCGTCGGTCGGTGGCAGCCCCACGGTGTCGAGCATCACGCGGCGGATGAAGCTGAGGTCATCGACCGGCGGAGCGAGATCCCGCCGCACGACTCGGATGGCGGGCCATTCCGCTCCCTCTTTGATCCAGCGGGCCAGCAGATCGGTCTGGGCCGACGTCAGCCGTTCGCCAGTCGGGGGCATCCGCTCGTCGCCATCGTCCGCCTGCACCCGTCGCAGGAGTTCGCTGCCAGTTGCATCACCGGGCAGGATCGCTGGGCCACTGTCGCCGCCGGAGACCGCGGCCGTGGGATCGTCGAGACGCAGCCCACCCTTGGCCCGCGGGCCGCGATGGCACTCCAGACATCGGCTTTCCAGCAGCGGCTGGATATCGCGGAAGAAGTCGATCGTGCCGTGCGTCTTCCGGCCGTTCTCCCGGGTCGCCTTCACAAAGCGGTCCACGATGAAGGCATCGATTGGCGTGCGCATGTCGGCGTCAGGTGGCAGTTCGGATGGTGGTAGGTGGGGTATCGGCACCTCTGGCGTTGCTGCCAGCCATGCCAGAGCCGATTCGTGCCGCGTCGTCCAAGAGTCGTCGGACTCTCGCCGCCGGGCCCGGACGGTCCTGTTGAGCTCGGCCACCTCGGCGACGCGGTGGGCCCGGTAGGCCTCCCAGGCGGCGTCGGTGTAGGGGATCGCCGCTCCGTCTGCCGCCAGCAGGTTCCAGGCATCGGATCCCGCCGGACTCACTGCCACGACCGTTTCACCCAGCTCGACCCGCCGCGGGTTCTTGCCCTCGCGGCCCCCCACGAAGGCCTCGAAGACCACGTCCACCGGCCCGGCCGCTGTCTCTTGTTCGGCGACGGCCTCATACTCTCCACCGGGGGCAAAGCGATACCCGGGCCCCGGATCGAAGGCCTTGAGCCGCTCGGTGTCATGCTGGGATCCGTCGCCGCCATTCTTTGGTGCAAAGGGTGTTTTGGCGACGAGCGTCCCGCCAATCGTCAGACGCGATCCGCTCCGGGCGCGGATTAGAAAGCGGTGAACTCCCGCGGGCATTTCGATCGTGGCCTTCATCCGCAGGAGCGACGGGCTCGGCCGGTCGCCGCGAATTCCGTCTTCCACATACTTGGCGGGAAGCTCGTCCAGTCCAAAGGCAGGCAACGCAAACGATTCCGTTGCCGCGGGAGGCTCGGCCGGCCAGGCGTCCTTGTCGGCAAGGCCCTGCTCACAGATTTCGGCTGTCACCGTCTTCGATGGAACCGTCTTTGATAGAAGTGGCTTCGATCGAGCCGGCTGTTCGGGCACGGCGGCGACAGCCGTGACGGCGGCGAGCCCGCGAAGTTCAGCGGCGGAGAGCGGCCGATCGAAGACGGCCACACCGCCGATCCAGCCGGTGAAGCCAACGCCGCGGCTCGAGTGGATCACCCTGCCGATCGTGAACGGTCCGCCGCTGGTGGCATCGGCAGGTGTGTAGATGTCGTGGGGATACCACCAGGGATTGAGCCGCAGCGACGCCAGCTTGCAATCGGCCTCAACCCACTCGCCCGCCGGCGACCGCCGCAGCGTCACCCGCAGCTTCGTGAACGGATACTCCCGCAGTTCCACCCGCTCGTCGTCGCTCTGGCTCACGACGTTGACCGCCACTGGCTCGTCCTCGGGGGGCGTGTAGAACTGCGACTCGGGGAAGGCCGGGTCTTCGCCTTCCTGCATTCCTTCCTGCCGCCGGAGCCGACTCTGCAGCCAGGCGTTGGCGGCGAACGACAGCAGCTTGTCGTTCTGCGGGGCATCGAGCCAGCGATCGCCCGCCTGCCCGTCGAGCCAGCCGGTGAGTTCGTTGCTCCCGTGGTCGAATGTCATCGCGAAGCAGTGCCAGCCGGCATCGAGCGTGGCCTGTTCGGCGTCGGCCGGTACCGCGGCCGCGACGGCGGCGGAGTTGCACTTGTGGAGTGCGTAACGATTCAGAAAAGAGCTGGCGCCATTTTCTGAGACATGGCCGCAGGCCGAGCCCTCCTTGTTGAGGCCGGCGAAGAGGGCGTACTGCCGCTGGCCCCGCTCCGCCCTCTTGATCCCCTTCGTCGAATCCTGCTGGAGATCGGTTCCCTCGTGCCAGATGCCGGCAAGGGCATGGTTGCCGCTCTCACGAACCGCCCAGACCACGACGGTGACCGACTTGCCCGCGCCCTTGATGTCGAGCGGCGTGTCGTGGAGCCTCGACCGGGGCACGAAGAGCAGCGGCCGGAAGTTCGGGTCGTCCTCCTTGCGGATCTGGATCGCCTCGCCGAACGGACCCCGGCCCAGGAGCGGAAAGTCGGCATAGGTCGCCTCCCGCCCTTCGCCCCAGAAATCGCGGACGTAGTTCCCGGCATCGAGCGGATAGTCGGTCGGTGAGCCCGCTGGCACATGGGCCACGAACCGGTGATCCCCGCCCGGCTCTCTGGCAACAAAATCCCAGAAGGCGACGAGCCCCGGCGTCTGCATCACAGTGGCGACCCGTTTCTCGCGGTCGGCATCGCCGCCCACGCATACCGCTGCCGCGAACAGCCAGATTGCAAGGCCGAGACTTGCGAGACTCAGGTGATGCGGAGTCGTGGTCATGATGCTTCCGTGCCCGGTGTGATGACTGCCTCACTCTGACGACGATCACCCTCATCGGCCAGCACCCTCGCGATGGTTTGCATCGCTGCCTGCTGACGCTCCAACACGAAAAGCCGAGCCTTGGCCGCCAATTGCCGCGATGCGACCGGGTTTTTCGCCATCTCCACCACCGCGTCTGGTATGCGGCGAACATCGTTCTCGTCGTCGAGATCGAAGAGCCAGTCCCCGAGGCCGATGTCCCGCCACATCAGCCCCTTGCTCGTCTGTTCGGCGAACCGGCAGACGATCGCCGGCACGCCGTTGCCGATGCAGATGATCGGCGAGTGCATCTCATTGCCAAAGAGGCCAGCACTCTTGGAATAGGTCGAAGCCGCCTCATCGGTGAGCCAGTAATCAGCCCGCCAGACGACCCCGCGGCGGACATCGTCGGGGAGCCTTTCAACGAGCCGCTCCCGGCCGACGGCCATCTGCGTCTGGTCCTCGGGGCAGACGAGCACCTTGAGCCCCGTCTCCCTGACAACGCGGGTGATCGCCTCTCGCAGCGGCGCGTGGTCGTGCTCCCGCATTGCCTCGTTCCGCGTGTGCTTGACTAGATCAAACGGCCGCTTTTTGTCCGGGATCGACCAGTAGGGCGTGTATCGCAGCCGAGGAATGCAGCAGAGAAATCGATCAGCTTCGAGGCCGTTGGCGGTGAGAAAGGCATCGGCCCGGGCGTCGTCGCGGAGATCGGTGCCGAAGGCACCGTCGGGGCCGAAGTCCATCACCGGACACCGGCAGCCGAGTGTGCGGGCAAGCGTGAGCGAGGGAGTGTCGCGGAAATAGACAAACGCTGCGCTGCCGAGCAGATCGATCGTGCTGGCCAGAGCATCCGGGGCCTCGGGCCGTGTGGCGGTCGATTGCGTGCGCGGCAGCGTGATGCCGTAGACGCCGAACGGCTTGCCGGTCGTCTTCTGCCAGCGGGCCACGTCCTTCTCGGCGACGAGCGACGGCCCGGAGCCGTGGAGCAGGAGGTCGCAGTCGGCGAAGGCCGCATCGATCGCGGCTCGGTCGGTCGCGATCCGAAGGCGGGGAAACCGGCGACGGAGCATCGCCTCGACCCCGCCTGCGATGCTGCTCGGCCAGAGCGTGACCTCCACCTCGGGCAGTTCCCGCTCGAGCGTGGCGAGCAGACCGGGCGTGTGGGCGATGTCGCCGATGTTGACAGTCTGCCAGCTCGACCGCAGCAGGATGCGCCGTGGACGCGCTGAGGAAGCCGCTCTGCTTGTAGCCGCTCCGCCAGCCGCGGCCGCCAGAAGCGTCAGGCTGCCTGCCTGCATGGCCCTCCGGCGTGTTGCGCGAGGCGGGCCCCATCGCCAGGATGACGGCATCAGACGCCTCC
>JBBAVO010000144.1:0-4188 GCA_040397635.1 Pirellulales bacterium
CCAGCCGATCTCCGACGACGCAAACACGTGCGGCACCCACGAGAGCGGCTCCAGCCGCTCGGCGATCGCGAGCAGCCGCTCATCAAAGTTGCTCGCCAGCGCCACCGTCACGCCGGCGTCGATCGCCTGCCGCACGAGGGCGCGGCCGTGGGCCAGCGGCTGCCAGGCCTCGACCCGGCCGAAATGCTCCCAGAGATCGGCGAAGATGGCCCCTGAGACGGCCTCGCCACCGAAGACATCGTCAACGATCGCCCGCCAACGCTCAGCCTCGCGATCGCGGCTGGTGGCAAACGCCGGCACCGCCGCCGCATCGACCATCTCTTGACGCCGCCAGGCAGCCTTGAACCGCTGCTGGATAACAGCCGCGTCAACCGTCAGGCCATGCCGTGAGGCAGCCTGCTGATAGGCCACTGCCACCGACGGACTCGGCTCGACGAGCGTGCCCACCACGTCGAACACGACCACGCCCACACCCGCCGGCGGAAACACAGGTCTTGACCGTGTCTCAACCAGAGCCGTGTCAGCCGTCGTCATGGGAGTTCCAGTGAAGCTACCGCCGCGGGATCAGTCCCAGATCGAGACCGAAGACGAACATCATCAGGCTCAAGATGAGGGCCAATCCCAGGTAGGACAACACCGCCACCACCTTCTCGCTTGGCGGCTTGCCGCGGATCCACTCGTACACCAGAAAAACCATATGCCCGCCGTCCAAAACGGGGATGGGCAGAAAATTCACCACCGCGAGATTCGCGCTCAGCATCGTCAAAAACAGCAGAAAGTGGCTGAATCCCTCCTCCGCCGACTTGCCCGCCTGCTTGGCGATCTCAATCGGCCCCCCGAGCAGGCGGGGGCTGATCTGGTTGCTCGTCAGCTTGTGGAGGAAGCGGTAGACGAGCGACAGGTTTTCAAAGGCCTTGCGTCCGCCCCGCGACAGCGCATCAAAGAATGAGCTGGCTCGCACGATCTCATAGACCGGCTCGAACACGAGCCCGCGGTCCACCACAAACTGATCGTCGGCATCCTTGGTGGTGAGTGCCACGGTGCGTCGTGTGCTGCCGCCGGCTGCATCGGCCGCCGACTCCACCTCAACCGCCAGCTTCGTCCCCTCGCGCACCTGCTGGAGCACCGATGCAACGTAGGGCCAACTCGGCGACTTCGCCGACAGCTCGAGCCCTGCCTCGGCCGCCGGCTCCTTTTGACCAGGCTCGACGAAGGCCACGCGGACCACCCGCTCGCCGGGCTGAATCCCGGCCTCCGCCGCCGGACTGCCAACTTCGACAGCCGCCACGGTCGCATCGACACCAATCGCCGCGCCGATCGCGGAGAGTGACACAGGGCTCGATGGCCACCGCGGATCCTCGATCCAGGTCACCGCGCGGGGCTCGACGTCCACGTCAACTGCCGTGCCGGCGCGGTCGAGCGTGAGCTTGACCTTCGCGGCAGCCTTCCCGCGCAGCCGCTGGTCAAGTGCCAGCGGGTCACCCACCGGCTCGCCATCGATCGCGGTGATCATGTCGCCGGGCTTGAGTCCGGCGGCCGCCGCGGGCGAGTCGTCCTGTACCGCCTTGATCGGCCCGGCCGTCATCACGAGCCCCGTGGTCCGGGCCGCCTGAGGCGGCAGCGTCACCATCAGCTTCTCGGCCGCCTGGCCCGGCTTGGCCCGCCGCTCAACCGACAGTTGCGCCGCCTTGTAGGGCTGCCGCGACAGGGCCGTGATCAGTTCGGCGTAGGTCTTCACCGGCGTGCCATCGACGCCGCGGATCGTGTCTCCCGCCTCCAGCGGCGGCACGGCCTTCCCCGCGGAGCCCGGCAGCCCGTCGGCCAGATCGGCCGGCAGCGTCACGGAGAATGGGCTCGTCACCCCCACCGTGGGCACGCCCAGATCGGTATCGGGATGGAGCGTGACCGTCCGCGTCGAGTCGTCGGCCGGCCGATGGATCGTGAACTCCACTCCCTTGACCGTATCGCCGAGCGTCACGCCGTTGCGAAGGTCGGTGAAGATCGGGTTCTTGCGACCGCCGATCGCGGTGATCTGGTCGCCCGTCCGCAGGCCGGACCGCCAGGCCGCGCCGCCGGGCCGCACGCTCGAAAGCTCGCAGGTCATCTCGCGCACGCCCAGGCCCAGCGCCCACGACGCCATCAGCACCGCGAAGATCACGTTCATGATCACGCCGGCGGAGATGATCGCCATCCGCTCGGGCACGCTCTGGGCGGGATAGCTCCGCGGATCCCAGGCGGGATGGGGGTCGGAGGTCGGCTCCGCAGGCAGGTCGCCCGACTCGAGCGCCGCTCGTGCGCGGTGGGCCTCCTCGGCGGCAGCGGCAGGATTGTCGTCCTGGCCGAGCATCTTTACGTAGCCCCCGAGCGGCAACGCGCCGATGCCGTATTCCGTTTCGCCCCACTTGAAGCTGGCCAGTTTCATGCCGCCCACGTCGAAGCCGAGAAAAAACTTCTCGCACTTCACGCCGCAGGCCTTTGCCACGAGGAAGTGACCAAGCTCGTGCACAAAGATCACGAACCCCAGGCCGAGTGCCACCTGCATGATCACCCACCAACTCGACGGCTGGATGATCCACTCGAACCAGGTTCCTGCGGCGAAACACGCCACCGCCATCAGACACATGCCCACTTCACGACCTCCTGCCTGGCCCATGCATCGAGTCGACGGACATCGTCGAGCGACGGATCGGGCTGAAAGGGGTGCTCGTCGAGCACCCGCGCACAAACCTCTGCAATGTCGGTGAACCTGATCGCGCCGTCCAGAAATCCCCGCACCGCCTCCTCATTGGCGGCGTTGAGCACGGCACCGGCGGTGCCACCCCGCGCGGCCGCCTCGTGCCCCAGCCGCACGGCCGGAAAACGATCGGGATCCGGCGGGGCGAAGTCGAGTGTCATGGCCTGCGCAAAATCGAACCGCCGCGTCGGGCTGTCGATCCGCTCCGGATACGAGAGGGCATATTGGATCGGCAGCCGCATGTCGGGCGGGCTGAGCTGCGCGATCACCGAGCCATCCACAAACTCCACCATCGAGTGGACGATCGACTGCGGATGGATGAGCACCGCCAGTTTCGCTGCCGGCTGGCCGAAGAGCCACCGCGCCTCGATCAGTTCCAGTGCCTTGTTCATCATCGTGGCCGAGTCGATCGTGATCTTCCGGCCCATCGACCAGGTGGGATGCTTGAGCGCCTCTTCCGGAGTGACCTGACACAGCGTCTCGCGCGGCCGCGTGCGGAACGGCCCGCCGCTGGCGGTGAGCACGATCCGCGTCACCTCGTCGGCCGAACCTGTGCGGAGCGCCTGATGGATGGCCGAGTGCTCGCTGTCCACCGGCACGATCCTGCCGCCGGTTCGCTCGGCCAGCCGCATCGCCAGCGGCCCGGCCATCACGAGCGTCTCTTTATTGGCAAGCGCCACGGTCTTGCCGGCCTCCAGTGCGGCCCACGTGCTTTGCAGACCTGCCGCGCCCACGATCGCCGACACCACCCGGTCCACCTCCGGCGACCGGACGAGGTCATTGAGGGCCTCCGGGCCGACCGCCAGGCTCGTGCCCTCGGGGAGAGCCCCGGCGCCGATCTCGGCGGCTGCGGCTGGATCGACGACCACCACCCAGCGGGGACGACAGGCCTGCGCCTGGTCCAGAAGTTTCCGCGTACTGCGATGCGCTGCCAGCAAAAACGGCGAAAATCGCTCGGGAGAAGCGGCGATCACGTCCAGCGTGCTCGTGCCGATGCTTCCCGTGGACCCGAGCACGGCGACACGGAGCGGTTCGGAACGCTGCCCGCCGACCACGGCACGGACGTCGGGAGCCGCGCTGCAGTGTGATGAAGGCATGGCAACAGGAGGCACAACACGTTGGGAGACCGTGAAAGTGTAGAAGTTCAGCGCCGAAACTTCCACTTTCCTCTGCGTTTGTCGCCAGGTTTTTCCCCGCATAGGATGTGAGGCAGTACCCACGCTTTCCGCGACAGCATGTTTGAAAGGGATTTCCTCGCCCATGGCCAAGAAACGCGACTCCGCCAAGCGTCCCGCAGAACGCCGACCGAACATGGGGGGCTCGAATCTGCTCTGGTCGCTGATCGCGGCGGGTGTGGCCGGCCTGTTTGCCATGAGCCTGATCGGCGTCACGCCGGAGATCGAACTGTCTTACAGCGATCTGGAACGGCTGATCCAAGCGTCAGGAAAGCAGGC
>JBBAVO010000144.1:4288-7110 GCA_040397635.1 Pirellulales bacterium
GGGCCGGCTCAGGCCGGCGACCACCTCGATGAAGACGCCATCGAGTGGGTCGACGTCTCCCATCCCGGCACCGACGGCCGGCAGACGGCCCGCTACGGCGACCTCCGCGACGTCGTGATCGGCTCCTTCCAGGTATCCGGCACGGTCCGCGAACATTCCTCTGCCGTCGCCGCCAAGCCGCGGACAGAACCGGCCTCGGGCCCACAGGCGGCCAAGCCCGTCGGGGCAGCCGACGGCCGCGGCACCGTGCGGCGGTTCCACACAGCGAAGCTGCCGAGCGAAAACTCGGAGAGCCAACTGATGCGGCAACTGTCGGAGCAAGGCGTTCCCTTCCGCTACGAGGAAGCGCCGAGCCCCTGGCGGAACTGGCTGCCGATGCTCTTCCTGACGAGCCTGTTCGGTCTCGTCTTCTTCATGATGATGCGGCGGATCGGCGGTGCCGGCAGCCCGATGGCATTCGGACGCAGCCGCGGCAAGATGTATGCCCAGGAGGATCTCGGCATCACGTTCGACGACATCGCGGGCATCGACGAAGCGGTCGAGGAACTTCGGGAGGTGGTGGAGTTCCTACGCAACTCGGAAAAATATCAGGTGCTCGGAGGCCATATCCCCAAGGGTGTGCTGCTGGTCGGCCCGCCAGGCACGGGCAAGACGCTCCTGGCCAAGGCGATCGCCGGCGAGGCGGGTGTGCCCTTCTTCGGGCTGTCGGGCAGCGACTTCGTGGAGATGTTCGTGGGCGTGGGGGCGGCGCGGGTCCGCGACATGTTCCAGCAGGCGGCCGCCAAAGCCCCGTGCATCATCTTCATCGACGAACTCGACGCGCTCGGCAAGACACGCGGCTCGAGCGTGGTCGGTGGCCACGACGAACGGGAACAGACGCTCAACGCGCTGCTCGTCGAGATGGACGGCTTCGGCAGCAACTCGGGCGTGATCGTGCTGGCGGCGACCAACCGTCCTGAAACACTCGATCCGGCATTGCTCCGGCCCGGCCGGTTCGACCGACACGTGCTCGTCGATCGGCCCGACGTCCGCGGTCGCGAGGAGATCCTGCGGGTCCACGTCGCCAACGTGAAGCTCGATCCCGCGGTCAATCTCGAACAGATCGCCCGGATCACGTCGGGCTTCGTGGGCGCCGACCTCGCCAACCTCGTTAACGAGGCGGCACTGCTGGCGGCCCGCAACAACAAGACCTCTGTCGGCATGCAGGAGTTCAACGAGGGTGTCGAGCGGGTAACGGCGGGGCTCGAGAAGAAGAAGCGGGTCATCCACGAGGACGAGAAAAAACGCGTCGCCTACCACGAGGCGGCCCACGCACTCGTCGCCTTCTCGCTGCCCAATACCGATCCGGTCCACAAGGTGTCGATCATCCCCCGCGGGCTGGCGGCACTGGGCTACACGATGCAGCGGCCGGAGGACGACCGCTACCTGCTCACACAGTCGGAACTGGAAAGCCGCATCGAGGTGCTGCTCGCGGGCACCATCGCCGAGGAGATGGTCTACGCCGATATCTCGACCGGCGCGCAGAACGACCTGGAGCGGGCCAGCGCGATCGCCCGCTCGATGGTGATGGACTACGGCATGAGCCGGCTGGGTAGGGTGGCCTACCGGGAGAGCGGACGGTCGCCGTTTCTGGCTGGCAGCGGTGGTGACCTCTCCCAAGCCCGAAGCCACAGTGAGCAGACCGCGCGGGAAATCGACGAGGAGGTTCGCCGCATCATCGATACCGCCATGGAGCGGGTCCGCAGGATCATGGAGTCGAGGCGGGTCGCGCTCGAAGCGATCACCAGGCGATTGATCGAGTGCGAGGTGATCGACGGTGAAGAACTGCGAACGATCATCGAGGCCTCCATTGGCACGCCGCAGCTCGTGCCGGGCACGGAAGCAGAACGCCGCGTGCCCGCGTTGCCCGCTTCAAACACGGCCCCTCCGCTCCCCCGTTCGGCGACTGACGCCCCCGAAACCGGAGTCGGACCGGCAGATATTTCTGGCTGAAGTTGCGGTTCGTCCGCCATCGCAATCGCTGCAACTGCTACGGTCGCTCTCGGAGCACCTGCCGTGCAGGCCTCGCCTATCACGGGCCGATAGATCCCCTGGAAGCAGTGTGCGGATCAGGTGTCTTCGGTTCCCGCCAGTGGCGGGCAGGCAGCCATGTGGAAGAGCGTATTTCTGGCGGCGGGCATCTTCGCCTGTGTGGCGGGCGTGGAACTGCTGCTCATCGACTCCGCGGTAGTCCTGCCGGTGGACGGCCGCGGCGACCCCGCCGTCTTCACGGCACCGGATTGGGCTCCGTGGAGCCTGATCTCGGCGGGAGCCGTGACGATTCTCCATTTCTGCACGCTGCCGGCTGGTGGCGGCAAGGCGGCGGTCGGTTCCCTGGCAGCGGAGCCGCGATTCCGGCCGTAGCCCGCTGTTCTTTTGCTGACAGCGTCGTAGCATGACTGGTGAGCGATGATCACCACCCGCCACCACCCGGCCCGCGACACCGTGCTCTACGACGGGCAGTGTCGCTTCTGTCGGAGCCAAATTGCGATCCTGCGGGGGCTCGATCTCACCGGCAGGCTCGCCTTCACCTCGCTCCACGACCCGGCTGTGGCCCGCGACTATCCGGAGATTTCTCTGGAGGATCTGCACCGGCAGATGTATGTCATCGATTCTCGGGGACTCGCCCGTGGCGGTGCCGACGCGGTCCGTTATCTCTCCCGGCGGCTCATGCTGCTCTGGCCGCTCGCCCTGGTCCTCCACGTGCCGGGCACGATGCCGATCTGGCAGCGGCTCTACGCCTTCGTCGCCCGCCACCGGCTGAAGATCGCTGGCTCCTGCGA
>JBBAVO010000145.1:0-7089 GCA_040397635.1 Pirellulales bacterium
GCGGGCTTCGTCGGCGCTACACTGCACGGATGATTTCCAGTCGTCGTGATTCCGCACTCATCCTGTGACAGGAGGTCATCCGGGAGGCGGGGTGAGGCCCCACGTCAGCGCCCGGTGCTCTCCCCTGCCCTCTCGGACTTCGGTGGTCGCTGTTCTGAGGTATTCGCAAGCTCGGCAGTCACCCGCGCCAGCACTGCCTCCCGCGCCGCCTCCGGAATCCTCATGCCCGCCACGAGCACTACCGCGCGGGTGAGCAACTCGATGTTATCAGGCGAAATCGCGTCGCATTTCGCGTCGCAGTCTGGCGAGACCTGCGCATTTCCCGAGCGAAATGCAGGTTGTTCCAGTCCTGTGCTGCCCACTAGCAGTCGGTCTGGCCCAGTCTCAAGAACTGGCGTGATTCTCGAAGAACCCGCGCTCACCCGAGTGGTGGCCGCGGGTTCTGGCGTTTCGTACGGCTCCGTGCTGCCGGATGCGGACGCCTGCGGAGGTTGCCGGTCAGGCTGTTTTCAGCCGACGACGCTCAAGCAACCCCAGCGACCCCAGCACGAGGGCCAGAACGCTACCAAGGCTATTCGGATCGATCTCCGGGACGGATGAGGGGCTGCTTGCCGGACTTGCGAGACGAAAACCGTAGACGTCGGACTCGTCCGACGCGGCGGTGTCTTGGTTGAAGGAAGACCGCAAGGAAACCTCGTTGAAACTACCCCAATAGCCGCCACGCAGCCCACGTCTCGAGCCGGCCACCGACCCCGTCAGGTCGTTCCACTCCGTGATGTTCCCGTTCATATCAAACGCGCCGTAAGCACTCGACACACCATTGGTGCCGACCGTCGTCACGTTGCCGTTTCGGTCGTTCCAGCCGGCTTGATCGCCGTAGTTCGCAAAGTTGCCGCTCGTGACGGGACTCACGCCGCCGCTCGTGCCGGTGCCTACGATTGTGGCATTCACCTTCGTCGGAGCAGTGTCGCTCCGCGTAGCGTAGTCCCAGTAGCCCGCGTTCGTGTCGCCGCCCTTATAGTAGGCCGCCTTGTACCACTGGTCTTCGGTCGGGATATAGAACGTCGCACCGTTGTTTACCGCCGGGGCAATGCCGGTAGTCTGGCCACCGACGAGCGTATACGCACCATCCTCTGTGTCCGACGAACTCCCTGCACCGTTCATGAGCCAGTTGGATACTCGTGCCGCGTCGAACCAGCTCACGTAGTTCACCGGCTTGTCGCCCATGTTTGACTTCACGGCGTACTTGCTGCCGGAGGCCGCACCAGATGTGAAACTGATCCCCCCCCGGATGTCGTTGCCCATGTCCGCGTTGTAGACGGAGTTCGGATTGATGCCGCCCGCATCCACGGAGTTCAGGAAGTCTGTGTACTGCTGGTTCGTGAACTCGTACTTCATGATCTGGAACGAAGTCGCCACGTCGCCGTAGGTCGTATCGTCCGCCGTGTTCCCCGGATCACCCACCGTCACCCACTGGATCGCTTCAGCGCTGGCGATAGAGCCAAAGGGCAGGCAGGCGAGTGCAGCCAGCCCAAGGAAACGCGTCTTGACCGAGGGGCGAATCATGGAAGTGGCTTTCGTAACGCCGTAACACGGATTGCTGGGGTACCCTCTCGAAAGTTTCTCACCCGGCCCCAACCGTGTCAAATAAATGCCCCCGCCATTAAAATGCCCGTAAATCTCGGATTCGGGAGAGGTTTCCCCCGCCAGTGCCAGCCGTTGATGAAGAGGCTCAATTCCCCGCTCAGCGGCACTTTTCGCCCCCGATGAGCCGCGTTCGGTGACAGGCGGCTCCCTGGTCGCCTCGACGGCCAATCGGCCGCCGTAGCTCGGAAATGGGGACGGGAGCGAGTTTTGCTGCGGGGCATTCCACGGCAGGGATTGGAATTCGCTCCCGTCCCCGATTATTCAACCTGCCCAGCCATTCACGAACCGATGGCCGCTCGTGAAGGAACAGCACTGCGAAGACGGCCACGAGCAACAGGCTCAACTTGTCGACCGGGGCCACCTTCGAGGCGTCACCAATCTTCAAAGCCCTGAAGTAGCAGACCCATGATGCCCCGGTTGCAAGGCCCGAGAGCAGCAGAAAAAGCAGTGTCTTCGCGGGAAGTGTCATCGGGTTTGCCCATTTCCCAGTCGCGACCACGAAGGCGGTCAGAACCACCGCGATGACCCCGGTCCGCACCAGAGTCGCAAGATCGGAATCGACCCCCGTGAGGCCGATCTTCGCGAAGATGGCCGTCATCGCTGCAAACACGGCGGAAAGCAACGCCCAGAAAAACCATGTCGTACTGCCTTCCATTGAATCAGCCTCCACGCCCAGCCAGATTGATCGGTGCCGTTGTTCGTGTCTGTGCCAGCCTTCCCCGTCGTCATTCGGGCCTCATCTGCAACGGCGTCACTTCACCGGAGCGGAGATCGTAATAGGCACCGACGATCTTGATCGAGCCGTCGGCCTCCATCTTGCGGAGGATCTCGCTGCGTTCACGGATGGTCTCGACGGCAAGTCGCACGTTCTCGCGGCAGATGTGGGCCACATAGTCGGGGTTGTCGCTCCCCTTCTTGCCGTCAAATGGCCTGCCCTTCTCGATGGCTGGCCGAATCTTGGCGAGCATGGGTGTGATGTTGCCCACCTTCACGTCGTCAATCGCGGCCTTCACAGCACCGCACTCGGTATGCCCGATCACCATGATCACCTTCGCCCCCGCAACATGGCAGCCAAACTCCATGCTGCCGAGAATGTCCTCGTTGACGAAGTTCCCGGCGACACGGGCCACGAAGATGTCACCGATGCCGAGATCGAAGACGTCCTCCACGGGGATGCGACTGTCGAGGCAGGAGAGGATCACCGCCTTCGGAAACTGGCCTTCGTAGGCCTCGCGAATCCGCCGCGAGTGGTTCCGCTGTGTGAGGTCGTTCGCCACGAAGCGACGATTGCCCGCGAGGAGGTTATCCAGCACCTTCTGGGGCGTGTATGCAGCCTGCTGCTCCCGCGTGAGCACGCCACGCAGCGCTTCCGTCTCCGTAGCCAGCAGCGTTGCAGTATCGGGCTTCGGTTCCTCAGCGACCGACAGGGCGGACGCACCGGCCACAGACATGACCACTGCCAGCACAAAGAGATCCGACACGCTGAAGCGGGGCCGGCACTGGAAAACAAGCATGATGAAACCTTTCAAGGGGATGTCAGTCGCTCAACTCGCCTTCGTCGCCGACGGACGGCGTGTCACCTTCGGGGGCGGCCTCGGGCTGCGGCTTTGACGCCTGACCACGGCGGTCGCCGTAGAGCGGCCCCGCGATGCTGATCGGGCGAATGTCGAGATGAATGCCCAGAACCGTGTAGTCCTCGCCGCCGAAGCTCTCCGTATACCATCCCCTGCTGTCGGGCCCGCGATAGAACCGGAACTCAAAGCCATCGGACGGCTGTTCCCGAGCGTCCAAGCCGTTGAAGGCCAGGCCGATCGCCTCGTCTTCCTCGTTGTCGATCAGCCGCCCGAGGAGATCGGCCACGGTCGCGTTGCCCAGGATGTCGGTATAGAACATGCGGTGGTCGTAGTAGGGATCGAAGTCTGCGGCGTTGGGGTCGAGCAGGATCTCATCGGATTTCTCGACGGCGGGCGTGACTGCGAGCGTCGTGAGATCGATGGAGTCGCCCCGGTCGAGGTAGCTGAGCTTCACGTTCTGCACGTTGAAGCCCTCGACTTCAGGATCGGAGCCGGCGGCCGACGCATCGAGGATGAGCACGCCCTTGTAGCCGATGACGGTCGCGTCGCGGCCGCGGCGGACGACCAGTGCAGTGTTCTCATCGACGCCGAGGCCGTATGGAATCCCCTGCGAACGCATGGCCACGATGGCGCGGGCAAAGCGGCCGCGGACCAGACAGTGCTGTTCCACGAACCACGACGGGCTGAGAAAGCCCAGACCGCGGTCGAGTTCCTCGCCGTAGTGGACGCCGTGCCTGAGGATCTGCAGCGGCGACGGGGCGTCGCGGTACATCACCTGCCCCATGATGGCCGCCCCGGCGCTCGTCCCCGCGATCACGCCGCCGTCATGGTAGAGGTCGCGAATCGCAGCGAGCATGGGTGTGTCGCGGCCCTCCTCATCGAGCATCGCATCGGCGATCCTGCCCTGGGAGCCGCCGACGAAATAAACGCCCGATGCGTTCCGGACGATCTTCACGAGGTCGGGATCCGCGACCGCCTCATGGACGCTCCGGTCGGCCTCGCCCCAGGCCACCGGCACCACCATCGGCTCGGCGCCCGCGCGGGTGAAGGCCTTGATGACCTGGGCGCACGACTTGCTGGGATCCTTCCCGCCGGCCGTGGGGAAGATCGCGATCTTCGCCCCTTCTCCGCCGGCGAGTTCCACGATCGCGTCCCAAAGTTCTCGATCTCGAAACCGCTCCGATCCACCGACGATGACCAGCGACCCTCGCGGAACGGCGGCCGGGGCCGCCTCCGGGGAGTCGCTCTGGTCAGCCGCCGTGGTCGCGCGACCGACCAAGGTCAGAACCGTGATCGTCACCGCGACCGCCCACGTTTTCACGCCAGTCACGATTCTTCTCCCTCGTATGCGGGCCGCGACGGACTGGCCGAGACCAGACGCCGTCAACGCCTCTTTTCCCAGCATACCAGCATTTTCGGACACCGCCGTCGCGAGGCCGCGGAGCGTTTGCGTTTGGTAATCCCAAACGCTATCGTGCTTACAGGAGAAGGCGATGATCAAGCAGGCGAGCGACGCCGTCGACCGGCCGGATTGGCGGGACCGAATCGAACGGGACTGGCGGGAGCGGCGAGTCGTCTGGCTGGCGGGGCCACGCCGGCTCGGCAAGACCACGCTCGTTCGGTCGCTCCCCGGAATCGATTACTTCGACTGCGATCTGCCGAGCGTCCGTCGGGACGCCGATGACACCGAGGCCTTTCTGCGGCGGCATCGCGGCCGGAGGATCGTCCTCGACGAGATTCATCGTCTTGCCGACCCATCGACGCTCTTGAAGATTGCCGCCGATCATTTCCCAGACGTACACGTGCTGGCGACTGGGTCGTCGATGCTCGGGGCCAGTGCCCGGTTTCGCGACACGCTCGCGGGCCGCAAGCGGACCGTCCGCCTGCTGCCGGTGTTGCATCGCGAACTGCCGGCCTTCGGCATCGGCTCTCTCGACCGCCGACTGTTGCACGGCGGGCTGCCCGAGCAGCTTACGGCCTCTGGCCTTCCCTCGCGTGATTTTTCGGAGTGGACAGAGGCGTTCTGGGCACGCGACATCCTCGAACTGTTCAAGGTCGGCAAACGCTATTCGTTTCTCCGTTTTCTCGAACTGCTCTGGGGCCAGAGTGGCGGTCTCTGCGAACTGACCAAGTTCACCGCCGCCTGCGAGGCGAGCCGACAGACGCTCGCCAATTATCTCGACATTTTCTCCGCGACCGGAGTGGTCCACGTCCTGCGGCCGTTCGCCACGAATCCCACCCGCGAGATCGTTGCCATGCCGAAGGTGTATGCATTCGACACGGGCTTCGTTTGCCATGCGCGGTCGATCGACTCGCTTCGAGCCGATGACAAGGGGCTGCTTTTCGAGCATCTGGTGCTCGACGAACTCCTGTTCGAAGCGGAGCCGGAGGAGATTCACTACTGGCGCGACAAGCAGAAGCACGAGGTCGATTTCGTCTGGACCGCCCGCGGCAGGCCCCCCGTCGCGATCGAGTGCAAGTGGCGGGCGGCGCGGTTCGATCCCACGGCGATGCAATCCTTTGCGACGCTCCATCCCAAGGCGGCGTTCTGGCTCGTGGCGGAAGATCGCCGGTCGTGGACGAGGCGTCGCCACGGTCCGCTCGACGTGGTGGAGTGCGGTCCGGAACACCTGCCGGAACTGATGCAGCTGCACCGCCGCCCTCGGCGTTGACACATGCTGAGGTCGATCCAGTCGGGTTGGGGCCATCGCCCACTTCGCATAGAATCATGCCATGACGTTGCGAATGATCATCCTGACCGCATGGTTCGCCGTCGTGGGCGGACTGCACGCCGCGGCGGCCGACCGCCCGAACATCCTCTGGATCTCGGCCGAGGACATCTCGGCCGCGACGATCGGCTGCTACGGCGGCACGGCCTATACGCCACATCTCGACCGCCTCGCCAGCGGTGGCCTGCGGTTCGACGCCGCATTTTCCTCAGCGCCTGTCTGCGCCCCGTCCCGCAGCGCGATCATCACGGGCATCATGCCGACCACGCTCGGCAGTCTGCCCATGCGGTGCAAGGCGACCCCGCCACCCCATGTCATGGGGTTTCCGAAGTTGCTCCGGGATGCGGGCTATTTCTGCACGAACAACGCCAAGCCCGACTACAACCTCGACCGGTCATTCGACGCTGGCTGGAACGAGTCGAGCGGCAAGGCCCACTGGCGAAACCGGCCGGATCGTACGACGCCGTTCTTCGCCGTCTTCAATCTGAATGCCACGCACGAGTCAGGGTTGTTCGGCGACAAACCCACTGAGGTGCGCCGGATGCTGCCCCCAGAGGCACGCCGCGAGGCGGCCGATGTCGCCGTGCCTCCCTATTACCCCGACACTCCGGGCATCAGGCGGTCACTCGCTCAACGGATGGAACTCGCTGCGGCCCTCGACGCGAACGTCGGCCGTATCCTCGCCGAACTCGAGGCGGACGGCCTTGCGGACGACACGATCGTCTTCTTCTGGAGCGATCACGGCGAGGGCATTCCCCACGGCAAGCGGTCGCTCACCGAACACGGCTTGCGCGTGCCACTGTTGGTCCACGTGCCTGAGCGGTTCGCTGCGAGGGCCGCCCTACCCGACAGCCACACGACCCGCGGCCAGACGAACAGCCTCGTCAGCCTCATGGATCTCGGGCCGACCGTGCTCCAGTTGGCCGGCATCGCCATTCCAAACGGCATGGAGGGCCGGTCGGTGCTGGGGCCATCCGCCAAGCCCCGCGACGTCGTGATCGCCGCCCGCGACCGGATGGACGATCTGCCGGGCTGCGGCCGATCGGCCCGGGATCAGCGGTTTCGATACGTTCGCAACTTTCTACCGTGGCTCGACGGCGACGATCTTCCTGCCTACGCCGACGGTGTCGCGATCACCG
>JBBAVO010000146.1:0-2626 GCA_040397635.1 Pirellulales bacterium
CGGAGGCTGCCGTGGCGGCGATACCCGCTGCCAGTGCATCCGGCATCGCCACGGCGTCAGGCACACAGTCGCTCGCAGATGGACAGGCTGTCGCCGCCCAACCGGCCCCGACAGACCCCCGGCCCGCCACCGCGGAGCAGCCGACTGCCGATGGCTCCGCCACTCCCCTCGCCGAGACCAAGCCGCAGAAGCCGTCTGCCACCTCGTCGCTACTCGCGGCCCTCCAGAAGCCGTTCAGTCTGTTCTCGAAGCCTGCGGCAGCGAAGCCGACCCCGAGCAGCGAGAACGCCACGGCCAGCGCATCCACTCAAGCCCCTGCCGCTCCGGTCGCCCCGGCCGAGCCCGACACCTACGGCTCCATGCCTGTCGGTCTGGAGGGCTACTGCCCGGTCACGCTCGCCGAACGCGGAGCATGGGTCGAGGGGCGTGCCCAGTGGGGAGCGCGGCATCGCGGCCGAACCTATCTCTTCGCGAGCGCCGAACAGCAGAAGGCGTTTCTGGCCGATCCTGACCGCTATGCCCCCGCCCTCTCCGGCGACGATCCCGTCCTGGCATTCGACGTCGGGAAAAGCACTCCGGGCCAGCGTCGCTACGGGGTCACCTATCAGTCGCGGACCTACCTCTTCTCCTCCACCGAAACCCGCGACGCCTTCGCTGCGAATCCGCAGCGGTATACGGCCGGTGCGACGGTCGCCGAGAATCGCCGGCCGGCCAACGGCCCTGTGGTCCGCTGATCGTCACCCCGGCTGAGCCCACCCGCGAGACCGCTCGACGGCGTTCCTCCAGCGGGCGAGCAGCCGCTTCCGGGCGTCTTCTGCCATCTGCGGCTCGAAAACCCGCTCCACGCGTTGCGCCTCCGCAACCGCGGCATGATCGGGAAAGAACCCCGTTGCCATGCCGGCCAGGAGTGCCGCCCCCAGGCTCGTCGTCTCGAGCACGGCTGGTCGTTCCACAGGCAGGCCGAGCACGTCCGCCTGCATCTGCATGAGCAGATCATTGCTGCTCGCACCGCCATCGACCCGCAGGCGTCCCAGCCGCACACCCGCATCCTGCTGCATGCAGCCGACGACGTCGGCCACCGACAGAGCAATCGACTCGAGCGCCGCGCGGGCGATGTGGCCCCTGCCAGTGGCCCGCGAGATCCCGATCATGAGCCCCCGCGCAAAGGGATCCCAGTGGGGCGCGCCGAGCCCCGTGAGCGCGGGCACGAGCATCACGCCGCCGCTGTCGGCCACGCTCCGCGCCAGCGGCTCGATCTCGCTGGCCTGCCCGATCATCCCCAGCCCGTCACGGAGCCAGCCGACCAGACTGCCCGCCACGAACACCGATCCCTCCAAAAAATAGTCGGGGGCGGGAGCGGTCGGCGACCGGCCGTCCGCGAACGTGCAGCCCGGCGTGGTGAGCAGGCCATGGCGGCTGGCCACCGGCTCGTGCCCGGTTGCGAACAATAGAAACGCCCCAGTACCGTACGTGGTTTTCGCATCGCCCGCCCGCAGGCAGCCCTGCCCAAACGCCGCCGCCTGCTGATCGCCAGCGCATCCCGCGATCGGGATTGACGCGCCCAGCCACTCGGCATCGGTCTCGCCGAACGAGCCGCTCGACGCCCGCACCTCCGGCAGGATCGCCCGCGGCACGTCGAACAGGCGGCAGAGTTCGTCGCTCCAGTCGAGCCGGTGGATGTCGAAGAGGAGCGTGCGGCTGGCGTTCGTGACGTCCGTGGCATGCACACGGCCGCCGGTGAGCCGCCAGATCAGGAACGTATCGACCGTGCCGAAGAGGATCTCGCCGGCTTCGCACCGCGACCGCAGCCCCGGCATCGTCTCCAGCAGGTGCATGATCTTCGTGGCTGAAAAATACGGGTCGAGCAGCAGGCCGGTGCGACGACGGACGTCGTCTTCGATGCCCTCTGCCCGCAGGCGGCCGCAGATGGACGCCGACACTCGACTCTGCCAGACGATCGCCGGCGCGACGGGCCGGCCGGTGATGCGATCCCAAAGGATCGTCGTCTCCCGCTGGTTGGTGATACCGATGGCGGCCACCCGATCAGCGGACGTGCCGCTCGACTCAAGCACGCGTCGGGCACAGGAGAGCTGCGACCGCCAGATGTCTTCCGGGTCGTGTTCGACGATCGCCACGTCTTCAGTGGCGGCACCAACGGGCTGTGTTCGCGTGAATTGGGGAAACTCCTCCTGCGCCGTCGCCAGCGGAACCCCACGGCGGTCGAACAGGATCGCCCGGCTCGACGTGGTTCCCTGATCGACCGCAAGAATGCATGTCTTGACTGATTCTATGGCGGTCATCGTTCCGCTCCTTGTTACGTTCCACCGACAGGGCCTGGGCCGTCGCTCGCGCGGGGCACCCGCCGGCCATACCGTTCTTCGAGTCTCGCCACGTATCCATCCACAGCCGCGGCCACTCGATCCGACGGCAGGACACCGGCGGCGGCCAGCGACTCCGCCACGTCGGCGATCGACTCGCGACTGAGTTGTTCGTGAAACGACAGCATCAGTCGCCGCTCCATCAGATCGTCGAGCGACGTGGCCCACTCCTCGCGGACGCAGAATCCCACCGCTGCCCGTGGCAGGCCAACCCCGCGAATCAGACCGCCAAGCGCAGCCGGACCGCC
>JBBAVO010000146.1:2726-7061 GCA_040397635.1 Pirellulales bacterium
AGCGGCGCAGCCGGACCGCGGCCGCTCTGCCAGATCGCCGCCGCCCGTGATCCAAACAGGCCGACGGTCTGGTCCGCAACCGCGGCGGCATCGGCCCGAGGCACGCCCGCCTGCTCCGCGAGGTCGCGGCATGCCGACACGACCGCGTCTCGCGAGGCCCCCTCACACGCCCCCGGCAGCGGTCGCTCCCGCGATGTGCCCCGCACAGGCAGGCCGACCGCCGTGAGCACCGTGGCGGCGACAGTCTCTGCCAGGCTGCGGCAGGTGGTGAGCTTGCCGCCCACGATCGACCACAGCGGAAGCGTTGCATCGTCATGACGGACGATCAGATGGCGACGGGTAACTCCCGCAGGGGACCGGGCATCGCCAGACACAAACGGCAGCGGCCGCACGCCGCAGTAGTGCTGCTGCACGTTATCGCGCCGGAGTGCCACCGTCGGAAAGAGTCGCGTCACCGCCGCGAGCAGGTAGCCGATCTCCGCCTCGTCGGTACGGGCCTCCGCCGGATCACCGCTGAAGGGAATGTCGGTCGTGCCCACGAGCACGAGTTCGGGCCCGAAGGGAAGCACGAACACGGGCCGGCCGTCTGCGGCCTCGGCATACACGCCGTAGTCGGTGAGCGCAGCCCGCAGCGAAGGGCACCGCACCACGAGGTGGCTGCCCTTCGTGCCGCCCATCAGCCGGCGGCCGGAGGCGGCCGCGTCGCCCGGAAACAACGCGACGAGCGTGCGGTCCACCCAGGCGCCGGTGGCGTTGATGATCGCGTCGGGCCTGACCTCGAACGGACCGCTGGCCGCCGATGGGCCAACCCGGAGCACGCCGTCGTGGCCGAACTGCACCTCGCGGTGCGTGGCCACCTCGAACCGCGTGCCCGCGGCCGCGGCGATCTCGCGGGCGTCCACGAGCAGTTCCACCGTGAACCGTTCGGGAAAGAGCAGCTGCGCATCGTCATAGAGCCCGGCGAATGGAAAGGCGCGGTCGTCGATCAGCGGCATGCAACTGCTGCCCGCCCGCACCATGCGATGCCGCGGCCAGCCCGCGCCGGCTGCGAGCAGGTCGTAGAGCGAGAGCCCGATTCCGACCGTCCAGCTTCCCCGCCCATGCCGCCCCTGCCATGCGCGGGCCAGCGACTCGCAGCCGACCAGCCGCGCCGCGGCTGCCCACAATCCGCCCCAGCGACCCTGCACCGGAAGGTAGAAGGGGAGCCGGCGGACCAGATGCGGGGCCAGTCGCACGAGCCGGTTGCGTTCGGCAAGGCTTTCACTGACCAGTCCAATCTCGCCGTATTCCAGATACCGCAGGCCGCCATGGATCAGCCGGGTGGACCAGGCGGTGGCGCCGGCGGCGATGTCATCGCCATCGACCACGATCACGCCTGCGCCCGAGAGCGTGAGTTCTCGGGCGATGGCGGCGCCGTTGATTCCCGCTCCGAGCACGACGATCGTTGTTTCAGCTGCCATGGTCGTCTGTCGTCGTTGCCGCCGCCGGCGGTATGCTCCAGTGTGTCACTCAAATCGTCGTAATGGAGTCTGTCCGTGCTTGTGCCCGCGTCGTCCCGGTGCTTCGCTGAGCCTACTGCGCGAGATGCGTTGCCGTCTTCCTGGGCTGCGATCTCTGTCGGCCGCACCGGTCTATTCGCAGTCGGCGCCGCCCTCCTCTGGGTCTTCATAGGGTGGGGCATCATCGGGGCCGTGTGCCCGGCAGCCCCGGCCGATCTCGATGCCCCCATCACCGCGACCTGGAACGGCGTCAGCCTGCGGGAGTGGGCTGGCCGGGTCGGCCACACCGCCGGGATCCCCGTGCTGGTGGATCGCCGGCTCGATCCCGACACCGTGATCCGGCTCGAGTGCCGGGATGAACCGCTCCATGAGGTGATCGCTCGCGCCGCCGCGGTCGCCGGCGGCGAGGTGGCGACGCTCGATTCGTCGATCCGGATCGTGCCAAGCGGCATGGCCAGCCTGGTCAGCCGGGCGGAGGCGGCCCGCAGGGCGCGGCTGGCCTCGCTGCCATCGCATCAGCGGTCGGTGCTCGACGCGCCGATGGTGTGGCAGTGGGCCGCGGGAGCCAGGCCCCGCGACCTCGTGGCAGCCGCCGCCACAAAGGCCGGCATCGTGCTCGAGGATGTCGCGATCGTGCCACACGATCACATGCCGGCGATGTCGCTTCCCGACCTGACGCTCGCCGAAGGGCTTGATCTGCTTCTTTGCGCGTTCGATCTGCGGGTCGATTGGCAGGCTGCTCCAACGCCTGCGCGGCTGCCCTCCGGCAGAATCATCGCCATCGACGCCGGGTTGCCGCCCCCGACAGCCATCGAGAAACTGGTTAAGCCCACCACAGGGAAGCCCGCCGCAGGCAAGCCGCCCGGTCGCCGTCCGGCTCCCAAGCCGAAAGGGCCGGCGCCAGAGCACACCTATTCACTGCAGGTCGCGGCTCCGCTGGAGGAACTGCTTACAGCCATCGCGAGCCGACTGGGACTGACGCTCGACCTCGATCGCGAGTCACTCACCCGCCGCGGCATCGCCCCGGGAGAAATCGTGCGAGCGACCGTCAAGGATGCATCACGCGACGAACTGCTCGCGGCGATCCTCGGACCGCTCGACCTCACGTGGACGATCAAGGGCGATACGCTGCGGGTGTTTGCCCCGGCAACTCCCTGACGGGAACCAGTTTTCATCCACGCTCGCGGCTTCATCCAAGCCCGCAGCGAAAGCAAGGGGCCTTCGCGTTACCTGGTGCGCTGCGGCGACTCCCGGCCGGCCATACGGCGGGCAGCTTCGAGGTTCTGCTGCACGGCCTTGTCGTTTGGGCTGATCTTCAGCGCGGTCTCGTAGGATTCGACCGCTTCGCGATACCGTCCCTGCCTTGCCTGGGCGACACCACGATTAGCCCATGCACGATGATCCTTCGGCTTCTGGCGAATCGCCTGATTGAAATCGAACTCCGCCTTGTGGGGCTCGTTGGTGGCCAGATAGGCGAGCCCGCGGTTCAGGTAGCCAAGCATGAAGGTTCGATCCCGGCGGATGGCCGAGGCATAGGCATTGATCGCCTCCAGTGGCCGGTCGATTTCGATGAGCGTGAGCCCCCGCCAGAGTTCGGGCCGCGGATCGTCGTAGGACAGGCCCGCCGCCTCCTCGAAGTCTTCCAGCGCGATGCCGTAGAGCCCGAGGTGAAACCAGGAGATGCCACGCCGCAGAAAGAGCTCCGGCTCCTGCGGATCGAGTTCGATCCCCTTCGAGCAAGCCTCCACCGAGCCTCTGAAATCACCCAGCCGCCTCAGCACCACGCCCAGCGCCAGGTGTCCGATCGTCAGCGTGGGCTCGAGCTTGACAGCCTCGAGGAGCAGGTCGCGGGCCTCCTCGAGCTTGCCCTCCTTTTCGAGCCGCTCCGCCTCGACAAGCTTTTTTTCCGACTCCGTCGGCTCGCGCTGTTCCGGTTCCTCTTCTTCGGATTCGTCGAAGCCGAACATGCGGCGGCGGGGCGGCGCATCGAGGGCAGCTCCACCCCGACCACCCAGTTCGCTGTCGCGATCAACATCGCGATCCTTCGCGCGATCCCTGTCACGGGAAAACGGCCGTGCCTCGCGACCCAGCGTGCGATCCCGGCGTGCGGCTGGCTCCCCCGGCACCGTGGCCTCCGGGAACGGCAGCGGCAACTTGATAGCTGGCTTGGGGGCCGGACGCGATGGCGGCACCGGCGTCGGGGCTGCGGCTGCGGTTGGTGGACGCGAAGGCGTCTTGCCGGTGCCGAACGGGTTGAGTTCGTCGGCGAATGGATCGTCGGGCTGCAGACGGGCCGCGACCGCAGGCGGACCGATGGCGGCCACCAGGGCCATCGCCCAGGCGATACCCCAAGCCATACCCCAAGCCATACCCCAAGCTATACCCCAAGCCATACCAAAGAGGCACCGCGCTGGAGATGTGGAGTGCATGGAGTTCACCCGGAATCAATCGACCACCGCTGCCAATCCCGGCGAGCCACAGCCGCAGGGGCTGTTTGAGCCCTACACCTGCTGCGACCCGATCAATCCTCCCAGACGCTCCTCGATGCCATCGCGGATGCGGCGGGTGAACAGGGCGGCCATGCCTGGAACCTGCAGGGCGACGATGAGTTCTTCGACCATGATGTCAACCGTGCCGTCGAACTTCATGCCGCTGACGGTCAGCAGCACGCGGAGGCGGTCATCTCCCTCCCACGCAGCCTCGATGTCACCGACAACCGCGGCATATTCATCCCGAGCCTTCACGAGCGCGGTGTCCAGCCGGCGGCGGACTTCGTCTCGCTCAAGCGTGTGCGGCACCCGTACTTCGATCGATTTCACGGCTGTTCTCCAGTCTG
>JBBAVO010000147.1:0-3206 GCA_040397635.1 Pirellulales bacterium
TCGTATGCAGAACTCGGCGGCGTGCCGCAGGTGCTCTTCGGCGGCGGCGACGGCTGGCTCTATTCGTTCGATGCGCGGGGTGAGAACGGCAAGGCGAAGCTCCTCTGGAAATTCGACTGCAACCCGAAGGAATCGAAATACACGCTCGGCGGCCGCGCCGACCGCAACCACATCATCGGCACGCCCGTGATTCACGAAGGGCTCGTCTACATCGCCGTCGGCGAGGATCCGGAGCACGGCGAGGGCGTCGGGCACCTCTGGTGCATCGATCCGACGAAGCGCGGCGACACGAGCCCGGAACTCGCCGTCAGCCTCAAGGACCCCAACACCCCCCTGCCCCACCGTCGCAATCAGGCGGTCATCAAGGAGCAGGGCGAGGTCGCGCGGCCCAATCCCAACTCCGCCGCACTCTGGCACTATCCCGGCTTCGATGCTGACGGCAACGGCAAACTCGACTTCGAGGAGACGATGCACCGCACCTGCGGCACGGTGGCGATCCAGGATGGGCTGCTCTTCGTCGCCGACTTCAGCGGCCTGTTTCACTGCCTCGATCTCAAGACGGGCAAGCCACACTGGACGCACGACATGCTCGCCGCCAGCTGGGGTTCGCCCCTGATCGCCGACGGCAAGGTCTACATCGGCGACGAGGACGGCGACATTTCGATTTTCACGCTGTCGAAGGAGAAGGACCTGCTCGGCGAGATCAACATGGGCAACAGCGTCTACTCGACGCCAATCATCGCGGGAGACACGCTCTACATCGCCAACAAGAGCCACCTCTTCGCGATCCGGGAAGGGGCCAAGCCGACCGCTGCGACGACTCCGGAAAAAAGGTGACCGTCACTTTTTTTCTTCAGGTTTTCGGAAACATTTCATGGCTGCCCGCTACTGCCTGCTGATCGTGCTCGGCTGGGCGACGAGCCTGCTGATGGCGGCTGAACAGGCCGAGCCGCAGACCGCGTTTCGCGTGCGGCCGTATCTGCAGAACCCCGCTGCCGACGCGATGACGATCCGTTGGTTTTCACAGTCGGCGGATGCGGGCCGGCTGACGATCGATGGAAGAACATTGGCGTCGAAACCCACTCTCTGCGCCGAACTCGACTATCAGGGGGCCGAGGCAGCCGAGCACCGGTATCCGAAGCCGCCCTCTCTGCATTCGATCCGCGTCACCGGCCTGTCGCCGGCGACGAGCTATCCCTACAGCGTTGAACAGGACGGCGAGACGATCAAGGCGATCCTGACCACGTCCCCGCGGCCCGGTGAGGTCGGCAAGGGGGGCGGCGTGCGGCTCTTCTTTTATGCCGACAGCGACGCGCAGCCCGAATCGCACGATAGCCGCGTTGACTGGCCCTCCTCGATCTCGATGCCCGGTGGGCCGCGGCCCCGCTGGATCCGCGACCAATACCTGGCAGACGAATCGACCGGCTACCGGATGAACCTCGCACTCATCGCCAGCCGGGCCGCCGAAAGCCTCCGTGCGGGCAACCCGGTGCTGGCCAGTGTGGTCGGCGACCTGGTGGCCAACGGCGGCGAGCAGAGGGACTGGGACGAGTTCTGGCGTCACAACGCCGGCATCTTCGGCAGCCTCGCCTCACGAGTGCCGATCGTGGCAGCGCTCGGCGACAACGAGATGTGCGGCGGCCCATCCTCGACCGACCTGCTCGCCGATCTCGGCGGCCACTCCGGTCCGGCGTCGTTGCTCGGGTCGCGGAAATTCCTGACCTACTTCGAACACCCCGACAACGGGGCGACTGACAAGCGGCACGTAGGCCGCTACCACCGCGTTGACTTCGGACCCGTCACGCTGCTCACGCTCGATTCGACCAATGGCGGCACCGACGGCACCGACAGCGACACCAACCACCTGCTCGACAGCGGCAAGGCGATGCACATCCCCGACTACGCCGAGAGCTCGGAACAGCACGCGTGGCTGGAGCGGGAACTGGTCGAAGCCCAACGCCGCGGTGCGATCATCTTCGTGCAGTTTCACCACGCTCCGTTCTCGGCCGGCTCCCACGGTCGGGCTCCCGGCAAGGGGCCTGGTTTGGACGAGCACTCCGGACAGCCGCTCCGGGCCCTGGCGGCCCTTTTTCGGAAGCATGGCGTGCGGGCCGTGTTCTCAGGACACGATGGCATGTACGAGCACTCGATCGTGGAAGGAGTGCACTATTACGATGTCGGTATCGGCGGCGACAGCCTGCGGGGGCCGGAAGAGGGCGTCGTGAACGACCGCCAGATCTTCATCGCCCACGACCACGCTCCCGAGCACTGGAACGGCAACGTGCTGGAGGCGGGCGGCAAGCATTACGGCCACGTCGAGGTTGACGTGCGTCGAAAGGCGGCCACCGAGGGCAACGGCGACGCCGGCGACGCTCCCCCGACCGAATTCGCCGTGACCATCACGCCGGTGTATGTTTTCCCGGTTCTCGATCCTGAAGAGACGGGCGAGATCGTGGCCTGGGAACGCCGCGAATACGACGACATTCTGACATTCGACACCGGTGAGAGCCGACCTGCACCGACAGCCGCCGGCGTGACAACACCAAAGGAGATTGTTCCATGAAGAATTCGACGAATCTGACGAATCCGACAAGCCTGACAGGCCTGATGCAGCCGCCCCGGCTTGTATCCAGTCCGTGCACGACCCGCATGCCACGATGGATGGGTGCCGTGACAGCCGCCGGCCTCGCAACCGCAGCCCTCTGCCTGCTTCCGCACCGGGGAGTCGGTGCAGAACCGGCCACGCCCGCCCGCCATCTCGTCGAGCAGGCGCGACGGATTGTCGTGCTTGGCGACTCGATCACCTACGGCGGCCGCTGGGTTGCCATTGTGAACGCATGGATGGAGTCCCAGGGCATGACGGCCGAGGTCATCGATGTCGGCCTGTCGAGCGAGACCGTGTCGGGACTCTCGGAGGAGGGGCATGCCGACGGAAAGTTTCCGCGGCCTGACCTGGCCGAGCGTCTCGACCGCGTGCTCCGCGTCACGCGGCCCGATCTCGTCATCGCCTGCTATGGCATGAATTGCGGCATCTATCAGCCGCTCGACGAGGGCCGGTTCGCGAAGTTCAAAGCCGGCATGGAAAAACTGCACGCCACCGTCGAGAAGGCCGGTGCGAAGATCATTCACGTCACGCCGCCGGTCTATGACAAGCGGTCCGACAAGCCGGGCCCGGCCGGGACGGCCGACTACGATGCGGTGCTCGA
>JBBAVO010000147.1:3306-7055 GCA_040397635.1 Pirellulales bacterium
CTGCTTCGCGATGCCTATCTCGCCGCGGCTGGGCACCTCCGCCCGGGAGTGGCTGCGGGGCTGCCGATCGGCGAAGCAGAGGCCAAAGCGCGGGCGATCACGGAATCGATCCGTTCGCGTCGCCTGCAGCTGCGGGGCGAGAAGCATGCCAGCGGTGAGTGGCGGATGCCGATCGAGTGGCCGCGGCCGCGGGTCGTCGATCCGGGTCCGGCACCGTCCACGCCCGCTCCCGTGCCTGGCGACGCGATCGTGCTTTTCGATGGCAAGAGCCTCGACTCCTGGGTGGGCGGTGAAAAGTGGTCGGTGGCCGATGGCGTCGCCACAATCGGCGAGGGGACCATCCGGACCAAGCAGGGTTTCGGCGACTGCCAGCTGCACCTCGAATTTCGGATGCCGACGCCCGCCACAGGCAAGGGACAAGGACGCGGCAACTCGGGCGTGTTTCTGATGGGACAGTACGAGATCCAGGTGCTCGATTCGTTTGAAGACAGCACCGACGGACCCCTCACCTACCCCGATGGCCAGTGCGGTGCCCTCTACAAGCAGCAGCCGCCGGCGGTGAATGCCTGCCGCAAGCCAGGCGAGTGGCAGACCTACGACATCCTGTTCACGCGGCCGCGATTCCACGCCGATGGCTCGCTTGCGAAGCCCGGCCGGGTGAGCGTGCTGCACAACGGCATTGCGATCCATTCCGACACCGTCATCAACGGCCCCACGTCGTGGCTCGAACCAACCTTATACAAGGCCCATCCCGACGCCCTGCCGATCTCGCTGCAGGACCACGGCAATCCGGTGCAGTTCCGCTCGATCTGGATCCGCCCCTTCGCACCCGTCGTGGGAAAAGAAAAATAGGGACGGGAGCAGCACGGTTCGACCCGTGGCCACGAGTTTTTAACTTGTGGAATACGCATCAGAGCCACGGACAAGTTGAAAACTTGCCGCCACGGGGTGCAGCCCTTCCGTGCCGAACCGTGCTGCTCCCGTCCCTCTATTCAGCCCGTGAGCGTCTCGCGGATCGACCGCAGCTCGTCGAGCGGCTCCTTGTCCACCCAGTCGAGCCGGCCCGCCTGGCGATACCAATAGCGGCTGTTGACGAGGTCCCCCTCGATCTTGTGCAACACAGCGTGGATCCACTGGGCAGTGGCGTCCGACTCATCACGCTGCGCGATCTCGTGGGCCTCGTCCCACTTGTCGTCGATGGCCAGATCGATTGCCCGCACGAGGTCGTCGTTCATGCCGGAGCCTTCCTACCGCACGACCGCCAGCCGCGGGTCGGCTGGCACGACGACCCCGGACAGGATCTCCGCGGGCACCGCAGCGCCGGGAACGATCTCCTCACGGATGATGGTTTCCCCCGGAACCGCCTCAATCGACCGCTCGATGGAGCAGTTGCCGGCATCACGGCGACGCCAACCGGCCACCATCCAGCCATCCTTCCGCGCGACGAGTTGCTTCATCGACAGCGGGCCGGCAGACGCCAGTTCTCCCTGCAACGGCAGATCGGGGATGTCGATCACCTGCTTCCAGAGCTTGTCGAACCGCTTCTGCAGGATCCGCCGCAGCGATGTCTCCGCCATCGAGAGCTTCTCGCGACCACCCGGCTTGAATCCTGGCGGGTAGATCTGGACGTCACCCTCGCGGACGAGATGCAGCCCCTGCGAGGATGTCGCGATCGCGTAGGTGGCCCAGATGTCCATGCCCGGGAAGCTGCGGTCACCCGACACGAATTTGTCGCCCCGCACCATCACCTTCACGCGGCCATCATCGACCGCCACCGTGACAGGCCGCTGCTTCGCGAAGGTGACCGCCCACGGCTTCTGATCGGGATCGCTCCCGAGCGAATCGGGCATCTTGGCCTTGCCTTCGCGGGCCATGCGATCGGCGTCGGCCTGCGTGATCACACGGCCGCCCAGCTTTTCCTCGAGCATGTTGTTGATCGCCGTCTCGTGCACGCGGGCCGAGATCAGATTGCCGGCGGCGGAGGCCGGCGGCAGGCTCGCCGCGGCCAGTTGGCTGGCGGTCGCCTTGCGGGCCGTGATGGCCAGCGTCGTGTCGGTCGTGTTCATGTGGAGCATCTCGGGATAGAGGCCCTGCTTCTCCAGCGGACCACGCACCTTCTCCTGGAACTGATCGCGGAACTGCGCGAGGGCAGGCTCCGTCTGCTCCTGAAACTGCTTCCTGAGCCGATCCCGGGCCCGGCCCTCGGCGATCGCCTCGGCCTGCGGCATGGTCTCGGCCATCTTGCGATTGGCGATCTTCTTGATCAGCCGCTTCCCGAACCGCGAGTTGATTGCCATGCCGGTGACGGTCGTATCCGTCGAGGCAGAAGCCTGCACGGGAGAGGCGCTGGCGGAGTATTCGTCGAGGAAGAACCGTCGCCGCGCGCCGAGGCTGGTCACGCCGCGGCTGTTGACCGTCACGGGCCCTTGCGAGCCGCGGGTATTGGCGACGTTGGTGGCGGCGAACACCAGATCGAAGGCGGCCCGATCGGACGACGGCACGAAGTCGAGCCGCACGTTGCCGCGGGTGTGGCCGTTCCCGCGGACCCTGGTGCCCAGCACGACCTCGTCCACCGGCATCATCTGATCGATGGGACGATTCACAGCCTGCGCGAGCAGGCTCTCGTGCACTTCGAGGAGAAGGTTCGGGCGGGCGTTGGCACCGCGAACCGCGGCCACGACAGCGGGGGCCTGGCCTGCCTCCGCCAGCCGCTCCAGGATCGGCGGCACCGGCGCGAGGCTTTCGGCCGATCCCGTCGCGGAGGCCGAAAACAACGACGAAGCCAGCGCGCCGAGCCGCTGGCTCATGCGGTTGGCGCCGTTGCCGCGGGCGGCATCAGCCACTTCGGCATACCTGCTGACTGCCTTTCGGACCCGCACGAACTCGGGCATATCGAGACCGGTTTCGGTGGCGTTGAAAAGCTCTTCCAGCCGCCGCAGCGTGGCGGGATCGGCAGCCATTCCGGAGGCGGCCTGCGACTGAAGGGCGGGCCAGTCGAGGTAGGTCCGCCAGGCCGATCCGCTCTTGCTGCGGTTGAGGAGGGTGTCGAGCGGCACGAGCGCCTGCCGCAGGCCTGCGGCCGCCGATTCCAGGGTGGCGTCGCCGGCTGGACGGAAGGTTTCCGTTGCCTGCAGGGCCTCGTTGGCTAGTTGTTCGAGCCGCTGGGCTGGCAGTTGAGCCAAGACAGGCGTGACCGATGCGGCGAGCAGCAACCAGCCGCCAACGGCGTATCGGGGCAGCGACGCGAGGACTGAAATGCTGAAAGCCATGGGCCAAAGCCTGTCGTTGGGGGGGCTGGGAACACGAGCCGGGAGTGTAGTCTGTTGCCGGATTCCCCTCCACAGCGGTCGTCCACCGTGAAATCATCCCCGTTGTTCCGGGGAAAAAGCGGGGTTTTCCCGCTGGCATCAGCCAGCGAAACCGGCGGCCCGCGAAGCAGATTGCCCAGACGGCACGTCCGGAAAAGTCGACGCCACTTGTCAGGCCATTCCCCATTCGGCCGCCGGGAGCACAAAGATCTTGCCGTCGCCCATTCGGCCGGTGCGAGCCACCTCGGCGATGCGATCCACCACCTCGTCAACCCTGGCGTCGTCCACCCACAGTTGAATCTCAACCTTCGGCAGAAAGGCCAGCGCGTAGTCGCTCTCGCCGTACTGGTCGAGGTAGCTCTTCTGCCTGCCGAAGCCCTTCACCTCCCGGACCGTGCATGCCTCCAGCGGCGCGAACTTGAGTGCCTCGAGCACCCGCTC
>JBBAVO010000148.1:0-5103 GCA_040397635.1 Pirellulales bacterium
GCGCAGAGATCAACCGGCCCTGCTTCCGTGACGAGGATGTCGTTCTCGAGGCGGATGCCGATTCCCTCCTCCGGGATGTAGATCCCGGGCTCCACCGTCACCACCCAGCCGGGCGCGAGCGGACCATTAGGCGGTGCGAGGTCGTGCACCCCCAGGCCGAGCGAATGGCCGAGACCGTGCATGAAGTATTTCCGACAGGCCGGCTCCTCGGGCGTGTCCTTGGCCACCTGCTCTGGCGTCAGCAGGCCGAGTTGCACGAGCTCCTCGTTCATCTCAAGCTGCGCCGCCCGCTTCCAGTCGCGGAGCAACGTGCCGGCGGTCGTGCGCGCGATCGAGTGCTCGAGCACCCGCAGCACGGCCTCGTAGACCGCCCGCTGCCGCGGCGAGAACGTTCCATTGACGGGATAGGTGCGGGTGAGGTCGGCGGCATAGTTGGCATAGGAGGCGCCGACGTCGATCAGCACGAGGTCTCCGTCGCGGCATGGCTGATCGTTGTCGTTGTAATGGAGCACGCAGGCATTTTTTCCTGCGGCGATGATCGGCTCGTAGGCCATCCTGCCGCGCTTGCGCGTGAACTCGCCGATCAGTTCGGCCTCCAGTTCGTATTCCATCACGTCCGGCCGGAGCACCGCGAGCACGCGACGGAGTCCGCCGTCGGTGATCGCGACCGCCCGCCGCACAAGCTCCACCTCGGTGGTGTTCTTCACCGCCCGCAGCTGCCGCAGGAGCGGCTGGAGACGTTCGTAGCGGTGCAGCGGATACCGGGCCATGACCCCGCGGGCCATTCGCAGGTCGCGGGATTCCACCTCGGTGCTCGCCCGCTCGTGCTCGTTGGTATTGAGGTAGACCCTCTCGCTCTCGCACATGAGCGCGTGCAGCACGCCAGGAAGGTCCGCTAGCCAGCGGATCTTCGCCACGCCCGAAATCTCCCGCGCCTGATCCTTGGAGAGCTTGTGGCCCTCCCAGGTGGTGAGCAGTTCATTCGGCTGACGGATGAAGAGCATCTCCCGCTGGGCCGGGTCGATCGCGTCGGGCGCGAGCACGAGCACGCTCTCCTCCTGCTCGATCCCCGTGAGCCAGAAGAGGTCACAGGCCGGATGAAGCCTCAGCGTGCCGTCGCCCGAGGTGGGCAGGAGATCGGCGGCATGCATGATCACGAGGCTGTGCGGCGGCAGGAGCGCCGTCAGCTGCTGGCGGTGGGTGAGGAACAGGGATGGATTGATCGGGACGTGGCGCATAGGACGGCAGAGTATACAAGCCCCGAGCGCGAGCGACGGGATGTCCCCGCTGCGTCTTAGCGGTAGTTGGTGGTGCGGTATTGCTGGACCCGCTCCGCCGCCTTGATCGCCTCTTGCTGCACTTCCTGGCCGACGACGACGGCCCGGTCTTTATTGACCGTGATGCTCGGCAGGCCGCCTGTCCACGAGATGGTGACCACGCCCGAGGCGATCAGAATCGGCACGAGCACAAGCAACAGCCGCGAGCCCCAGCGGGATTTCGCCACGCTCTTGACCGGGGTCGGCAGAGGCAGCGTTGACGTAGCCAATTCGACCACCTTCTGCGCGTAGGTTTCCTTGCTTGAACGTCTGCGTGCCATGATCTGCTCCTGACAGTGAACGATGTTCCCCACGTGCGATTTGACATCGGTTCGCTCTGGCCGCAGAGACGAGCCCGCGGGCATGCCGGCGGCACGGACACCCACGGACGCGCAAACCCCCCAGGCATCCCCAAGCAACTCCCCGTGGCCACGAGTTTTCAACTTGTGGAATCGGTGTCAGGGACACGGCAAGTTAAAAACTCGCCGCCACGGGGGGAGGACAGGGACACGGCAAGTTAAAAACTCGCCGCCACGGGGGGAGGACAGGGACACGGTAAGTTGAAAACTCACCGCCACCGGAGGGACAAACACAGCGGGCCAGTCTCGTCAGGCCAGCACGGCTGAGATCGGTTTGCCGCCGCCGCCGATCTTGAAGGGCCGGCCGTTGGGAGCGTGAAACTCCTTCTCGTACGGCAGGCCGCAGGCAGCCGCGATCGTGGTGTTGAAGTCGGCGACCGAGACGGGATCCTTGTCGGGCCTGAACCCCCTCTCGTCGCTCTGCCCGTAGACCGCTCCCCCCTGCACCCCCGCGCCGGCCAAGACACACGAAAAGACACCGGGGTGATGGTCGCGGCCAGCGTTTTCATTGATCCGCGGCGTGCGGCCGAATTCCGTCGCCAGCACGACGAGCGTCGAGGCGAGCAGCCCCCGTTGCTCAAGGTCTTCGAGCAACGCGGCCATCGCCCGGTCGAGCTGAGGACCCTTCTCATCCATCTCGTCGAACACGTCGCGGTGCATGTCCCAGCTGCCAAACTCCACCTCAACGCACCGCACGCCCGATTCGACCAGCCGCCGCGCGAGCAGGCAGCCGAGCCCGATCTTCGAGTCGCCGTAGCGGTCGCGGACCTCGGGCTTCTCCTTGGCGATGTCGAACGCCTGCAGGTCGACCGAGCCCATCAACCGCACAGCGTCTTTGTAGAGCTGGTTGTAGGCGTCGAGCTGCTGGCCGGCATACCGCTGCTTGAAGTCGCGATCGATGCGGTCGGCCAGCGCCAGCCGGCGGTCGAAGTTCTTCTCCGAGAGATACCGTGGCCGCACGGTGTTTTCGAGTCCCTTGGTAGGATCGGCCACCGGCACGGGCGTGAGCGAGGGATCGAGAAAGCCGGCGCCGGGATGGTCGTTGCCATTGCCGACGAGCACGTAGCTGGGCAGATCCTTGCTGATCTTTCCCATGGCGTGGACCGCCCATGAGCCGAAGGCGGGATGCCGGATGCTGTTGATCATCGGATAGCTCGTCCGCATCAGGTACTGCCCCTGCTCGTGGGCGCCGGTCTCGGTGGTGAGCGAGCGGACCACGGCCAGCCGGTCTGACAGGCCGGCGAGTTTCTCGAGGCTCTGACCGAAGACGATGCCCGGCGTCTTCGTGGGTATCGTCTTCGTCTCCCCCTGCTCGTCGCGGCCCGGCTTGGGGTCGAAGGTGTCGAGGTGGCTCATCGCACCCTGCATCATCAGATAGATGATGTTCTTGGCGTGCGGCTTCTTCCCATCCACTGCGGCTTCTAGCTGCCGCGAGATCGCCGGCACGAGGCCGACGCCGAGGGTCGCACGGGCGACGCGGCCGAAGACTTCGCGGCGGGAGAGCGTGTCGAGCCAGTGGTGTTGCTGTGTCATAAGCCTTTGCTCCCGGAGCGTTCTCGCTACTGGATGAAGATGAATTCCCGCGTGTTGAGCAGTGCCCAGATGAGATTGCCGACGCCCGCCTGCGGTGTGTCGGCCGACTGGATTTCCTTGGTGGCAAACGCACGGTCCTCAGCCGAAGGCCGATGCGAGAGGATCGCGAGGAAGATGACATCGACGGCCTGCCTGGGCTCGTGCGACATCACCTCGTCATGGATCACCGACCCGGGCACGAGCATGCTGTGCGTGATCGGGCCGTTGAACATCGAGAGGATCTGCGGCACCGTCGCCACCGTCCGGCTCCCCTCGATCGACTCCCGGTCGCTCTGGCCGAATTGCCGCAGGAAGTGGCCTAAGGGGAGCGGACCCGGCAGTTCGCTGGCCCGCACGAGCACCTGTCCCTGAAAACCGTACTGCTTCTGGAGGCGGTTCCGGTATTGCCTGATGCCATAGGCATCTTGGAACGAGTTGTAGGCTTTTTCGACGGTTTCGTAGCTGGTGCCGGCTGCCGTCAGGTCGATCTCCGCCGCCTTCTCGAATGCCTCGGAGGTAGGCCGCTGGAAGGCCCACTCATTGTGGGCGATGAGCACGACGATCGAATCCCAGAGCTGTTCGGCGGTCTGGCGCTTGAGCGCCGGCCCGGTGAAATGAAACGGCGACGGCGAGGTCGGGTCGTGGAGGACGGCCCGCCGCTGGTAGGTGGAGGTCGAGACGAGCACGCGGACAAACTCGCGAAGATCAAAATCGAGGGCCAGCACCAGGTCGGTGAGGTGCTCGAGCAGCTCGGGATTCGAGGCGGGATTGTCCTCCCGGAAGTCGTCGATCGGCTCGACGATCCCGACGCCCATCACCTTCCGCCACATGCGATTGGCGATCGTGCGGGCAAACTGCCGGTTGTCCCGCGACGTGAGCCAGGCGGCAAACTGACCACGGTTGTCTTCCGCACTGGCATCCGCGGGGATGTCGCCCCAGAGCACCTTGGGGCTGACGGCCGCCAGCGGCTTGTCATCGTCGTACTGGTAGTCGTGCGGAAGGAGCAGTTTCCCCGGCTGGGAGGAGATGCTCGTCAGGTTCGCATTGATAAACAGCCGCAGGCCGTTGTCGGCCTTCTTGGCGCGGATCTGCTGTTGGGCCTGCTGCGTGATCTCCTTGATCTGGCGGATGGAGTCGGCATTCTTCTGCCGTGACTCCTTCATCGCCTGTTTCATCTCCTCCTTGGTCAGGCCAGATTTCTTCTCGGGCATTCCCCCGACCCGCATCCGCGTGCCCGACGTGAAGGCGGCCAGCTCGTAGAACTGGTGCTGCGTCCAGGAATCGAACGGGTGATCGTGGCACTGGGCACAGCCGATCTGGGTGCCGAGAAACACCCGCACTGTGTTGTCCACGTAGGGGAGCGGCATCCCCTTGTCGCGGAGCTGATAGCCGGTAGCCGGGTTCTCCCAGATCTTGCCATCAGCCGTGAGCATCTCGTGGACCCACTGATCGTATGGGCGGTTGGCGGCGATCGAACGCTTCACCCAGTCGAGATAGGGCTCGAAGAAGACGTCTTTCTGAGGCCTCTCAGTGAGCCGGAGGATGTCGGCCCAGAAGTTGTAGGTGTGGCTGACGAAGTCGGGGCTCTCGAGCAGGTTGTCGATCAGATCGGCCCGCTTGGTCGCCGCTTTCGAGTCGATAAACCGCGTCGTCTCGTCAAACGTCGGAATCCGCCCGGCCAGTTCCAGGTAGATGCGGCGGACGAACTGGGCGTCATCGAGGGGCGTGCTCCCTGCGACGCCCTGCTCCTGCCACCGCTTTTCCAGCAGGCGGTCGATTTCCCCGGCGGCCTCTGCGACCTGCGGCCGCCGCGAGCGGTCGATCGCCGCCACTGCCATGACCGGCCCCGTGGGCTC
>JBBAVO010000148.1:5203-6968 GCA_040397635.1 Pirellulales bacterium
TGGGATCCAGCAGGGCTATTCCTTGGGTTTCGGCATGCCGGCCTTGAACTCGTCGAACGACACCTTGCCGTCACCATTGGTGTCGATCTTCTTGAACCGTTTGTCAGCTTTTTCCAGCTGCTGGTCCTTCATGCCCGTCTTGTATTCATCGAGCGTGAGGGAGCCGTCGCTGTTGGCGTCCTTTCGCGAAAACGCCTTCTGCGGGTCCGGAGCCTTTCCCGGGGCGGCCGTGGCGACGGACTCGGTCGCGGCAAGGGCGAGAATCGTCAGAACAAGTGTGCTGAGACGCATGAAAACCTCTGTGTGGGAGTCGTGTGGCAGACCCGTCATTCCCGGCCCGATTGAACCAGACATACAGGATTCTAAAGGTCGACGCATCTTCAACGGCAGGGAGGGCGGAAGGTTTCGGCCCCCTGTCCATTATGGCAATGCTCAACAGCCGGAGAAGGCCCGCGCGAGCCGCCGCAGGGCCTCTTCCAGCCGGGCCGTTGGGCAGCCCGTATTGAGCCGAATAAAGCCTGGAAACCCGAAATCCCGGCCATCGGAAGGGCCGAGGCCAGCCGCTTCGCAGGCGGCCTGCGGGTCGGCGACGCCGGTGCCGCGGCAGTCAATCCAGACAAGATACGTAGCCTGCGGCACTGCGGCGGAGAGGCCGGGAATGCCGGCAACGGTCTCGAGCACCATGTCACGGTGTCGCTCGAGAACGGTGATCAACTGCCGCCGCCAGGCGTCGCCATGGAGCCATGCCGCCTCGGCCGCCGCGTAGCCCAGCGGGTTGACCATCGGCACGAGGCCACCACCGGCAGGCCGCCAGCGGCGGCGCAGATCGGCGTCGGGCACGACGGCCGCGGCGCAGCCCAGGCCGGCCAGGTTCCAGGTCTTGGACGGCGCCGTGAGCGTGATCGCCCGCCGCGCGGCGGGGTGATCGAGGCTCGCGAAGGGAACGTGCCGCAGGCCGTCGAGCAGAAGATCAGACCAGATCTCGTCGGAGATCACGGTCAGGCCGTGCCGCTCGGCAAGGTCTGCCAGTCGCAGGAGTTCATCCGGTCCAAAGACCGTACCCGTGGGGTTGTGCGGATGACAGAGCCAGAAGAGTTTTGATTGTCGAGTGAGCGACGACTCAAGCAGATCCCAGTCGATCGTCCAGGCCGCCGCCGACTGCGCGAGCGGCACGCGGACCGTGCGGCGGCCTGCCCGTTCGGGCAGCGTGAGAAATGGCGGATAGACCGGGGTGAACGTCACGATCTCGTCGTCGGGGGCGGCAAGCAGTCGGGCTGTGATCGCCAGCCCCGTGACCACGCCGGGCGTGCCGACGATCCAGCCGGGGTCAGGGCTCCAGCCGTGCAGCGACTCGAGATGCGCGACGAGTGCCGGTGCGAAGCCGGGCGGGTCGGCCGTGTAGCCAAACACGCCGTGATCCACGCGGCCGCGGATCGCGTCGAGTACCACCTCGGGCGCGCGGAAATCCATGTCGGCCACCCACAGTGGCAGAACATCCCGGCCGGACCAGCGGTCCCACTTCTCGGAACCGGTGCCGCGGCGGTCGGGACAGTCGGCAAATGCGTCGTGAGGGGATGATGCATGCATAGGTGATGTTGTACCTTCAGCGCGGGCTTGTGCACGCGGAGGCAATTATGATGACAGACCAGCAGCAGAGGGTCGATGCGGTGTTTCGCGATCACTTCGGCCGGCCGCCGGTCCTGGCCGCCGCGGCCCCCGGCCGGGTGAACCTGATCGGAGAACATGTCGATTATTGCGGCGGCTT
>JBBAVO010000149.1:0-6966 GCA_040397635.1 Pirellulales bacterium
TCCGGCGGACGACGAGCAGCGTGCCCACCAGCGCACAGCCGGCCGCGACCATCGCCGCCGTGGCGATCGCCCAGGCATGCATGCCGCCGCCATCGGTGAAAAAGGAAAGGGTCGTCATTTTTCCTCGGCGGCCAGCCGCTGTCGGTGGCGGGCCCACCAGCCGCGTTCCGGCGCCGCCACGAATGAAACCGCAAAGATGAACGCCGCGGCCAGCACCACCAGCGGACCGGTCGCGAGCCGGGGAACGACCGCGCTCACCGCCACGCCGAACAGCGCCGACGCCAGACCGAACACGCCCGAGAGCAGGAGCATCGTCGGCACACGGTCGGTCCACTGCCGGGCGGCCACCGGCGGAATCACGACCAACGCCGTGACGAGCACCGCGCCGGCGGCCGGTAGGCCCACGACCACCATCACCGCCACCAGCGCCACCAAGAAGTAGTCCATGATCGCCACGGGCCAGCCGGTAGCGGCGGCAAACGAGGAGTCGAAGGCGACGAGCGTGGCCTCTTTGAGCGAGAGCACCAGCAGCAGCACAGCGGCAGCGGACACGGCGGCCAGCAGGATCGCGTCGGCAGTCGTGAGCGCCGCAGTATGGCCGAGCAGAAACTGCTCCAGGCCGGCGCCGCCGGGAATACCGCGGGCCGTGATGCCGGAGACGAGCGTGATGCCAAGGCCGAACGACACGCTCAGCACGATCGCCGTGGCGGCGTCCTCCCGCGTGCGGGTGAACACTCGCAGCAGCACGAGCACACCGAGCGCCGCGAGCCCCGAAAGGAATCCGCCGACCAGCAGCACCGGCAGATCGCGGCGGCCCGTGGCCAGAAAGGCCAGCGCGACGCCGACGAGCGTGGCGTGGGCCGCGGCATCTCCCACCAGGGCCCGCTTGCGAAGCACGCCGAAACAGCCGATCACGCCCGCACCACAGCCCACGGCCGCCACCCCGCAGGCCACCACCAGCGTGTTGTGGGAGATCGCAAACAGTGGCTCGATGCCTGCCGGGTCTGTCACGACGTCCGCCCCCGTTCCTCGACCGCGCGGCCCAGTTCGTCGAGCAGGTCGAGTCGACCCGCGTAGGTCCGCTCCAGGTTCTGAGGCGTGAGCACGGCGGCCGTCGGGCCGGCGGCCACCAATCGCATGTCGATGAGCGCCACGCGGTCGAACCATTGGGCGGCGGTCCGCAGATCATGGTGCACGACCACGACCAGCCGGCCGGCCTTGCGGAGTTCCGAGAGCACGCCGAAGATCAGGTCCTGCGATCTGGCATCGACGCCGGCCATCGGTTCGTCGAGCACGTAGACATCAGCCTGCTGGGCCAGCGCGCGGGCGAGAAACACCCGCTGCTGCTGGCCACCCGAGAGCTTTCCGATCTGCCGACCGGCGACATCGGCCAGGCCGACCCGCGCGAGGCTTTCCCTTGCGATCTCGCGCTCCCGCGGCCCCGGGCGGCGAAACCAGCCGAGCCGGGCATAGGTGCCCATCAGCACAACATCACTGACGCTGACGGGAAAGTCCCAGTCAACGGTTTCCCGCTGCGGCACATAGCCGACGCGGCGACGGACCTCGGCGAACGGCTGACCGAAGAAACGGACCGTGCCGCCAGCCAGCGGCACGAGGCCCAGCGCCGCCTTCAGCAGCGTGCTCTTGCCGGCGCCGTTGGGCCCGATGATGCCGAACAGGCAGGGCTCGTCGATCGCGAGGTCGATGTTCCACAGCACCGGTCGCCGTCCGTAGGCGACGGTCACGTCGTGGAATTCTAGGATTGGCTCACGGGGTGGCGGCTGCATGTCGCTACCGCTTTCGTGTCAGTCCGGCGTGGATCGTTTCAACGTTTGCCGTGAGGACTTCTTCCAGGGTCTCAGCACCGCTTCCCGGGCCACCGAGGGCATCGGAATACAGCTGGCCGCCGACCGAGACCGCATGCCCGCGGGCCTGCGCTCCTTCGCGAAGTGCCGTGACGTTGCGGTCCGACACGCTCGTCTCCACGAACACTGCGGGAATGCCTCGCGAGACGATCAGATCGACCAGCCGATTGATATCGGCGAGTCCGGCCTCGCTCTCTGTGCTCGTGCCCTGCACGCCCACCACTTCGACGTCATACGCCCTGCCGAAATAGCGGAACGCATCATGGGCGGTGACGAGCACCCGCCGCGGTTTGGGAATCGTCGCGAGACGTTCCCTCAGCCTTTCGTCGAGAGCTTCCAGGCGTGCCACGAAGTCGGCCCCGCGGGACTGATAGTGGTCGCGGCCATCGGGGTCGAGCTTCGCGAGGGCCTCCACGACGGCGGGCACGCAGCGGCTCCAGAGCCGCGCGTCGAACCAGACGTGGGGATCGAAGAGGTCGTCGGCCACCGGCAGGAGTTGGTCGCGGGGCAGCGTGTCGGCCACGGCCGTCACCGGCACCCGCCGTGCGAGTCGGGAGAGCAGTTCGGACAGCTTCCCCTCGAGGTGCAGGCCCGAGGCGACGACGAGCTTCGCCCTGGAAAGCCGATCGGCATCGCGGGGCGTGGCCCGATAGGAATGCGGGTCGATGCCGGCCGCCATCAGGCAGTCAACCGACACCCTGTCGCCGCCGACCTGTCGCACAAGATCCGCCACGATCGTCGTCGTCGCCACGACGGTCGCGGCCGGCTGCTCCGCCCGCGCCGGCGGCATCACGATCGCGACGAGTGCGGCGACCGCCGCGCTGAGCAGGGATGCCGGAGACGAAGATTTTGATTTGCCAAAAAACATTTTTTGATGAACCAAAACATAACAGTTGCCGGTGAACTTGGCAATCCCAGCCGACCGGCGCGTTGACCAAAACAGAGCGTATTCTTAAGTTCGGGACATCCCATCCGCCCCGGAGCGACCCCGTGGACTCAACCTACTTCAAGCGGTTTCGAATGGACGTGGACCTGAGGGTGCCACACCAGCCGGCCCCGCTGCGGCCGGGCTACCGGTTCGTGCCCTGGAACGAGGCCCTCGTGGACGTCCATGCCCGCGCGAAGTTCCGCTCCTTCCGCGACGAGATCGACGCGCTGGTGTTTCCCTGTCTTGGCAGCTTCGAAGGCTGTCGGCGGCTGATGCGGGAAATCCGGAATAAACCAGGATTTCTGCCGCATGCGACCTGGCTCATCGCGTTTGGGCGATCGCCGGAAGACCTGCAGTGGTGTGGCACGATCCAGGGCGTCGCCGCGACGGGTGGGTCTGGCCTGATTCAAAACATCGGCGTGGTGCCGGGCCACCGCGGACTGGGGCTCGGCACCTGCCTGATCGGGCAGGCTCTCGAGGGATTTCGCCAGCACGGACTGCGGGTGGGCTCGCTGGAGGTGACGGCCGACAATAGCCGCGCCGTCCGCCTGTATCAGCGTCTGGGTTTCCGTCGCTCCAGAACTGTGTACAAAGTGGTGGATGGCTGCACGGTGGACGAACGCCCGGCTGGAATCGACGCCATGTCGACCCCGGTGGGTCAGAGCGTGTCCGCCGCGAGTGCGGCCGTGTCCTGATCCTGCCTTGGCCACGGTGACCGTGAAGCAGACCCTTTTCTCGACGACACTCGACAACGGCATCGTGCTGCTCGGTGAGGAATTGCCCGGCCTCGAATCGGTGGCGGTGGCCTTTCATTCCCCGGCCGGTGCCATCCACGACGGCCGAGGCCGCTGCGGCCTGGCGACGCTGTCGGGAGAAATGATGCTCCGTGGCGCTGGCAGTCGCACCAGCCGCCAGATCGTCGAGGATCTCGAGGGGGCCGGGGTGCAGTGGGCCCAGGCCGTCTCAATGAGCCACGCGAGTTTTTCAGGCGCCATGGTTGCCAGGCAGCTGTCCGACGCCCTGCCGATCTACGCCGACATCCTCCGACGGCCGCTCCTTGCGGAGGATGAACTGGAGAACGCCCGGCAGATGGTGCTTCAGAATCTGGCCGGCACCGAGGATGATCCCGCCCATCGGGCAATCCTGTCCCTGCGGGAAATCCACTATCCATCCCCCTGGGGCATGCCATCCGAAGGCCTCTCGGCTGACGTGGAGGGGCTCTCCGTTGGCGATGTCCGCGACTTCATCACCGCCCACGTGCGGCCGCGCGGTGCGATCATCGCCATCGCGGGCCGCATCGACTGGAGCGACTTCGTGCCCAGGATCGAGCGGCTCTTCGGCGACTGGACCACGGGGGCGGCAGAGGCGGTCGCGACGGGACCTCGCGGTCCCCGGGTGAAGCATGTGCCGCACGACTCACAACAGACCCACATCGCGTTGGCCTGGTCAGCGCCTCCCTACCATTCAGACGATTCCTACGAGGCCACGGCGGCGCTGGCGGTCCTTGGCGGCGGCTCGAGTTCGCGAATGTTTTCCGAGGTCCGCGAACGCCGCGGCCTCTGTTACAGCGTCTCCGCCGGCTACCAGACCCACCGTGACTTCGCCATGGCGGTGTGTTACTCGGGCACGACGGCGGCGCGGGCGCAGGAGACGCTCGATGTGATGCTCGCCGAGATCCACCGCCTGCCGGGCACGATCCAGGAAGGAGAACTGGAGCGAGTGAAGGCCCGGGCGAAGAGTGCCCTGGTGATGCAGCAGGAGTCGAGCGCTGCCCGGGCCGGCGCGATCGCGCGGCAGTGGTATCACCTCGGCACCGTGCGCACGCTGGCCGAGGAACTCGATCGCTACGACCGCCTCAGTGTGCGTTCGATCGAGGAATGGCTGGAAAAACACCCCATCCGCGACCTGTCGGTCGTCTCGCTCGGCCGGGAACCCTTGGAGGTGCGCGATGCGGTTTCTGCGTGAACGCCTCGACAACGGCCTCGAGATCATCGCCGAGGTGACCGACGGCGCACTCTCCACGAGCATCGGGTTTTTCGTCCGCACCGGTGCCCGCGATGAGAGCGACGACCTCTGGGGCGCGAGCCACTTTCTCGAACACATGGTCTTCAAGGGCACGAACGACCTGTCGGCCGACGAGATCAACCGGCGGTTCGACTGGATGGGCGCCAGCGCCAACGCCTTCACCAGCGAGGAGGACACCGTCTACCACGCCGCCGTGCTGCCGTCGCAGCAGCACGAGGCGGTCGATCTGCTCGCCCGCATGATGCGGCCGGCCCTGCGGGAGGAGGACTTCGCGACGGAGAAGCTCGTCATCCTGGAGGAGATCCGGATGTATGACGACCAGCCGCCGTTTGGCGCGGACGACCGTTGCCGGGCCACGTTTTTCGGACGACACCCGCTAGCCCGCAGCGTGCTTGGCACCGTGGAATCGATCCAGTCGCTGCCTGTGGAGGCGATGCGGGAATACCATGCCCGCCGCTACAGCCCGGGAAACATCGTGCTGGCGGCAACGGGTGCGGTCGATTTCCAGGCCCTGGTGGAATCGGCCAAGCGACTCTGCGGCAACTGGGAGCCACGGGATGTGCCCGACCGCCGCGTGCCGATGACCGCGCCGGCCACTGCCCACCTCGAACAGATCGTCCGCCCCACGGCCACGCTCTCCTACGCCGTGCGGATGTCGCCTGGCCCGGCTGGCGACGACGACGATCGCTTCGCCGCCAAACTGCTGTCCGTGGTGATCGGCGACGACTCAGGGAGCCGGCTCTACTGGGCGATGGTCGATTCCGGTGCGGCCGAACATGCGTCGTGCCACCATCACGATTTCCTCGACGCCGGCCTGATGATCACGCAGCTCTCCTGTGACGCGGCTGACGTCGATCCCCTGCTGTCCCGCATCCTCGAGGTCTACCGCCAGGCGGCCACCCAGGGCATTGGCCAGCGTGAGTTCTCCCAGGCCCGCAACAAGCTGGCCGGACGGGTGGTGCTGGAAGGCGAACGGCCTCGCCGTCGGCTGTTTCACGTTGGGCTCGAATGGGCCCATGGCGGAATCTACCGGTCGGTGGCCGACAACCTGCAGATCGTCGAGGGCCTGACAGTGGACGATCTGCAGCGGGTCCTTGCCCGGTGGCCACTGGATGGCCCTGGCGTGACCGTCATGGCAGGGCCTTCCGGAGCGGAGGCTTCCTCTCAAGCCACCGCCCCGGCATAATCTCGTCGGCGGATTACGGACCGCTCAATCGGGGGCGGATTGTCACATCGACGCCACGCCTCACAGGCCTCCTTCCCATTCCCAACAGACTGCCATGATCCCCCTCTTCGCCAATCGTTGGTTGGTTGCCCTTCCGCCCATCTGGCTGCTCGGCGTCGGTGCCCTGATCACGCTCGCCGTGCTGGCACTCGTCTGGGCCATCCTTCTCGTGGTGGCGCCGCGGGCGGCCGCGGAGGCCCGCACGAGCCTCCGGGATGGCTTCGCCGGGCCGATGGCCTGGCTCCTGCTGGCGCTTGCCGGTGTGGCGGTCGCATTTGCCCCCCTCGTTCCTATGGGCCAGATCTGGCGATCGCTCGTCAGGTTGTCGTCGGCGGACAGGGTATCGGTCAGCACGACGGTGCCGGCCGGCGCGACGCTCCAGGAAATCGCGCTCGACCTGAGGCCGCAGGAACTCGCAACCTTGGAGCTTGAGAGCGAAGCGCCGCTGGTGGTTCGCACGCAGCAGCCGATCGAGGGCTTCGCGCTCTCGAAGGTGCCCGACGTGGAACTTGACGCCACCAACAGCAACCGGTGGACCTGGAACCGCGTCGAGGGCAACACCAATCCGTTTCTCGGCGCCCGTGCCAAACTGGAGGCCACCAACGCCTCCGACAAGCCGGTGCAACTGACCGCGAACTGGAAACTCATCCCCGAGTTCCCGCAGGCGGCGATCCTGCCATGGACGGTGGTCACCCTGCTGACGCTGTCCCTGTTCTATGGTCTGTTCCGCCTCGTGCCGCGGCGGATCGCGGCGGTCGCCTCGGCGACCACGAAGGAGGCAATTGGGCAGCCGATCTTCGCCGTGGCGCTGATCGTGGGCGTGGTGGTGCTGCTGGCGTTCATCGTGATCCCCTACAACACCTTCGGTGAAGACGTGAAGATGCTGAAGGACAGCGGGCTCACGCTCATCAAGGTGCTGGCGC
>JBBAVO010000150.1:0-6911 GCA_040397635.1 Pirellulales bacterium
ACCCGATGCAGGCGTTGGTGATGTCGAGCACCAGCGACTCCTCGGGGATGCCGAGATTGTTGTGCACGAGGCAGGCGGTGGCCGGCTCGAAGAAATCCCGCGACACGGAGCAGTTGATGAGGGCGCCGATCTGGTCGGGACGGAACCCGGAGCGGTCGAGGGCTTCGCGGGCCGCGACGGTGGCCACGGAACTGGGCGTCACGTCGGTGGACCACATGCCCCGGGTGCTGACGCCGCTGACACGTTCCAGAGTGCCCGCCGGAATCTTCAGCCGCTCATAGGCCGGTGCGATCCGCTCCTCGATCTCCGCGGAAGACAGGAGCGTGCTCGGAAAGTGCAGTCCGAACGACTGCACGAAGACATGCTTGAAACTGAACGAAATCATCACGTGCTCCTTCACTGCACCGGACGTCCATCACGGGAGGCCATCTGCCGCCGCGGGACACCGGCCGGGCGCACAGTGTGACTCGCCCGATCTGAACATTTCCCGGCCCTCGAAATCATAATCGATTTCGCGGCTGTTCAGGAGGGCAAAGACAGAAACAGCGATGCGAATGTGCAGAAACCGTTCATCGCGTCAGGAAAATTCCGCCTGGGGGCGGGGGCGGCCCTGGGACGATCCCTGGCCCGGAATCCGGCAGTCGCCGGCCGGCAGGAGACTCATCGGAAAGAAGGGCTGGATATAAAGGTGATCGGGGATCCGGTCGGCGATCGAGGCGTGAAACTCGGGCAGCTTCGACCAGTGGAGCTTCGGCTTCACATGGTGGGCGGTGTGGTAGCCGAGGTTTCCCGTGAGAATGTTGTATGAGCGGTGCATGATGTTGTGGGAGGCCTCGTAGGGATTCTGGGTGTCGAGGCCGGCGTGGTGGCAGTAGGTGTGCCAGCAGGTGATCAGATAGCCAGCCACCATCGGAATCGCGAACACGAACAACGCGTTCAGTGGATTCCAGAGGAACGCCGCCGCGACGAGGACCAGCACGACGAGGCCCATGCCGAAGAAGCCCGGCTGATACCGGGGGTATCTGCGGGCCACCTGGAACGCCTTCAGGTAGCCATTCATGGCGGTGACGGCGGTGTATTCCAGCTCCCCCATCGTCGAGCCGTCGCGTCGCTTCCAGGCCGACTCGTCCTTCGACTGATCCATGTAGTGCACGTGGTGCCCGAGCACGTGGTGGAGAACCCAGGCGTTGGTCGTGATCCCGGTGTGGAACGCGTAGGAGAGTTCGAGGAAGCGGTTGAGGACCGGCTGGTGGAACGTGAAAAGGTGCTGATGGTGATGATTCCAGGAGCAGATGCAGGCCTTGGGGCCGATCACGAGCAGCAGCCAGGCCGCCAGCAGCCAGACGCTGTGTCCGCGGAAGAAGACCAGCAGATCAAGCAGACTCAAGCACACGATGCAGAGCACGGGCAGCACGTCTTCCTGGTGACGAAACAGTTTCATGGCAAGTGGCGAAAAGAGGGTGTTTCGAGGAGTCGAGCGTGGGCAGGCCGCGACGCGGTATCGCGGAAAATCCACCGTGGCGATTACCATACCACGCCGGCTTGCGCAGAGCCGACCCGTGCAGCCTTCCGGAGCCCGTTTCCCGTGAGCGATTTGCCAGCTGCCTCGTCCCCGGATCATTTCCCCCGGCCGCCGTCCGCCGCGGCCGCCGCCGGGCCGCAGCCGCACCGCGAGGGAAAGATACGTCCCTGGCCGTGGTGGGCCCCGCGATTCTGGCACGGCATGCCGCTGGGTGTGTGGCTGCAGCTTGCCAACGAGCACCGGTGGCGGGCCAGCCCGAGCCGCTGGGGACTCGTGGCGACGATCACGACGGCCGCGGGCTTCAATTCGCTGGCCGCGCAGGTCTGTGAGTCGGTCTACCGTCGTCAGCTCAAGTCGCCGCCGGAGACGCCACCGCCGCTCTTCATCATCGGCCACTGGCGATCGGGCACGACCCTTCTCCACGAACTGTTCATGCACGATCAACGGTTCTGTTGCCCAAACTATTATCAGTGCTTGTCGCCGAGCCACTTCCTCCTCACGGAGCGTCTGCTGACGCCCGCGATCTCGTGGATCGTTCCCGCGAAGCGGCCGATGGACGACATGGCGGTCAGTCTCGACAAGCCGCAGGAGGATGAGTTTGCGTTGATGAACCTCGGCGCGGCCTCCCCCTACCGCCGCATGGCGTTTCCGGCGACGAGCAATCCCCACCCTGAGTCGCTCGATCTGACCACACTGCCGCCTGCCGAACTCGACCGCTGGCGGCGCACGCTGCGGCAGTTTCTCGGCATGCTGGCGGTGGCCGATCCGCGCCGCCCGGTGCTCAAGAGCCCGCCGCACACGGCCCGAGTGGGTGTGCTAGCGGAGATGTTTCCGGAAGCGCGGTTCCTCCACATCGTTCGCGATCCCTTTGCCGTGTTTGGTTCGACGATGCGGCTGTGGCGGTCGCTCGATGAGGGGCAGGGGCTGCAGGTGGATCGGGGCGAAAGACTCGAGGAGTATGTCTTCGAGTCGTTCGAGCAGATGTACGCCGCCTTCGAGCGTGACCGGGCCGTGCTCGCGCCGGGGCGGCTGCACGAGATCCGCTACGAGGAACTGGTCGCCGATCCGGTGGGGCAGATCGAAAAGGCCTACGCCGGCCTCGATCTTGGCGGGTTTGAAGCGGTTCGCGGACCGCTGATGCGAGAGGCCGAGTCCATGAAAAAATACCGGGCCAGCACCTACCGCAATGATCCGCGGATCGTCGCGGAGATCACGCGGCGGTGGCGGCCCTTCCTCGATCACTACGGCTACGCGGTGCCGTAGTCTGGCGGCGGCGTGATCGCGTCGCGGTGTAGAATGCGGTCGTCAAAACGATCGTTCCCTCCCGCAGGATTTCTTCGCATGACGCCCGGCATGAACCGTCTCGTGAAAGGGCTGCTCATCGCGGCCTGTGTCGCCGTTGTCGTCGGCGTAGTGGCGATCCCGCTGGCGTATCGCGCGCGACGCACCCGCTGGACTGCGGAACTGGGACAGGCCGCCCGGGAGAGGCTCGCGGCTGGTAACACCGCGGAGGCGACGCGGCTCTACGGCCTCTATCTTAAGGAGTCGCCAAACGACGCCGCGGCCCATGCCGCCTACGCCACGCTGATGCGGGAGCAGGCCGAACTGCCCGGCAGCGGCCGAAAACAGCGGGAGGCGGCCCTCGACGCGATCAGCACCGCCGTTCGCAAAAATCCACTCTCGCTGCCGCTGCGGCGATCGCTGGCGGTGACCCTGCTCGAACTCGGACAGTTTGGCACCGCCCGGCAGGAGATCGGCATCCTGCGGGAACAGGCGACAACCGCGTCGGCCGAGTCACTCGCCGCCGCAGGCTTCGATCTCGACGAGATCACGCTCCTCGAGGCCCGCACCTGCTTCGGCAACGACAACGTTCCAGATGCCGCCGCGCTTGCCGCCGGTCTGACAGGCTTCGATCCGGCAGGCAAGGCGTTCGACGCCGCGCGAAAGCCCGGGCGGCTGGTCACGGAGGCGTCGCTGCTCTTGGCGACGATCCTCGCCGAGAAGCGGGAGGACCCACAGGCCGCACAGCGGGTGCTTGAAAAACTGAGGGAGACCGCCCCGGAAGACTATCGTGCCTGGCTGGCGTTGGCGCGGTGGCATGCCGGGCATGGCGAGCCGCGGCTGGCTGCCGAGGAGATCGACCGCGCCGCGGCACTCGCGCCCGATAATGGAGACGTTCTGTCCACCGCCTTTGCCATGGCTCTTGCGGATGACCGCTTCGATGAGGCCACGCGACTGGCTGGCAGGCTCCGCGACCTGTTTCCGCAGCTGCCGGCGGGCGGACTCTGCCTGGCAGACGTGGCGGTCAGGCAGGGCAAGCCGGAGGATGCGCTCGAGCCGCTTCGCGAGACGATCGAACGGCTGCCCGGGAATCCGTCGGTTTTGTTGTCGCTGGCAAACGTCCAGCTGCTGACGAAGCGGCTCGACGACGCCGAAGAGACGATCCGCGGCCTGTCGGAACGGTCGGAGCGGACAAATCCCGCAGTCGTCATGCTGGAGGCGCGTCTGCTCACCGCCCGGCAGCAGTGGCTGGCAGCTGTCAAAAAGCTCGACGCGCTCCGGCCTCTCGTGGCGGAGTCGAGCGACATGAAGCGACAGGTCGACCTGATGCTCGCCGAGTGCCACGCCCGGCTGGGACAGACCGACGAACAGCTGGCCGCCAGCCAGCGGGTGCTCGGCCGTGACTCCGGGTCGTGGACGGCGCGGGTCACCGCCGCCGCCGCCCTGGCCGCGACGGGCAGGCCGGAGAAGGCGCTGGCGGAATATGAGGTGGTCGCCAGGGAGATCGGGCCGGAACAGCTGCTGCGGCAGCCGCAGGTCTGGCAGCCGCTGCTGCGACTCCGTGGCGTGCATCAGCTGCGGCTGCCTCCGCACGAACGCGACTGGTCGCAGGTCGTGCAGTTGCTCGACGCACTCGAGCGTGCGCAGACCGTGCCGGCCGCCCAGCTCGCGGTGCTGCAATACGATCATCTTGTCGCTGCTGGGGATGCGGCAGCGGCAGCGGCGGTTCTGACGCGGGCGCTCGAGGCGGATGGAGAAGAGCCGCAGCTCTGGGAGCGGCGAGTCACCGCCACGCTTCGGCAGGAGGGCCTCGCCGCGGCCCTGCGGCAGTGGGAGACGATGCCCGCCGCGATTGCCGACGATCCGCGGCTGCTGGTGCTGCGGGCCCGGCTCGCCTCGCAGGCGCCGGAAGAGGAGGCGAACGGGATCCTGCAGGGACTCGAATCAAAGGCCGCCTCGCTGCCGGCGGAGGAGTCGGGGCGGCTGCTGGCGGCGGTCGCCACGATCCGGCTGGGTAGGGGTGATCAGGCCGGAGCCGAACGTGTCTGGCAGGCGATCCTGACGGCCAACCCGGACGATCTGCCGACGCACGTCGCCCTCTTTGAAATGGCGTGCGAGCAGCGCGACCTCGCGAAGGCCACCCGCGCGGCGGACGAGATTGGCCGCCTCTGTGGGGCCGACAGTGCCAACGGCCGAGCTACTGCGGCGGCGAAGCTGTTGCTCGAGGTGGGGGTGGGAAGGTCGCAGTCGGCCGCGGCCCCCGATGGCCGGCGGCCGCAGCTTGGAAAGCTCGACGCGGACGACATGAAACGGCTCGACGCGGCGAGGAATCTGCTCGTCGAGGCGGAGCATGAACGGCCGGGCTGGCCTCTGCTCCAGCGGCTGTTCGCCGATCTGGAACTCCTGCGGGGAGACGTGCCCGCCGCCATCGGGCGGCTCGAGAAGGCGGTGGAGTTGAGCCCCGAAAACATGCGGCTCATCCGCTCGCTGGTCGCGGTCCTGGCAGGCTCCGGCCGCCAGGCGCAGGCCCGCACCGTCCTGCGGCAGATCATCGACGCGACCGGCGACGGCGTTGCCTCCGACGACACGCGGATCTGGGCCCGTCGCACGCTGGCGGAAATGGCCGCGCGGGATGGAAACTTCCGGGAGGTGGAAGAGGCCGTGACGGAGCTCGCTCGTAATCAGGACCGCGACGGTAAGCCGGTGGTCGAGGATATGCTGCTCAGCATCGGTGTTCTCTCCGGCCGGCCCGAGCCCGCGGCCTGGCGGCAGGCGATCGCACTGCTCGCTGCCCTCGCCGAACGGCGGCCGCTCACTCCGCCAGAGCGGATGCAGCGGGCGGAACTACTCGACCGCACCGGCCGCTGGGAGGAATGCCGCGACGAGATGGAGGCGCTGGCCGCGTTGCCGGAGCCGCCGCCCGCCGTGCTGGTGGCCTTCGTCGATAAACTGATCCGCCACGGTGACGTGGATCAGGCCGCAGCCCAGTTGAAGACGCTCACCGTCCGGGAGCCGACGGCGTCCGGTGTGATCGCACTCGAGGCCCGGCTCGCGGTCGCGCAGGGCGATCGGCCGACCGCGGTTGCCGCCGTGAAGCGGCTTGCTGATGCGGCGGCAACGCCGGCAAAGGGCGGGCAGCAACTCATGTCGGTGGCGGCGCTGATGCAGGAACTCGGCCTCGATGACGAAGCGGAGACACTGCTTGGCCAGATCGCCGATCAGTCGGCAGCCGGCCTGGTCGCTCGGGTGGACTTTCTGGCTCGTCGCGGGAAGACGGCAGCATCGCTCGATCTCCTGGAGGCCAACCGGCAGCGGCTCGGAGCCGCGTCGTTTTTGCAGGCGGCCGTGTCGGTGCTGCGGACGGCGGACGCCGAGGGAGCCTCCGAGCAGGCCGCCCGAGTTGAGGACTGGTTTGCCACAGCCCCGCGGATCGACCGCGACGCCGTGGGGTTCTCCCTGCTGCAGGCGGAACTGCTCGCCGTGCAGGGCCGCCACGAAGAAGCGGCTGCTCTTTATAAGGAGCAGCTAGCCCGCGGCGATCTTCCGCCGGCGCAACGCGTGATCGTGCAGAACAACTTGGCCATGCAATTGGTCCGGCCGGAGACGGCCGCGGAGGCGAAGCGGCTCATCGACGAGGCGATCGCGGAGCAGGGGCCGCATCCGAGCCTGCTCGACACCAAGGGACTCGCGCTGCTGGCCGGCGGTGGATCAGGCGAGGCGGTGGAGGTGCTGCGGGAAGCCGCGCTTGATCGCTCGGCCGAGAAGCAGCTCCATCTCGCCTGCGCGCTTGTCGCGGACCGTGCACTGGATGACGCCAGACAGGTCCTGCTCGACGCGCGAAAGATGGGGCTTGATCCCCGCCGCCTCGATGCCGACGACCGGAAGCGACTGGAGGAGGTTGAAGCGGCGATTGGCATCCCAGGCGGGAAATCCTGACCGCAGCGACGGCCCGGGCCGCGGTCCCAGTGTATTCCGGCCGCACAAGCCGAAACGGAATGTTCGGCCGGACGTGGACTATAGTAGACGAGACTCGCTCCATCGTTCGAGAGAGCATTCCCCTCTTTGCGGTACGAGTGCTGCCATGACTACGACAGACTTCCTGCCGCGT
>JBBAVO010000151.1:0-6843 GCA_040397635.1 Pirellulales bacterium
AGTTTCAGACGGGTCTGCTCGCAGGAGGCATTCACGCGATGGCCCAGCTGCGCCGCAAGCCATTCGATGCCACGAAACAGTGGAGCCCCGTATGGGCTTTTGTAACGCCGCCAGTAGGTTCCAAAAAACTCGTACCAGCTTACGATCAGCGGCTTGCCCCCGAGCCTGCATCGCACGGCCAATGGAAACACGTGGAGATATGGGATGTTGGCCGTTTCGATGATGTCATACGAGGCAAGATCCAGCCACAGCATGGCGGCGGCGAAACGGATGGTCGGCATGATGCCCCGCTTGCCGTCGCGGTCGTGCAGCCTCGCTTCGAACGGCAACCGCACGAAATCTACGCCGGGCGGCAGACTGCCTGCGGGCACGTCACCCCAGCCCGCAAGGCTTACGCGATGGCCACGATCCGCGAGCGCCCGGGCGAGGCAGTAGTTGCGATACTCCACGCCGCCCAGCGATACGGGATAGACGCAGTCGTAGATCAACAGAATTCCGAGTGCTGAACTCATGGATCACGACGTATAGACGGCCAACATGCCTTCTGCAAACCGATCCGCAGCAAAACATGCTGCCACCTGTTTCCGGCCCGCGGCGACAAGCCGCTCTCGTTCTGCTGAGTCATCGAGCAGGCGATCGATCGCCCTGATGAGCCCTTCGACGTCGCGGGGTGCCACGAGCACTCCTGCCTCGCCGTCTGCCAGGACCTCCCGGACCGCGGCGACATCGTAGGCCACGCAGGGTGTGCCGCAGGCCATCGCTTCGGCCAGCACGAGCCCAAACCCCTCGCGGGTGCTTGGGAGCACGAGCACGCCAGCCGATTTCATGCGGCCTATGACGGCGGCATGATCGGCGAGGCTGCCGTAAAACTCCACCGTTGCGGCCGGCGGCTCGGCGTCGGCGGGGCCGGCCGTCACGAGCCCAAGCCCCGCGGCCCGGGCCTGCATCTCGTTCAACAGTGGCCCACCCCCCACCACCGCGGCCCGCAGCGGTGCGAGGCCGCGGGCCCGCCGCGCCGCGCCCACCGCGGCGACGGCATCGAGAAAATCATCAACATGCTTGTGGGGAATCACGCGGCCTGCGAAGAGCACGTCGACCTGTTCGGTTGCCGCTGGAGCTGTGGCGATGGCAGAGGTGTCGATGCCGCAGTGCACCGTTACCATCCGACGATCGCTCACTCCAAAGCACCGGGCGAGCGTCCTCCGCACGCCGTGCGTATCGGTCACGATCCGCCGGTAGGGCAGCCGGTAGAGGAGGGTCTCGATCGGGCCGACGATGAAACGGTCTCGGGACGACAGCCACTGATCGTCGGCGGCCACCGGCTTCCCTACCGAAGCGGACGATCGCCCCTCGACCGACCTGCTCGACGTGTCATGAATCGTCGCCACCATCTTTTGCCGCGAGAGCACGCAGGCCATCCATACCGCCGGCAGCGGCGCGTAGGGCTGGCAGTCGATCACGTCATAGCGATGTGTGAGCACATGCCAGAAGGCCGCGACCATGTAGCGGAGCATCGCAAGGAGCGGGCGGCTCGGCGGGCTTGCGATCCGCGGGCCGCGGTGGAGATGACTCACGCCGTCAAGCAACTCTCGATCGGGACAGTCCCGCTGCCGCATCGAGAGCCAGGTGACGTCGTGCCCTCGTTGGGCCAGTTCCCGCGTGAGCAGGCCATACCGAACCTCGCCGCCACCAACGGCGTAGGGCACCGACATCTCGCTGACGATCAGGATCTTCATGCGGGCAGCCTACCGTGCACCGCCCGCCCAACCAAAAAGCTCGCCATCCGACGGCGGATGCGAACCAATCTCAAATGCCCTTCTCGGCGCGGCGGGAAACAACGCCGCCAGTTCCGCAAGCACCCGCTGGCCGCCACGCGGCTCTAAAAACCAGTGGTGGGCAAGAAGCGTACCGCCTCGGTCGATTTTTGGCGAAGCGTCTGAAATCGGCGACATCGAGCGCGGCTCGTCAGCCGTGATCACGGTGAGTTTTCTACCCTGGTTAGCATACGCGACAAAACATTGCCCTCCGATGAGCACCCGGCCGATCCGTCTTCCCGAGCATTTGTTTTGTCGTCACGTCAAGCGGTGTTCAGGTGCTCGCCTCCGAATGGTGATTGACACCGCCACCAGACGCTGGCATAGTATATTTTTGTACACTTATTTCCCGCGTGACCTGACAGGCTCGAGCATGCGGTCAACCCACTCCAGGAACGATGCCGTGGATGGCGAGGGGCTCCCCTGCGAATCCAGTTGTCTCCAGCCAACCGGCGACATTCGCCGCACTGCATCGTCAAAAAAGGGCAATGCTGGGGGCATCAGCGTTCAAGAGGGTTACCTCGACAACGCCGGCCGTGCAGTGACCAAACACACTGTCTATGATTCTGAGGGACACATCATTCACGGTCCGCACTTTCGACCGGGAGGCTTCAAATGACCGTTTCGATCATGGACCTCCACTGTCTGAATGCGGTGTGCGACGATTACGAGAACGTTGAATCCATCACCGCCGAAGTGCGCCGATCCAGCCATGGAAACGTCGGCGACACTGAGGTGGCGGAGTGCCTTTCAGAACTGGCTGCCGCGGGACTGCTCAACGTCTTCCACTTCAATGCAGGTTCCAGTCGTTATGAGCCCGTTTTGCTTAAGAACTTCGTACGAGATGAGCTCCGACGGGCGTGGTTTCTGATCACGCCAAAGGGGCGGGAAGAACTGGATGCGAATTGGGTTGAGGACTGATTGCCGGGGCCAGGCGGTTCAAGGGCATGTCCCGTCGCTGACGCTCAGGGCTTATATGCACGGCATTTCGAGGTGGATGGCTAAACCCGTGGCGGCAGCTCGCTGTCGATCAGCGACACGACGAACGAGGCGAAGATGATCTGGATGCCAGCGAGCACGAGTGACGTGCCGATCACCGTCTCCCGGATGCGGCCTCCCGGACCGAATCCGCCGCGTAGGAAGTCGAAGAGCACAGCCGCCATAAAGAGCACGCCAACGGCGGCGATCACCGCGCCCACGAGCACCGCGCGGTCGTCGCGGATGACAGCCACGCCGTCGTCGAGAATCCGTGAGCGGCTGTAGAATCCCCGCTTGCTCGCCCACACCTGCGCGATCGTGCCGAGCGTGAAGCCCGACAGGCCGAGGTTGAACATTCCGCCCGCAAGAATCAGCCAATGGTCGCCGATCGGGAACGGCCCGATCTGCACCATCTCGCCCGACCGCGTTGCGAGCAGCGGCCCGGCGAGCAGCAATGCCATCCCGATCAGCACCGCCGACGGGATCAGAAACATCCACAGCGGCGAGAGCGCCAGCAGAAACCGCAGGTGCCGCCAGCCGTCGCGCCACGGTCGCAGATGCGGCTTGCGGTCGCGGCCGTCAGGGTGCAGCGTGATCGGCACCTCCGTCATCCGCAGCTGCTTGAGGGCCGCCTTCACGACCAACTCGCTCGCAAACTCCATGCCGGGGGAATTGAGCTGGAGGTCGAGGGCGGCGTCGCGACGAAATGCCCGCAGGCCGCTATGGGCATCGCCTACCCCTGAATGAAAGAAGAGATTGAGGATCCCGGAGAGCACCGGATTGCCCAGGTAGCGGTTCATCGGCGGCATCGCCCCGGGCATGATTTTCCCCATGAAGCGGTTGCCCATGCAGAGGTCGTAGCCCTCCTCCAGTTTCGCCACCATCGGCACACCCTCGCGGAAGTCGTAGGAGGCGTCGCTGTCGCCCATCACGATGAAGCGGCCGCGGGCCTCCTCGATCCCGTGGATGAGCGCGGCCCCGTAGCCCCGCTGCGGGCAGAGAGTCACCCGACATCCCCGCGATTCGGCATACTCGCGGCTGCCGTCGGTGCTGCCGTTGTCGGAGATCAGGATCTCAGCCGTGAGCCCGCGGGCGGCGAGTGCTGCGGCCGCCTGCTCGGCCGTGTCGATGCAGGCTGGCAGCGTGATCCGCTCGTTCAGACACGGCATCAGGATCGTGACGTCGATCATGTCTTTCGTCGTGTCAGCGGAACGGCCGGCTGGAACGGTCATTGGGCTGGCTCCTGCGCTGGGGCAGGCTGCAGAACCCACGCCGAACCGCGGTCGTCAGAATGCGTCATCCTAGCCTCGAGGCCTGCGGCCTTGGCGATCTCCGTGATCGCCAGCGTGTCGTTGTCGAGGCCGGTGCTCACGAACATAAACGGTCCACGTTCGAAGAACGGATCGTTGCGGATCAGATCGCTTCGATAATAGCCCGGCTTCTTGTCTACGAACACAACGACCTCGTTCGGACCGATCTCCTTGGCGACAGACGTGGACGGGAGCTGTGCCCGATGATCGGCGATGAAGGCATGGATCTGCCAGAGCCGCACCGGCAGGCAGATCGCGAGGCTCAGCACGGCGGCCAGGCCCGCGGCCCGGAGCACGGCGAGAGGCGAGGCGACCCGACCCGAGGCGACCTGGCTCGATCCGTCGCAATCGCTCCCTGCCTGCTCACCTTCCGGATGATCCGTCGCCAGCGCGGCGGCCAGCAGCGGCAGACAACTCCACGCGGAGAAGAAATAGCGGTAGCCCCAGCCATGGCCGCCACTCATCGCAATCAGAGCGTAGCCCAGAAACGTCGAGAGCCCAGAGAGTGCAAAGAGCCGCGCGGGCGTGGAGTGGCGGTTTCGCCAGAAGCCCCAGCAGGCCAGCACGACCAGACCGGGTGCATCCCAGGCCACGAGCCTGAGAAACGCCGAGAACCGCCCCCACCAGAGATCGTCGAGGCTGGGGAATTGGAGGACGGCCAGATAGCTTGCGATCGTCGCGATAAACGCAGACACGCCACCTCCTGCGGCAGGCGCGGCAGGTGCAGTTGCCGGAGGCGAGGCCGGCGCGTCGGCGACTGGCGGCTGCCCAGCAACTGCATCGGCGACTCCAGCGGCTGCCGCAAACACCGTCGCCGGCCGATTGCCACGGATCGCCTCCTCCACATGCCGCCAGCCCACCTCCAGCGGCAGAAAGACCGCCGCATAGCAGAGGGCGATCACCGGCAGCAGCGTCCAACGATCCCGCCGCAGCGTCAGCCAGCCGAGCCACGGCATCGCAAACACAAAGTGCGGAAACGGATTGTGCAGCGCCAGCGCGAAGCCGCCCACGAGCCCCGCCACCGCCACCCGCGGCACGGTCGGGCTCAGCAGGAGCCACGCGTAGAGAAGGTTCAGCGTGAGGTGGGCCATCATCGCGTAGAACGAAATGCCATACGCCGCGAAGACTGGCGACGCCAGCGTAAACAGCACCGCCCAGCCCACCGCCCGCTCGCCGAACGAACGTCGCACGATGGCTGCCAGCAGCAGGATCGCGCAGCCCGAGAGCACGGGATTGAGCGCCCACGGAATGCCCAGAAACGTGAACGGCGTCAGCAGAATCGCATGGCCCGGCCAGTAGCACGAGCATGCCTGACCGGTCACCCCCGACATCTCAAGAAACATGCCGACATAGACCGGCGACACAAGCAGCGGCGACAGCTGCGGAGGCCACTGGCCGGCCAGCTTCCCGCGGGCAAACACCTGCGACTGGAAGAACGGCGCATACTCGTCCATCGTGAGCGGATAGGCCTGATGAGCGACGATCGACATGCCCGCCAGCCCGACCGCCACGCCCGCGGCCACCAGGCCCGTGTGACGGCCAAGCCAGTCAACCATGCCATCGATCCACCGCTGCGGTGGCAGCAGGAACGCCGCGATCAGAAACACCAGTCCCAGCAGGGCCCCCACCCAGTCGAGCGTGGCGAGCAGGTGATAGAAGATGACGAAGTATTTTCCACCAGGGGGAGGATCGAGGACGGAGCCCCGCTTGAGATGGCAGAGATAGATCGCCACCAGTGCCTGCACGGCGACCGCCGCCACGATCGGCCGGCGATCGCGAAGGAACCGCGAGCGCACGATGCCTGCGTGCTGCGCAAAGCCCTGTTCCATGACACCTGCCCCACTTCCCGCGGCCGGGCCTCTGGAACCCTACCCCGCCACCGCACGCTGGAGATTCTCGTCGATCGCGGCCAGGAAATCCTGCGTGGTGAGATGCGGCTGCGTGGGGCCGATCAGGATCGCGAGATCCTTCGTCATCTTCCCCTGCTCCACCGTCTCGATGCAGACCTTTTCGAGCGTGTCGGCAAAGTGCGTCACCGCCGGCGTGCCGTCGAGTTTGCCGCGGTGAGCCAAGCCACGGGTCCAGGCGAAGATCGACGCGATCGGGTTGGTGGAGGTGGGCTTGCCCTGCTGATGCTGGCGGTAGTGCCGCGTGACCGTGCCGTGGGCGGCCTCGGCCTCGACCGTCCTCCCATCGGGCGTCATCAAGACGCTCGTCATCAGTCCGAGCGAGCCGAAGCCCTGGGCCACGATGTCGCTCTGCACGTCGCCGTCGTAGTTCTTGCAGGCCCAGACGTAGCCGCCCTCCCACTTCAGCGCGGAGGCGACCATGTCGTCGATCAGGCGATGCTCGTAGGTGATGCCTTTCGCGGCAAACTCACTCTTGAACTCGGCGTCGAAGATCTCCTGGAAGATGTCCTTGAAGCGGCCGTCGTAGGCCTTCAGGATCGTGTTCTTCGTGGAGAGATAGACGGGGTAGCTGCGAGCCAGGCCGTAGCGGAAACTCGCCCGGGCGAAGTCGCGGATTGAGTCGTCGAGGTTGTACATCGCCATCGCCACGCCGGGCGACGGGAAATCGAACACGTTCATCTCCATCGGCTTGGAGCCATCGGCCGGCGTGAACGTGAGCGTGAGTTTGCCAGCGCCCGGGATCTTCACGTCGGTGGCCCGGTATTGATCGCCGAAGGCATGGCGGCCGACCACGATCGGCTTCGTCCAGCCCGGCACCAGCCGCGGGATGTT
>JBBAVO010000152.1:0-6800 GCA_040397635.1 Pirellulales bacterium
GCGAAGCTCGTCGTCGTCGCATTCCTCGCCGCCCGGTTTCTCCTCGAACCGAACCCATCCTCGATCTTTGAATCCAAACCGGAATACCCCGGCGGCTCTCTGGCTCAGGCGATGCTGCTCGAGCCGCGGATCCTCGCACTCTATGCCCAGCTCATCCTGTTTCCGGTCAATCTCTGCGCCGACTACGGGCTCGCTTCCGTTGGCCACCTGCAGATGCCCCTGGCCCTCGTGCTGCTGGCCACGATTTGCGTCGCCGGTGCGATCGCTGCCCGATATGACCGTCGCCTACTCTTTGCCTTCTGCATGATCGTCCTGCCGCTCGTACCGGTGGCCAATCTGATTCCGATCTACCGGGCTGCCGCCGACCGCTATCTCTACCTGCCGATGGCGGGCGTGGCGATCGTCGTGGCCTGCCTGCTCGACGCCCCCTGGCTCATCGGCCGGGAAACGCTCCGGCAACGGATCCTCGCTGGCTGCATGGCGGTGGTGGCCGTCCTCGGGATGGCCTGCATCGAACGCCAGACCGTGTGGACCAATTCGCTCGCCCTGTGGAGCGATGCCTTTCGCAAAAACCCCGGCTCGTTCACGAGCGCCGCGGGACTCGGCGAGACGCTCCGCGAAGCAGGCCGACTGTCTGAAGCCGAGCAGTTCACCCGCGAGGCGATCCGACTCTCGAACGGCGAGCGGGGAGACGTCTGGGCCACGCTCGCCCTCATTCTCGACGAGCAGGGCCGCACAACCGACTCCGCCGCCGCGCTCGCCAAGGCAATGGAACTCGATCCCACGCTTTCCGATCCCGACGCAAAAGTGAAGTCGCTGGCGATGGAGCGGCCGATGGCGGAAGATCTCAAGCGGCTGCTCGGCACGACCAAATTCGGCTGGCCAGAGCGGGAAAAAACAGGATACTGACGGCATGGCACGCCCACCTACCGCAGCGATCCAGGCCCGAGACACCGTCCCCAGCGCCACCGAGGCCGGCCGCTGGCGCGACTTCCTGCTCCACGCCGCGATCATCGTGCTCGCATGCCTCTGGGTCTATTCGCCTTCCTACCACGGCGACTGGCTCTGGGATGACGACCAATTGCTCACGGCCAACCCGGTCGTGCAGTCGGGCTCGCTCACGGGCCTCTCCAAGCTCTGGTTCAACCCCGATGGCGCCGACTTCTTCCCGCTCTCCTACACGGCGCTCTGGGCGCAGTGGCCGTTCTTCAAGAACCAGCCCACCGGCTACCACGTCACCACCATCGTGCTGCATCTGATCGGCAGCCTGCTGCTCTGGGCCCTGCTCGATCGCATGCGGATCCCAGGGGCTTGGCTGAGCAGCCTGATCTTTGCCATTCATCCGGTCGCCGTGGAATCGGTGGCCTGGGTATCGGAAACCAAAAACACCCTCTCACTGCCGCTGTTTCTGCTCGCCTGCCTCTGCTGGGTCGTGCAGGATGACGAACACGAAGGCCCCCGTCGCACGAGATTCTACCTCCTCTCGATTGTGTTCTTCCTGCTGGCGATGCTGGCGAAGACGTCGATGGTGGGCCTGCCGGTGCTCCTGCTGCTGCACGCCTGGTGGAAACGCGGCACGATCACGCAGCAGGACCTCATCCGGACATCCCCCTTCTTCCTGATCTCGCTCGTGCTCGGCCTCATCACGATCCAGTACCAGCACGGCCGGGCCATCGGCGCGGAGAAAATCCTCGTCGGCGGTGTGGCCTCGCGGATCGCCACCGCGGGCATGGCGATCCTCTTCTATCTCAAGCAGGTCGTCTGGCCGGTGACCCTGCTCCCGATCTACCCACGGTGGGAGGTCGATCCTCCCAAGGTCTGGCAGTTTCTGGCCTGGCCTGTGATCGCTGCTGCGACCGCGTGGCTCTGGGCCAACCGCGGCACGGCCGACCGCCCGGGCTGGGGCCGGCATGCTCTCTTCGGCCTCGGCTTCTTTCTGCTGATGGTGCTGCCCGTGCTCGGCTTCGTCACCATCTCCTACATGCGGATCACGTGGGTCGCCGACCACTTCATCTACCTGCCGATGATAGGGGTGATCGCCCTGATCGGCGCAGCGGCGACGCGGTGGTACGAACGATCAACGCCATCAGCGCAGCCGCTGATCCTCGCCGGTGGGGCGATCCTGCTGGCCACCTGCGGGCTGCTCGCGTTTCGCTATGCCAATGCCTGGGCCAGCGAAGATGCCCTCTGGACGCACACGCTCAAGACCAACCACGACGCCTGGCAGGCGCACAACCGTCTGGGCGCCAAGAAATTTTCCCGCGGCGATATCGAGGGCGGTTTCTACCACTTCACCCAGTCCACCAGACTCCGGCCCGATCTCGGTGAAACGCACAACAACCTCGGCTCGGCCCTCTCCGCCAAGGGCCGTCTCGACGAGGCCATCAAGGAGTTTGCCGCGGCCTGTCAGCTGACGCCCCACGTGCCGGCGATGCGGGTGAATCTGGCCAACGCGCTCTTCCAGGCCGGCCGCTTTGTCGAAGCCAGTGATGCCTTCCTGTTTCTGCTGGAGAAGGAGCCGAACAACGCGGCCCTTCTCAACAACTATGCCGTCACCCTCTATCGGCAGGGCAAAAAGGACGAGGCCGTTCGGCATTTTCGCAGGGCGCTCGAGATCAACCCCACGCTGAAGGATGCTCGCGAGGGGCTCGCGGTCGCGCTCGGCGAGCAGCCCGCGGCGCCGGCGCCGCAGCAGCAGGCCCCGACCCTGCCGGGGCAGTCAACGCTCGGCCCCTCACCATTCTCGTCGCCAACCCCCACGGGCAAGGCCTTCGATCCGCTCGGCATCCAGGGCAAGTGAGTTCCGGCTCACCCCAGCCATGTCTGCCGGGCGAGCCGCAGGAGTTCGCCGATGCTCCGTCTACTCTCGGCGAAATCTGCCTTACTCGAGCCCCGCTGCCGGTCGGTGAACGTGATCGGCACTTCCGCCAACCGACCTCCGACTCGGTGCACCCTCCAGAGCAGGTCTTCCTGGAAGGCGTAGCCCTGCGCGAAGGGCCCCGACACGCGGTCGAAGATCGCCAGCCGCACCGCCCGAAATCCGCTCGATGCATCGCGGATCGGCACCCACAACACCCAGCGGGTGAACCAACCGACCAGCCGGCTGGCCACGTGCCGCGAGAGGGGCCAGCCCACGGTCTGCCCGCCGGGCACCCGCCGTGAGCCGACTACCACATCAGCAGCTTTGCCCCCCACGGGCTCAAGCGCTGCCAGCAGCCGCGGGATGTCGTCGGGATCATGGCTGAAGTCGGCGTCCATGTTGACGGCCACCTCGAAGCCATGCTGGCGACCGAGCTCAAAGCCCTCAAGGATTGCTGTGCCGAGGCCACGACGACCGTGACGCACCAGCACGTGCAGACGTGGTTGCTCCTCCGCGAGCTTCAGGGCCAGCCGCCCCGTGCCATCGGGTGAGTCGTCGTCAACGATCACCAGTTGCAGCTCGGGCGATACCGCCAGCACGCTATCGATCAATGCTGCGACGTTCTCATGCTCGTTGTAGGTCGCCGAGACGACGAGCACGCGGCCCGAAGGCCAGTCGTCGCGAGAATGGATGTCTGCGGTGGAGGACATAGCGACGGCCAGCGTAGCACGCGACGGGAAAAGTGCCGAACCCGCCCGGAACGGCTGTTTTTGCCAACGATCAGCCGCCGCGACGGAGCCGCGCGAACAGTCGGCGGTAGTCCCCCAGCCGCACGGCCGCGACCGCCGGTCGCCCCGCGGGCTGCGCCAGCAGATCTTCCTCGATCACGACCATGTCAGAGTCGTCAACGTCGGCCGCCGGCGGCGTGACACGTGGCCCCTGCTCGATCGCCGGCAGCGATTCCCCTCCAGACGGCCCAGCGATTCCGCCGCGCGACCGGCCGTCATGCGGCCCGGAGTCCACCCCCGGCCGGGCATCGGCCAGTTCGGCCAACTGCCTTACCAGCGCCGCTCCCTCACAACTGGCCACGTGCTGATGGCGGCTGAAGTCGTCGGGCGACCGCATGAGATAGCGTTCCACGATTCGCTCCTCCTGCTCGAAGAACTCCTGAAACGGATCTGTCGAGGCATCGAACACGAACTCCACATCTGGCCCATGCCAGGGGTCGGGACTGACGGCATGCGTCGGCTCGTGATCGTCCATGCCGATGATCTCGCGGAGAGTTGCCAAGGGCCGCATCGGCACGTCGCCGGCACGGCTGATGGGCTGGTCGTCGAGCGATCCGAATTCGATCACCCCAACGCCACTGTCACCGCCATGCTCATGCACGATGGAGCCATTCGACGAACCGTCGAGCGAGCTGTCGATGCCACTGTATGTGTCGATGTCGCTGTCGGTGTCGGCCATGCCACCCTGGGCAGCGTTGGAGATGCCGGCGGAATCGTGGCATGTCTCCCCGGCCACCAGATGGCCGAAGAGCGCCGGCGACGGCAGTTTCTGGATCTCCTGCCAGGCAGCGGCGATATCGGAGGGCTTCACCCGCCGCCGGGCATCGGCGACGAGCACGATCGCCTGGTCGCAGAGTTGGTTCATCAGTCGGGGCACGCCGTCGGCAACGCTGTAGACGGCGTCGTCGCAGCCGGGTTCGAAGCAGGTTTCCCAGTCGAGGCCCGCGGCCTTTGTCTGCGTCCGGAGGTACGCCACCGTCTCCGCATGATCGAGCGGCTCGAGATACGAACGCACCGCGATCCGCTGGGCGAAGCTCTCCATCTTGGGCGTTCCCAGCCGCTCCTCGAGGGCGGCCGGCCCGGCCAGCACGATGTGGACAGCAGGCAGCGGGGTGGGCATGTTCGCCAGGAGCCGTAGTTCCTCGATCAGCCGCAGCGGGAGCGTGTGGGCTTCGTCCACCAGGATCACCAGTCCCGATCCGCTGGCGGCCAGTCCCCTTACGATCTCCGCCACGGCGATCCTCAACTCGGCTTCGTCGATCCCGCGGTAGGGCTGCCCGAGGTCCACGAGGATCGACTGCCAGAGCGCCCTGCGGGTGCAGATCCTCGCGCCGGAGAGAAGCGCGACCTTGAAGTCCTCCGCCACGCTCTCACCCACCTTCGCCAGGAGCAGTGACTTGCCCGTGCCCGGCGGCCCAACCACCAGCGAGATTCCCTCGGCGCGGCGGATCGCACGGTCGATGGCGTGCATGGCCGCATCGATCACCCGAGCCGGGTGATAGAACTGCGTCCGGGGAACAGCCATGAAGGGGCGGGTGGAGGGGTGACGACGGGGTTGATGCACGGGTTTGAGTATCCAGAGGTGGCGTTCACAACTTCCGACCCCAGTGGTTTCGACCAACGGTCGCGCCTTCCTGTACCGTCCGACGCGCCCGTAGACTTTGCCGGATGGAGAAATCGGCCCGACCGAGACCGGTGGCGCCGGATATGACGCCCGGAGGTGATTGCGTGTTCCATGTGAAGATTTGCGGGGTGACCACCGCCGCCGACGCAGAGATGGTCGCCGCAGCGGGGGGCGATGCCATCGGTCTCAACTTCGTGCCGGGTTCTCCCCGTCAGCTCGACCTGGCCCGCGGCCGCGAGGTGGCCGACGCCATTCCCGCCGGGGTGCTCCGGGTGGGTGTCTTCGCCGGCACCCCCGCCGCCGAGATCCGTCGCATCGCCCACGAGCTCGCACTCGACGCCATCCAACTCCACGGCCATCTCGACGGCGATCGCGAACCAGTCGACCCGCCCGGGCTGTGCCGAGAGCTCGTCGGCCTCCCCGTGATCCGAGCCGTGCGGCTCGAGACCTCTCGGCCTGGCATCGACGCGTTGGCGGAAGCCCGGCGGTGGATTGCCGCGGCGGCGGCCGCCGGGGCCTCGCCCGTGATGGCGATCATTGACGCCGCCGTTTCACGTGGCACCGCCCCAGGCCGCCTTGGTGGCACGGGGGAACAGGTTGACTGGACCGCGCTGGCCCAGGCCGGCTCGCTGCCGGTGCCGATGGCCGTCGCGGGCGGACTGACCCCGGACAACGTCGCCGAAGCGATCCGCATCACGGGGCTTTCGGCCGTGGATACCGCCAGCGGCGTGGAAGCCGCCCCGGGACGGAAAGACCCCCGAAAAGTCCGAGACTTCATCGCCGCCGCCCGCCGGGGTCTCGACGCCCTCCCGTAGCCAATTTTGCGATTGTCGGCACGAGGCTACTATGAGACATTCTCTGAACAATTTCCCACCCGTTTCAGGAGCCCTTCCAGTGTCGCAAGTCGAAACCCGCCTGCCCTACAAAGTCGCCGATCTCTCGCTGGCCGATTGGGGCCGCAAGGAGATCATGCTGGCTGAGAACGAGATGCCCGGCCTGATGGCCCTCCGTCAGAAGTATGGCAAGTCGAAGCCCCTTGCTGGCGCGCGGATTGCCGGCTGCCTCCACATGACGATCCAGACCGCCGTCCTCATCGAAACGCTGAAGGAGCTCGGCGCGGAAGTGACCTGGAGCAGCTGCAACATCTTCTCCACCCAGGACCATGCCGCTGCCGCCATCGCCAAGGCCGGCTTCCCGGTCTACGCCTGGAAGGGCATGACCAACGAGGAGTTCGACTGGTGCATCGAGCAGACGCTGTTCTTCAAGGACGGCGAGCCTCTCAACATGATCCTCGACGACGGTGGCGACCTCACCTCGATGGTGCACAACAAGTATCCCGAGCTGATCGGCGGCATCCGCGGCCTCTCCGAGGAAACCACCACGGGCGTGCACCGTCTCTATCAGATGCATGAGAACGGCGAGCTCAAGCTCCCGGCGATCAACATCAACGACTCCTGCACCAAGAGCAAGTTTGACAACCTCTACGGCTGTCGCGAGAGCCTCGCCGACGGCATCAAGCGGGCCACCG
>JBBAVO010000153.1:0-2994 GCA_040397635.1 Pirellulales bacterium
TCGTCGGCCAGAAAGACGAGCAGGTTTGGCGGCCGCTTCGCCGCCGCAGCAGCGGCCGGTGTCGCGGCGACGGCACGCGGCCCCTGCGGCGACCCCTGCGGCGGCCCCTGCGGCGACCCCTGCGGCGACCAGTTCGCGACGAGGCTCTGCGTGAGTTGCCGCACGATCTCTGGCTCGCTGGCGGCGAGGTTGTTCGTCTCGTCGGGGTCGGCGGCCAGATCGAAGAGCTCGACCTCGCGCCGCTGCCACCGCTCCCGCGACTGCGGATCGACATTGCCGGCCGGCCCGGCGGGAAATTCGCCGCCGGCCCCACCCCCGGTCCAATCCCCGATCGTGGCCGACGTTGGCACGATCAGCTTCCACCGGTGCTGGTGCGGCGTCTGCCCGTCGTCGCGGATCGTCCACCGCCAGAGAAGGCTCTTCGCAGGATCGTCGAGATCGACGAGCGTATGCGTGAAGCACTCGCCGAAGATCTGCCGCCGCGCCGCCACGGCCTTGGCGTCGAGCAGGTCAACACCCGGCAGGCCGGCCGGCGCGGGCACGCCGCAGGCCGCCAGCACCGTCGGCATGATGTCGATGGAACTCGCCAACGCGTCGCTGATTCCCGGCGGGATCGCGCCCGGCTGGCGGAGCATGATCGGCGTCCGCAGGCCGCCTTCGTAAGGGGAAAGCTTCGACCGCGGTGCGAACTGCCGCCGGTCGGAGCTCTGGATCCAGCCGTTGTCGGTGACGTAGACCACGAGCGTGTCCTGCGCGAGCCGTTCACGATCGAGGTGGTCGAGCAGGTCGCCGACCGTGCGGTCGAACCGCTCCACGTTGCCCCAGTACCGCGCCACGTGAAGGCTGTCGGTGCGGGCCGCGTAGTGATCCACCAACTCCTGTGGCGGATCGTGCGGATCGTGCGGCAGCATCGGGGCGTACCAGACGAAGAAGGGCCTGCCGTCGTCGCGGCAGCGGCCGATGAAGTCGTAGACCGGCTGGAGCGACTGCCGGCCGATCGTGAGCCCCTCGTCGCCGTGCCGCTGCCCCTTCGACATGCCCTGGGTGAACCCGCCGCGGGCAAAGTCTCCCTGCCACCACTTGCCGGTCTGCAGGCTTTCGTAGCCGCGGTCGGCCAGGAGCCGTGGCAGGAGCGGCCATTCCTCGAGGTGCCGGTTCATCGCTTCGCGGCCGGCGGTGAAGGCTGCCCGGCCTTCCGGGACCGTGCGCGGAATCCGCGGGTTCTCGGGCGGATCGTTGCCGACGATCCGGTGCTCGTGCGGCAGCCGGCCGGTGATGATCGAGGCGAGGCTCGGGCAGCAGAGGCTGCTGGGCACGTGGGCAAACCGGTAGACGAGACTCTCCCGCGCCAGCCGGTCGAGGTGCGGCGTGCGGAGGTGCTCGTGGCCCATGAAGCCGTAGTCGCGCCAGTGCTGGTCGTCGGAGATGATGAGGACGACGTTCTTGGGTGCGGATCGGGGGACGGCCGCAGTCTCGGCGGCAGAGAGCCCGCTCCCGCACGCAGACCACAAGGCCATCACCAGCACGAACCTGGCCCACCTGTGGATCGCAAAAGAGCAGACTGCCTGCGAAGCCATCCGAATCTCCTTGTGGGAAGCCCGCCACGCCTGGCGACGGCGGCACAGCGTCAGCATGCGGCGTTCGCATTATGATGACGTTCGGGTCGGCATGCCACCCACGCGATCACCCTCGAATCCGAAAGGTCTCCCATATCGTGCGCTGCCCAGGCCCATACGCCGCGGCCCTCCTCGCCCTGGCGGTCGCCTGGCCCGGCGACCAGCCCGGGATCGGTCGGGCCGCCGAGACGCCGGTGGCCAGCCGGCCCAACGTGATCGTCCTGCTCGTCGACGACATGGGCTGGAAGGACCTCTCCTGCCAGGGCAGTGGCTTCTATCGCACGCCGCACATCGACCGGCTCGCCGCGTCGGGGGTGCGGTTCACCAGCGGCTATTCCGCCTGCACAGTCTGCTCGCCCACCCGCGCCTCCATCCTGACGGGCCAGTACCCCGCGCGGCTGCGCATCACCGACTGGATCCCGGGGCACGACCGGCCATTCGCGAAGCTAGCCATTCCCGCCTGGCAGAAGCACCTGCCGCTCGAGACGGTGACGGTGGCCGAACGGCTCAAGGCGACCGGCTACGCCACAGCGTCGATCGGCAAGTGGCACCTCGGAGGCGACGAGTTCGGCCCGACGCATCAGGGCTTCGACGAGAACGTTGGCGGCACCCACCGGGGCCAGCCACCGAGCTACTTCTCGCCCTACAAGATCCCCACGCTCCCCGACGGCCCGGCGGGGGAATATCTCACTGACCGCGAGGCTGCCGAGGCGGTGCGGTTTATCGAGCGACACCGCTACCAGCCATTCTTCCTCTACCTCCCGCACCACTGCGTGCACACGCCGATCCAGGCGAAGCCAGACGTAGCCGCGAAGTACGAGTCGCACGTGCGGAACGGTGACGGCAAAAACGCCGCCTATGCCGCGATGGTGGAGAGTGTCGACGACTCGGTGGGCCGGATCCTCGATGCGCTCGATGCGGTCGGCATCCGCGACCGCACCGCCATCTTCTTCACCAGCGACAACGGCGGGCTGGTGAACATGACCGACAACACGCCGCTCCGCGCGGGCAAGGGCTCGGCCTACGAGGCAGGCGTCCGAGTGCCGTTTCTCGTGTCGTGGCCGGGCGTGACGCAGCCGGGCGCGACAAACCCCGTGCCCGTGATCACGCCCGATATCCCGGCGACGATCCTCGACCTCTCCGGCGTCGGCCCAGAGTCCACGCAGCCACTGGACGGCGTGAGCCTCGCGGGGCCGCTCCGCGGCGGCGTGCTCCCCCGCGACGCCCTCTACTGGCACTATCCCCACTACCATCCAGGCGGCGCCACGCCCCATTCGGCGATCCGCGCCGGCGACTTTCGGCTCGTGCACTTCTATGAGGACGGCCGCAACGAACTCTACGACCTGCGAACCGACCCTGGGGAAACCACCGACCTTGC
>JBBAVO010000153.1:3094-6777 GCA_040397635.1 Pirellulales bacterium
GGGTCGGTGATCCTGCCGGGATGGCTCAGCCGGCATCCGCCGCTGTTGGGACGCTCCGGAGGCCCGACTATCATGGAGGGACGTGTCATCCACCGGTCGCCGATGCTGCGGCAACGACGCCCGCTCAACCGCTACGAACAGGACCTTGCCATGTGCCAGCGACACTCCCCCTCCACGCTCCCGGTTCGCGTCGCCTGGCTGGTGATCGCCGCGGGGCTCGTCCTGCTCGCCACACGGTCCGCGACCATGGCGGCCGAGCCGGAGAAGCCGGCCGACAAGCCCGCCGTGAAGACCCGCTGGGAACAGCCGGTTGAACGCATGCCGGTCGCGGGCGCCGTGACTGCGGAGTCTGCCGCCACGCCAGCGGCATCGCAGCCGGCCGGCGAGCCGTTCCACGTACCGCTGGGCTTCCAGGTCGAGCGGCTCTTCGTCCTGCCGAAGGACGAGCTCGGCTCGTGGGTCTGCATCACCACCGATCCCAAGGGGCGGCTCATCGCCAGCGATCAGGGTGACAAGGGCCTCGTGCGGATCACGCCCGCGCCGCTCGATGGCTCCCAGCCGACGGTCATCGAAAAAATTCCGGTGCCGCTCACCAGCGCGCAGGGTCTGCTCTGGGCCTTCGACAGCCTCTATGTCGTCTGCAACGGCGGCCCCGGCAGCGGGCTCTACCGCGTCACCGACTCCGACAACGACGACACACTCGACAAGGTTGAAAAGCTCCGCGCATTCGAGGGCGGCGGAGAACACGGTCCGCATGCCATCATGCTCTCACCCGACGAAAAAAAACTCGTCATCATCTGCGGCAATCACACGAAGCCGCCGTTCGCGATCAAGGAACTCACCGAGCCGCAGACGATGGGTGGCATCCGCGCGACGCAGCGGCGTCTGGAACTGCCCGCCGACGGCACGAGCCGCGTGCCCGCCAATTGGGACGAAGACCTGCTCATTCCGCGGATGTGGGACGCCGGCGGCCATGCGGTCGGCATCCTCGCCCCCGGCGGCTACGTCGTCAGCACCGATCCTGAGGGCAAACAATGGGAGATTTGGAGCTCGGGCTACCGAAACCCCTACGACATGGCATTCAACGCCGACGGCGAACTCTTCGTCTACGACGCCGACATGGAGTGGGATTTTGGCTCGCCATGGTATCGGCCGACGCGGGTGAACCATGCCACCAGTGGCAGCGAACTCGGCTGGCGCTCAGGCACTGGCAAGTGGCCCGCCTGCTATCCAGACAGCCTGCCGGCCTTGATCGACATCGGCCCGGGCTCGCCCGTGGGCGTGTCCTTCGGCTACGGCACGAAGTTCCCGGAAAAGTACCAGCGGGCACTCTACATTTGCGACTGGACGTTCGGCACGATGTATGCCATTCACCTCGAGCCTGAGGGCTCGACCTACAAGGGTACGAAAACAGAGTTCGTCGCGCGGACACCGCTGCCGCTGACCGACATGACCGTCGGCAAGGACGGCGCGATCTACTTCACCGTGGGCGGCCGCGGCGGCCAGGGCGAGCTCTACCGCGTCAGCTATGTCGGCAGTGAGCCCATCACGCCAGCCGATGCCCGGCAGCCGGCCCATGCCGCCGAGCGAAAGCTGCGGCACGATCTGGAGGCCTTCCATAAGCCTGCCACCGATCCTGCTGCCGCCGTGAGCCTCGCCCTGCCGCAGCTGTCGAGCCCCGATCGGTTCATCCGCTCCGCGGCCCGCGTGGTGCTCGAGCATCAGCCGATCGCAGTCTGGCAGGACAAGGTTCTTGCGGCCCAAGATCCCCGAGCCCGTATCAACGGAGCCATCGCCGTGGCCCATCAGGCCGAGCCGTCGGCTCAGGCTGCCCTGCTCGCCGCGCTCGACGGCATCGATCTGAAATCGCTCGACACCACGACCAAGATCGATCTCGTGCGGGCCTATGAGCTCGCCCTCATCCGCCTGGGCGAGCCGTCGACCGACACGAAGGCACGGATCGCAACCCGCTTCGCGCCGCTCTTTCCCTCGGGCTCCTTCGACCTCGATCGCGAGCTGTCGAGCCTGCTGGTGGCCGTGCGGGCACCCGGGATCGTGACGAAGCTCGTCGGCATGCTCTCCGCGCCGAGTGGCTCGGCCGGGTCAACAAATATCGCCCCAAACGAAGACGACCTGCGGCAGCTGATCGCCCGCAACGCGGGCTCCGGAGGCGCCGTTCGGGCCGCGCTCGAAAAACGGTCAGACCTCCTGCAGGTCCACTACGCCTATGCCCTTCGCACCATCACAGAAAAAGACGCCTGGACGCTCGCCGACCGCAAGGCCTACCACGATTGGTTCCCGCGGGCACAGCAGTGGGCCGGGGGCGCCAGCTTCCGCAAGTTTCTCGTCAACATCGAGAACGAGAGCCTCGCGGGCTACAGCGACACCGACAAGCTGGCACTCGAGACCCTGGGGGCGAGAAAGCCCTACACACCGCCGCCGCTGCCGAAGCCCGAGGGCCCGGGCCGCACGTGGACGGTGGACGACGTGCTGGCTGCAGCCGCACAAGAGGGCCCTAAGGGGTTGTCGAAGGGCCGCAACTTCGAGCACGGCAAGCGGACGTTCGCCGCCACCCGCTGCATCGTCTGCCATCGCTACGACGGCGACGGCGGCGCCACCGGCCCCGACCTCACACAGGCGGCCGGCCGGTTTCAGCTCAAGGACCTGGTGGAGGCGATGGTCCATCCAAGCAAGGTGGTGTCGGATCAATACAAGGCGAGCATCGTGCAGACGGCCCAGGGCAAGGTCTACACCGGCCGGATCGTGAGTGAGTCGCCCGAGAGCATCACGATCGTCACTGATCCGGAGGATGCGACGAAGTTTGCCGAGATCAAGCGGTCCGATATCGAGGAAATCCTGCCGTCGGGCGAGTCGCTCATGCCCAAGGGCCTGCTCGATCAGCTGAACGAGACCGAAGTGCTCGACCTCCTGGCCTACACGCTCTCCCGCGGCAATAAAAAAGACGGGCGATTCAAGAAATAGCCGCCGGCGTTGTCCCCGCCCCCCGTGGCGGCAAGTTTTTAACTTGTCCGTTGCCCCCCTCTCCACCGTCGCACCATCCGGGCACCCGCCGCCGGCCGCGTCGTAAACGGCCTGCACTCGCGGCCGGTCTCCGGCCGATAGCCCCGCGCCAGTGCCGCCATCACCGCCTCTGCACGCGCGGCCTCGACGAGCGTCACCGTGCAGCCGCCAAACCCGCCGCCCGTCATTCGCGTGCCGATCACGCCGCGGTCGCTGGCGGCCAGTTCGACGAGCAGATCGAGTTCCGGACAGCTCACCTCGAAGTCATCCCGCAGCGACCGGTGGCTCTCCGCCATGAGTGCGCCCATGTCGTCCCAGCGACCATGCGTGATCGCCGTGGCCGCGACCTGCGTTCTCGCGATCTCCGTGACCACATGCCTCGCCCGGCGAAAGCCCCTGTCACCAAGTTCACCACGGCGCGATCACCCCGGCCACATACCGCGACCAGCCGGGAGTGTCCGTGGGAACGCTGCCGCCGGGCACGAGCGGCAGTTCGACGGTCTCTTGAAAAGCCGTCGAGTGCACGCGGGCGACCGGTGCGCCGCCCGCCACCAGTCGGGGTGCCGCCGCCATCACGGTCTGCCGTTCGATCGCCATCGGGAGGACGAAGCCGCCGCAATAATCGACATGTTCTCCGATCAGGTTCACCCGGCCGGGGGCCG
>JBBAVO010000154.1:0-1623 GCA_040397635.1 Pirellulales bacterium
TCAGGCCGGAGGCCCTGAAATGGTAAAAGAATCGGGCGGGAGAAGCTCTGCGTGCGTGGGCGGAGCCGACCCCGCTCTGGAAACACGATCATGACCGCCGCGACCAAAACCTTTCTCCTGCCCTGCGCGGGGTGTGCGTGCGAGATCGACGTCGTCTCGGGACAGGCTGGCGGCCAGGTGGAATGTCTATCCTGTGGCCGGCTCAACGAGGTGCCAAAGTTCCGAGATCTCGACCAACTGCGGATCAAACCTCATGCGGCCGTCGGGCAGTCGCGGCGTTGGGGTCTCACGCAGGCGGTGAGTCTGGCTGGTGTGGCCTGTGCGTTGCTGGCCTGGGGAACAGCCGCGATGGTTGGGTCAACACCCAAGGCGGCGCTCGATCCGGCGCTGATCCGCGCCAACATCGAGGGCGGCGATGACGCAGCGCTCTATCGTTCGCTGCAGGAATTGGCACATTCGTCTGTGAACCGCGGCCCGCTGCGGGGCGAGGTCGATCTGCAGCGGCGTGCCCGCTTTGCCCAGGGTGTTTCCCGGGCGCTGTACGTGGTCGGGGGCTTGGGAGCACTTGCAGCCGCGGTCGCTGGATGTGCCGCGCTGGCGTCTACCAAGCGACCCTGACGGCATCGCTGAACGGTCGTCATCGAGCCGTGAGCGGCCTGGCCTGCACAGCGGCGGGAGATTGGCTCTCCGCCGGTTGACCGCCACGGATCCGCCCCTCGATGGCGTCGATCCCCGCGGAGAGATTCGGAAACATCGTCGATCCGAGTCGGGGCTGGGGCACGGTGTTCGCCGGCGCTCCCGGGTTGGCAGGCTGAGCCTGGCGTCCTTGTCGCTGGGGCGTGCGGCCCTGCGGCGGATTCCCCTGCGGCCGCGACTGGGGACCACGATCGGCCGTCGTGGTCGCTGGCAGCGGCTTGACGGCGTTCGATCCGGCTCGTGACGCCGCCTGGGACGCGGGGGGCGTCGTGACGTCGGGAAGTTGCTGAGCGGCCGGGGACCGTGCTGCAAACGACGCGTCTGCCTGCACGGCGATGTTCTCGGGCACCACGAGAAACCGCGAGTGCGTCGGCCTGGGCGGCGGCGCTGGAGTGGGCGGCGTCGGCGGCGCGATGGCGATCGGCGTGGCCGCGATCGGAGGGCTCGGGAGAGCGGTGAACGGTTCGGGAATGTCGCCGACGGTTGCTGCCTCTGCGGATGGACCGATGTCGCTGGATGGGGTGACAGTCGGTACAGCAGCCGTTTGCTCGGGCGCCGTGACCGGTTCTGATGCGGGCTGCGCCGCCGGGGCGACAGGGTCTGATGCCTGATCTGTGACTGGAACGGTCGTTGTCGCTGGGGCAGGGGCCGTTACCGGATCAGCCACCATGGCCTCAGCCGCGGGCGCGGGAGTTTGCTCGACGGCCGCCGTTCCCTCTGGCGTGCTGGGCGTGTCTGTCGTGTCTGGCTTGTTCGCGATGTCGGTCGTGCTGGGCGTGGGCGTCGTCGTGATCTCAGCGGTGGTCGAGGGCTGCGGCAGCACGCTGTCCTGCTGCGCCGCCGGTGCCGCATCCTGGGAAACGGTCAGGGGGGGCGATGGCTGCACGGGAGCCGCGGCCTGGGCCGTGACCGGCGCAGCCGGAGACC
>JBBAVO010000154.1:1723-5283 GCA_040397635.1 Pirellulales bacterium
GGCGATGGCTGCACGGGAGCCGCGGCCTGGGCCGTGACCGGCGCAGCCGGAGACCAGAGATCGCCTTCAGAAACGGGCACCACCGGCGTGGCGGACTGGGTATAGGCTGCCGGCGGCGGGAAGACCGTCGGTTCAGCAGTTGGCTGGACGCTCTGTCCGGACGGCGCAAGCTGAATCGACAGAAGTGGCTGCCCCTCGCGGAGCGGATGTTTCAGGACGTGGCCGCTGAACGTGTCGCTCGCCCGCAGGGCCGTGGCGGGCATCATCGCCTTCGGCCAATCCCGTAGGGCCACGTCCCAGACCGTCACGGGCGAGCCTTGTGGCAACGATCGCAGGGCCACGAAAATCGCCTCGCTCTCCACTCTCGGCTTCGCTTGTGCCATCCGGACGTCGAGCGTGCGATTGACACCCACTGCCGCTGCCGCGCCGGCTACAAACGCAGCGGCAAAGACGGTGATGGCCCGCGGCCTGTGAGACCGTGTCGGAGGAGTCTGTTTGGGCAGGGCGGTGCGCATGATGTCTTCTTTCGTCGATGCCGACTCGAGGGCTGCATTCTGAGACTGCATCCTGGAGCCTGCGTCGGGATGGTGACGCTTTTCATCCAGTGCCATCGACACCTCTGGCAGGGTACGTAAAGCCTGCGGTGCCGAGGGATTGCCGCTTGCCAGAACGCCGCAGACTCACGGTCGAGACAGGCCACCGCCGTCTCGCCGGCTTTTGCAGACTGCCTGTTTTGACGCGGAAGCGCGTGGCGGCACAAAGGACAAGACCGAAGGAGGTGACCCGTGGCCGCAAGTTTTTAACTTGCGGAATCTGTTCCGGGGACACGGACAAGTTGAAAACTTGCCGCCACGAGGGGAGAGGGACACGGACAAGTTGAAAACTTGCCGCCACGAGGGGAGAGGGACACGGACAAGTTGAAAACTTGCCGCCACGAGGGGAGAGGGCTACTGCTCGTCGGCTTCGGCCGCCGCGATGGGCGCGAACATCGGATCGAGGCTCTGCTCGTGCGGCACCGGTCGGATCGCCAACAGCCGCTGTCCGGCCCTGGCACCGGCACGGTCGCGGAACAACGCGTCGCCTGCGGTCGAGGCCGGCTCGCCGACGCAGCCCACGATGATCATGGAGCCCGTTGGCACCGTGGCCTCACACGAGAGTCCTGCCAGTGCATCGCGGCGCTGGCCAGCCTCCAGTCGAAACATGCCCTCTTCGCCAACCCAGGATCGCTCCACCGGTCCGTGCTTGATCGTTGGCGACAGGCTCAGCCGCACCCGGCCGTCGGCCGCAGGCCAGGCCCGCAGCACCACCAGCGAGCTCGCGTCGCGGTAGGTCTTCCCCCGAACACTGTCGCCATCATGTTCCAGGAGCACCAGTTCCTCGAGGCCCGTCGCCGCCATCACATCGCTGGAACGGCCGGGCAGGAGGCGGAGCATGTGCCGCACGAGGGCCGGATTGTCCGGCAGCGCTGCCGGCAGGGTTTCCCCTGGGGAAACGGCTGGCGGAAGAAAGCGGTCGGCGAGATGAGGGGGCAACTGCGCCGTGATGACGCCGGCCCGGAGGCCATTGGCCTGCAGTCGCCTCCGCAACGGTTCATCGAATACCTGCTCATCGGCCAGGTTCCAGAGTTCGTCACGCAGCACGGGATCGTGCTCCTCGTGGCGGACAAAGATGAGTTCCAGTGGAATCGTCTTGGGCGCGGCCCGTGGGCGATCGGTCGCCACGGTCGCAGTCGGCTCGTTTGCCGTGTCGGACCACAGTCCAGCACGACACCCGCCCGCGGCAAGCAGGGCGAGACAGACGGCGGCGGCGTTCCGTATCGCGCGGTCGAGCATGACGCCGGTGATGGCAAAGGAGGCTGGCGAGGTGGGGAAGGTAGGGAGACCAGCCCGGTGCGTCAACGGCGAGTGGGACGGCCGCGCAGCGACGGAATCGATCGACCCTGCGTCCTGAGCCTCAACCCTGAACCCTCAATCCTGAAGCCTGAGCCTGAGCCTGAACCCTTAACCCGGAGCGCGGGCGAACCCACGCCAATGCCGTCACTGGGCGGCAGGCTCGGCTTCGGCAGGCTCGGCAGCGGCAGCGGCGGCGGCGACCGGTTTCGGCCGCTTGAGCGGGTCGCTTCGGAGTTCGATGTCGAACGTATTCTGTCCCGGCGCGACCTCGAACCAGAGCGTGTAGTCTTGCGCATAGCGGGCGTGGATCTTGGCCTGCTGGTTTCCGTCCCGTTCAATCGCGGTGATTCGCACGTGATTGAGGCCGATCGCCGCGCCCGTCTGGCCGTTCATCCGCTTGGCCCGGTAGCTGCCCTGATCGTCGGTTGCCCCGTAGGTCGCTGGAAGTCCGTTGGCGAGGCCGTCCTGCGGCTCGAAGTGCACGAGCAGGCCGGGGGCCGGCCGGCCGTCGATCGTAACCCGCCCGGTCACTTCGCCGACTGGAGGACCAGGCCGACAGCCCGGAAGCGTCGGAAGGATCAGCACCACGCCCAACACCGGGAGCCAGACCTGCTGCCACCAAAATCTCTGTAGCGTCATGCTCATCGATGCGATTGCAGGCTCTCTCACTTGCAGGAAGGTTAAAGGCGGAATGCCTAAGAAATGGTGTGCCAAAAAGATCACGTTACAAGAGAGCGTAGAGACTATGGCAGATCGAAGGTGTCGTTGCTGGCCCGCCTGGCGAGCCTTTCCAGGTTGGCGGCGGATACGAACTCGCTGATGTACTGCACGGAGCCGTCGCAGAACGCAAACTGCGCACCGCCGGGATGGCTGCTGCCGAAGCCCTTCCCCTGATTCTCCGGGCCGCCGACGACGGCGGAGTTGTAGTTGAGTCCGAATCCCGCGCGGGCAAGCGTTCGAGCCGCGTCGTTGTTGTTTGACTCTGACATGCCGACTCCCGCCCAGACGGCCGAGAGGTTGAAGTCGCCACGTTCGCCGACGGCGAGCGTCTTGCTCAAGCCGTCGGTGACGCCCTTCGCCATCACGCCCAACGGCCCGATTCCCGGCGTGGCGGCCTTGGCATCGTAGAAGCCATAGAGAAGGCCCCCCGTGTCGGTGGCCGCTGAGATCCACGCCGTGCCCGCACTCCCAACGTAGTTGGACGTGGACAGAAAGAAGCGATCGCTCGAACCGAACGACGCGCCGGTGGCACTTTTGAGTTCGTTGAGCGCCGGCGTTTTGTCGGAGGGGCAGCGGTAGGTCTGGATCGGTGACTGGAGCAGGGCCTGATCGGCCGCGGCGGGCGAGGCCACGTAGAGATCCGAGAGTTTTCGGGTGGTCGGAGCGAGGCCGTTGTAGATGTCGGCCTGCTCCATGTAGGGCAGGATGAACGTCGCCCAGCCCCAGCAGGGCCCGCCGTTGCTGGGGAGGAAGAGGCTGTAGCCGGCGGGAAACGCCTTCCTCGCCGACTCGAAATTGAGCAGGCCGGTGCCGATCTGCTTGAGGTTATTGCCGCAGCTTGATCGCCGGGCCGCCTCACGGGCCTGCTGTACGGCCGGCAAGAGGAGCCCCACGAGCGTCCCGATGATCGCGATGACGACGAGCAGTTCAACGAGCGTGAAGCCCAGT
>JBBAVO010000154.1:5383-6775 GCA_040397635.1 Pirellulales bacterium
TGTGGCGGGACAGGACTTCATTCCCATCGCTGATACCATCGGCCTTTGCGCCAATGGCGGACGTAGAAAATCTTGTCACGACCGTATTAGTTTTCATGGTCCTCGCCCCCGTCAAATATTCACGTAAGCCTTTGACTAGCCACCTTCGGTAAACTATCTACAACTTTGAGGGAAAGTCAAGGAAAATTGAGTTGCAGGAACTCCCCCTCGAGTGTAGAAAAAAAAGGTTTCTCGGGGAGTTTCAAACTTTCTCATGCCATTCCTTGCTGGCGGCTCTTTTCGCGGTTCATCATCGGTTTATCTGTCATTCCTTTTTTCTCCTTTTCCGGGTGAGGTGTGCCATGGCTCCAGATTCTTCGAGGGGCATCCAGCGGCGGGGCTTCACGCTGGTCGAACTGCTCGTTGTGATCGCGATCATCGGGACGCTCGTGGGTCTCCTGTTGCCGGCCGTGCAGTCGGCCCGCGAGGCGGCCCGCCGTTCTGCCTGCTTCAATAATTTCAAGCAGCTCGGTCTGGCGGTCCTCAGCCACGAGAGCGCGAGGCGAACGCTGCCTCACTTTCAGGGCGGAACTGGCGTGTACAATTCCATGCTCAATTGGACGTCGGGAACGGCGGCGGGAAACACCAACAACGCCGGCCGTCGCAGCGGTTTCATCGAACTCCTGCCCTTTATGGACGAGACGGTGATGTACACCAACATCCAAAGGGGCGACCTCAACAACGCCCCCGGCGGCCCGTATGCGTGGGCCAGTTTCGGACCATGGAACACGGCGCCCGCGATGCTCTCATGCCCGAGCGAAACAGTGATCGCACGGGGTGCGTCACACAACTACGCGCTCTCGATGGGCGACGCAGTCGGCGTCGGCTACTCCGCGCCAGGCAACACCGCCGACACCGCGATGCGGGGCGTGTTTGTTCGTATCGGCTATGTGAACACATCGACTCCCACCACCGTGGCCGACATCCAGCCGCGGAACACCGGCATCAAGATCAAGGACATCCTCGACGGCACAGGGCAGACGATCATGTTCAGCGAGCGGTGCAAGCCGGAGGTGAACCAGCAATCCGCGTGGCTTACCGCCACCGGTGCGGAGCGGCACCGCCAGTCGATCGCCCAGGTGGCGACGATCAACACGACGCCCAGTGCCTGTCTGAACGTGGCCACGGGCGACACGCTGGCCCCCGGCACACTCTACAAACAGTGTTGGGGCAGGCAGTGGACAGACGGTCAAGCCGAGTCGGTCGGCTTCAACACCGTCCTGCCGCCCAACGGCCCGTCGTGCGGAGGAACGTCAACCAATCGCGATAACGCCCAGACCGTCCTGCCGCCGGGGAGCTACCATCAAGCGGGCGTCGGGGCGACGTTCGCCGACGGATCGGTCCGGTTCATCG
>JBBAVO010000155.1:0-3791 GCA_040397635.1 Pirellulales bacterium
CACTGCCTGCGCGGATGGTCTGGTGAGGGAGTGGGATACGGTCACAGGCAGAATGCTCGGTGCCTTCAAGGGCCATGCCGACGATGTCAACTGGGTGGGCTGGTCGCGAGACGGCAGCCGCGTCGCGTCGGCATCGTCCGACGGCACGGTGCGGCTCTGGAAACCGGCCGATGGCTGGTCGAGCATCGAACTGAAGGGGCCGGTGGGCCAGGTCTGGGAGGTGGCCATTTCACCCGACGGCACCCGCGTCGCGGGCGTGGGTGCCGATGGCAGTCTGCACCTTTGGCACACGGAAAGCGGCCGCCACCTGCTGGCCCTCGACGGTCACGAAGGCCCTCTTTGGGGAGTCGCATTTTCTGCCGATGGCCGGAGCATCCTCACGGGATCGGACGACGGCACCGCCCGCGTATGGGGACTCTCGCCCGCCGAACTCCAACGGCAGCGGCTGGGCGTGCGGCCATGACAGGCCATGACAGGTCATGACCAGCTTCAGTTATGGACTCCCGCGCCGCTCTGATTCAGCGACGCGGTGTTGAGCCGGGCGTGATGCCCAGTTCCCGGCAGACGTTTTCGGTGATCTTCCGGACGAGCGTTTCGTAATCGATGCCCTCCGGCAGGTTACGGCCTGAGGCCGCCGTGTGGCTCGACCCGTGTGCTTCGGGATGCGTGGCGAATGCCCTCCGCGCCACGCCGACATCTTCCCAGGTTGACTTGAACACGGCGTTGTCGCAGATGTCGCGGTCGTTCATGTCGAGGTCGAGGCGGGCATCGGTGAAACCCCATTTCTGCTTGAGGTCGAGCAGGGCCCGCGTCTCGCTGCCCGTCAGGTAGACGACACCGCCCAAGCCCTTCGCCAGCATCAGGATGCGGCAGTAGGCATCGACGATCTCGGTCCACCAGTAGGCCTTCTCAACCGTTTCACCGAAGCTCACCGTGCCATGATTGGCCAGCAGGATCACGTTCGATCGTTTCACGACCGGCTTGATCGTGTCGGCGAACGTCTGACTGCCGGGCGTTTCATAGCGAGAGATCGGAATGTCTCCCAGAAACACCTCCACCTCTGGAAGCACGGCCTGGGGGATCGGCTCGCGGGCCACCGCGAAGGCCGTCGCGTGCGGCGGGTGGCAGTGCACGACGCTGTTCACGTCGGGCCGCTCCTTCATGATCGTGAGATGGAGCAGGATCTCGCTCGACCGCTTGCGCTTTCCGGCAAGCTGGTTGCCATCCATGTCCACGATGCAGAGATCGGCAGGGGTCATGAACCCCTTCGACATCATCGTCGGGGTGCAGAGCACCTTGTTCGGGCCCAGCCGGTAGGAGATGTTGCCGTCGTTGCCAGCCGCGAACCCCTTGTTGTAGATGCGGCGGCCAATGTCGCAGATCTCATCCTTGAGCGTGGCGAGCGACTTGGTCTTGGTCTTTGTCTTGTTCTTATTCTTCTTGGCCATGATGGCTCCTGGGGCTTGTCGGTAAACAGTGAGTCTCGAGTCTGGGATAAAAAACAGGATGAAAAACAGTGTGTCGGTGAGGCGGCATCTTATGCCGGGCGGGCTTTTTCCGGCGAGTGTGCCAGGCGGACGCCCGCCGGCGTCTCGGCCCCCTCGGGAACCGCGGCGATGCGGAGCGTGGCCGAGGCGGTGACGATGTCCCGCCACCGCTGCGACAGCCCGTCATCGCTCACGAAGATGTCGATGGCGTCGAGCCCCGAGACGAGCGTCAGGCTTTTGCGGCCAAACTTCGAACTGTCGGCCACGACCATCACGCGGCTGGCGGCTTTGAGCATCGCCTGCTCGGTTTCGGCCAGCAGCAGGTGGGCGTTGAAGAGCCCTTCCTCGGAGATGCCGGCCGCGGAGAGCACCGTCGTGGTGACATGAAGCCGGCCGAGGAGTTCATTGGCATAGGGGCCGAGGCAGACGCCCGTGCGCGGCGAGACATAGCCACCGAGCAGCACCAGATCGGTGCGTGATTCGGAGGCGAAAAGGTTGGCGACAGGGAGGCTGTTGGTGACCACTTGGAGCGACCGGCCAACGAGCAGGCGGGCCACCTCGTAGGTGGTCGTGCCGCCATCGAGGAGCACGGTTTCCCCGTCTTCTATCACGGTGGCCGCGGCTGCTGCGATCGCACGCTTGGCAGCCCAGTTGGCCGGCTGCCGCTCGTCAAACTCGGCCAGCCGCGGCATGCCGCCGGAGTAGAGCACGCCGCCATGGGTGCGTTTGGCGGAGCCCTGTTCCTCCAGGGCATCGAGATCCCGTCGCACGGTCGATTCCGAGACGCCCAGTTCGCGGACAAGTTCCTCGAGCGCGGCGAATCCGCGAATGCGAATGATGTCGAGGAGCCGGCTGCGTCGTTCGTGATTCTGCACGGTTTCTCACTTCCTGAGGGACCGATTATGAACAATAAACGATAGAATTCAAGCACGGGACGAGATAGAATCGTCATGGTATGATAGATTTCATTCATTAATTAAGAATGCATTCCATCAGGATGTCGCGTGGCACTCCTCCGATTCGTTCTGGGACATGGGCCAACGCCGGTTCATGCCAACGGCGGCTGGGATCGGGGAACGCCCCTGGATCTGGATATTGCCGCGCTTGTGCTGGAGCGGGGATGCGATCGTCAGGCGGTGATGGGGTTGGCGGCACGATGTCGATCTGCTGATCCAGCAGGCCACTTCGCGCCCGCTGGTCTGCTTTCGGAGTTGACCTGTCGCCCGGGGCGGGTAGTGAACGCTTGGCTGGCCTGGCCCGCGGGACAGCTACCGCCCGCCGCGGCTGCCAACGGCATTACCATCGGCCCACTCGGCCTCGTCGCTCTGGTGACAGCGGGAGAATTACCGCGGCTGCGATTCTCGATTGCCTGGCTCCTCGTCGATCCCGAGGCGCGCCGTCAAGGCATCGCCACGGCGCTTGTCGCCCATGCCATCGACCACGCGGAGTCGCTCGGCGCGACGCAGGTCTTCGCGGAGACGCTCTCTTCGTGGCCAGCGGCGGCTGGCTTCTGGCGATCCGTCGGGTTCGAACAGGGCGATTGAGCGCGAAAACTGCATCAGAAGGGGGCAGTCTGGAGAGGGGGCAGTCGGGCCGAGGGTGCCCTGCGATCCGATGCCAACTCAGGCTGAACCGAGTCCCTGCATCCGTCGCCAGGCGCTCATCTGGCCCAGATGCATCATCATGTGGCCGCCGCAGTAGAACGTCTGCACCGAGCCGAGCGTCGGGAAGAGCTGCTTCATCCGGCCCTCCGCCGGATTCGGCTGCTCGAACGTGGCGTCGTGCGTGCCGCGGAGTGCGCCGGCAAGCATGCGATGCCCCTCGAAAAAGAATGCCGTGATCTCGTCCATAGGTGGGTAGAGGTCGCCATCCTCATCGTCCTTGCAGCTGGCGTCCTTCGAGAACAGGTGCTCGAAGTGTTCAGGAACACTGGGAGCCGGGTGGCCAATTTGCTGGAGCACCTTCGGCGCATAGAGGCTCAGGTGCCCGTAGATGAACGCCGGGTGGTTTGACTCGACAATGGTGCCACCGACCCGGGCGAAGCGGCCGAAATGCTCCGCCGGCACTTCCTTGAGAAGACGCTCAGCGTAGCCGACCGAGAGTTGCAACGTGTCGGCAATGATGTTTCCAAGCGAGCGCGACATGGGAAAAAACCTCCGGGTGTGGATGTCAGGAGTTGAGTCTACCGTTCCGCGACGTGGGTCAGACAAGTTGGGTCAGACAAGTTGGTTCAGACAAGATCGCCAGCAGCGATCCGGTTGATCGCCTCCGGAAGTGTCTCGCACTCGACGGCGAAGACACGCG
>JBBAVO010000155.1:3891-6611 GCA_040397635.1 Pirellulales bacterium
GCGATCCGGTTGATCGCCTCCGGAAGTGTCTCGCACTCGACGGCGAAGACACGCGCGGCCAACGATTCGGCCGTGTCGTCGCGGAGCACCGGCACCGTCTTCTGGAGCAGGATCCGGCCGTGGTCGTATTCGTTGTCAACCAGATGCACGGTGCAGCCGGAGACGGTGCAGCCGCGTGCGATCACGGCGCGGTGGACGTGCATGCCGTGAAACCCTTTGCCCCCGAAGGCGGGCAGCAGGGCGGGGTGGATGTTGATCACGCGGCCGGCGAAATCGGCGGGAATCTCGACGAGATGAAGAAAGCCTGCCATCACCACCAGATCGGGATTCGCCTCCCGGCAGGCGGCGAAGATCGCGTCGCTCCAGTCGGCCAGTGGGCGGCCTGCGGGCGGCAGAACGGTGACAGGAATGCCGGCCTGCTCGGCCAGCCGCACGCCGCGGACGTCACCCCGGCTCGACACCACCCGCTCGACGCTCGCGGTCAGTCGGCCTGCCGCGATTCGGTCGAGGAGGTTTTCGAGCGTCCGCCCGGAGCCCGAGAGGAGCACCGCGAGGCGGAGCGTTTTCCGGTCGATCAGCGGGCCGCCAGGATCAGTCACGCCCCACCCCCGGTCGCCGCGGGGGCTGTGCCCGTCCGCCTGATCGCGATCGTGAGTGGATGGCCGTCGATGTCGAGCGACTCCACGGCCGCCCCATCCAACCCGCCAAACGTCGCGGACGTGGCGAGCGTTTCGGAGGCGACGTAGTCGAGGTGCTGCTCGATGGCCGACGTCAATTCCGGCGACGCGGTCTCGAAGGCCAGTTCGATCCGATCGGTGAACTCGAGATCGAGCGTTTTTCGCTGCGACTGCACCGCGTGCACGACTTCGCGGACGAGCCCTTCGGCGACGAGTTCCGGCGTGAGCTGACTGGCCACCACCACGACGGCCCGCGGCCCCTCCGCGGCGGCCCAGCCCTCCTTCGCAGTCGTGCGGATCATCACGTCGTCCTTCTCGATCACCGCCTCGCCGCCGCCAGCGAGCGGGATCGTCGCCCGGCCATCGCGACTGAGAGCCGCCAGCAACGCAGCGGCATCGGCCTTCGTGATCGCGTCGCGGGCCTTTGGCAGTTCCTTCCCGAGTCGTGGGCCAAGTTTCTTGAGATCCGGCAGCACGGCCCGGGTGATGTAGCGGTCGGGCTCCCGGCAGATCTCGAACTGCTTGACGTTGAGTTCGTCACAGACGAGATCGGCATGGGCCTCCAGCCAGGCGGCATCGGCAGCGTCGCCGCCGTGCCCTTCGGCGAGGATCACCTCGACCTTCGAGAGCGGCTGGCGGACCTTGAGTTTCTCGGCGGCGCGGGCAGCCCGGCCGAGCGACGACACGTCGCGGACGATCGCCATGCGGCGGACGAGGTCGCGGTCAACAAGCGGCTCGCTGCCGGTCGGAAAGTCGGTGAGGTGCACGCTCTCCGGCACGGTGTCGCCGAAGGCGGCCACCGCCAGATTGTGCCAGATCGCCTCGCTCACGAACGGCACGAAGGGTGCGGCCAGCCGCGCGATCGTGAGCAGTGTCTCGTAGAGCGTCCAATAAGCGTCGAGCTTGGCGGCATTGCCCTCCGGCCCGGTGTCGGCCCGGCCTGCGGACCAGAAGCGGTCGCGGCTGCGGCGAACGAACCAGTTGCTGACGGCATCGACGAGCGCGGAAAGTTCAGCGGCGGCGCCGAAGTGGTCGTAGCGGTCCATTTGGTGAACCACTGCAGCGGCAGTCGCGTTGAGTTCCGACAGCATCCAGCGGTCGAGTTCGCCACGGTCGGCGACGGGCCGGTAGCCGCGGGCCTTCGCCAGATCGGCGTGGTCGAGGGAGCCGGGCGCGTCGAGCAGCGACGCCGGATCGAAGCCGTCGATCCGGGCGTAGATCACGAAGAAGCTGTACACATTCCAGAGCCGCAGCAGGAACTCGGGCACGCTCTCGCGGATCGCCCGCTCGCTGTAGCGAATGCTCGTCCACGGCGGCTGGCCGGCGAGGAAGAACCACCGCAGCGCGTCGGCCCCATACTTGTCGAAGATCTCGGCCGGCTCGCGGTAGTTCCGCTTGCTCTTGCTCATCTTCTGGCCGTCTTCGCCGAGCATGTGGCCCAGCACGATGCAGGTGCGGAAGGGATGCGGATAGGGAGTCTCTCCGTCACCAAAGAGGAGCGTGCTGATCGCCAACTGGCTGTAGAACCAGCCGCGGGTCTGGTCGATCGCCTCGGAGATGAAGTCGGCAGGAAACTGTGTCTTGAAGTCCTCGTCGCCGCGGTGCGGCCAGCCCCACTGGGCGAAGGGCATGGCACCGGAGTCGAACCAGCAGTCGATCACCTCGGGCACTCGCCGCATCCTTGCTCCCGCCGCGAAGGGAGAGTCGTAGGTGATCGCGTCGATATAGGGCTTGTGCACCCGCAGATCATCAGAGAGTTTCGGATTCGCCGCCTTGGCCTTCTCGAAGACATCGGTGCCCTGCATGCCGGGCTTGGCGACGAGCGCCGCATACGACGGCACTGCCTCGGCCTTGCCCGTCGTCTCGCACTTCCAGATCGGAAGGGGCGTGCCCCAGTAGCGTTCCCGGGAGAGAGCCCAGTCAACGTTGGTTTCGAGGAAATTGCCGAACCGCCCATCCTTGATGTGCTCGGGCAGCCAGTCGATCCTGGCGTTGTTGGCGAGCATCTGCTCACGGAACTGGCTCGTGCGGATGAACCAGCTC
>JBBAVO010000156.1:0-1121 GCA_040397635.1 Pirellulales bacterium
GCCTTCGACCGCTATGTGGACACACTCCTTGCTTCCCCTCACTATGGCGAACGGTTCGCCCGGCACTGGCTCGACGTGGCCCGCTACGGCGAGGCCCGGGGCCACGAGTTCGATTACATCATTCCCAACGCCTGGCAGTATCGCGACTGGGTCGTGAAGGCGTTCAACGACGACCTGCCCTACGACCAGTTCGTCCGCGAGCAGATTGCCGGCGATCTCGTGGAGCGGCCGCGGATCGATCCGCGGACCGGGGCGAATCAGTCGGTCGTGGGCACAGGTTTTTGGTTTTTGGGTGAGGCTTTGCATGGGCCAGTCGACATCGCGCAGGACGAGGCCGACCGGATGGACAACTGCATCGACACCTTCGGCAAGGCGTTTCTCGGTCTGGCCTTGGGCTGTGCCCGCTGCCACGACCACAAGTTCGACGCCATCTCCAACGAAGACTACTACGCCCTCACCGGCATGCTGATGTCGAGCAGCTACCGGCAGGTGCCCTTCCAGACGCTCGAGGCCAATCGGGCGGTGGCACGCAGGCTCGATGACGCCGACAGCGACGCCCGCCTCAGGCTCCGGCCGCTCATTGCCGCCGCCGTCGGGCCCGATGGTGCCAGTCTGTCCAAGGGCATGCCCGCGGCAGACGCCACCCCGCCGGCTGCCGGCGAGACCGTGATCGCCGACTACACCCGCGGGGAAGACTCCACGCCGATCATCGCCGATGCCGCTGCCTGGGGTCGATCGGCCGTGCCGGCGGGCGAGCCGGTGCTCCTGCCCGCCGTCGAGGGGCTGCCCCGCGAAATCCGGGTCGAGCCGCTCGGCCATGCGCGAAGCGATGCTGTCTGGTCGGCAACGAGATCGACCGGGGAACGAGACACGCCGCCGCTGGGCGCCGTCGATCGGGCCGGCCGCGTGCTGCGGACGCCCAAGGTGCTGATCAAGGACGGTGTGATCTGGCACCGCGTCCGCGGCCATGTGCAGATCTTCGTCGTGGTCGACGGCCACCTGCTGCTGCAGGGTGGGCCGATCTATGGCTCGCATCTGACGAAGGCCAACACGGGTGGCACCTGGAAATGGATCCGTCAGGATCTGCGGAAGGACCTCACGTGGGAGGGCGGTCGGGTCGT
>JBBAVO010000156.1:1221-4102 GCA_040397635.1 Pirellulales bacterium
GACCGGGTCCTCGATCCAGCCAACCCGCTGACCACCCGCGTGATCGTCAACCGCATCTGGCACCATCTCTTTGGTCGCGGACTCGTGGCCACGACCGACAATTTTGGGAAGCTCGGCGAGGCGGCCGCCGACCCGCTGGCACAGGCTCTGCTCGACACGCTCGCGGTGCGGTTTCGGGAGGAGGGGTGGAGCATCAAGCGGCTCGTGAAGGAGATCGTGACGAGCAGCACGTGGCGGATGAGCAGCAGGAGGAATGAGCATGCCGCGGAGAAAGATCCGCTCAACCTGCTGCTGCATCACTACCCGCTGCGGCGGCTTGAAGGGGAGGCTGTCCGCGACAAGATCCTCGCCGTATCAGGCGGCCTCGATCGCACGGTGGGGGGCCAGAGCGTGGAGGTGTTCATCACGCCGTTTCACGACGGCCGGGGCAAGCCGGCAAGCGGGCCGCTCGATGGTGCCGGTCGCCGCAGCATCTACACGAAGATCCGCCGCAACTTCCTGCCGAGCTTTCTGCTGGCCTTCGACATGCCGGTGCCGTTTCAGGCGATGGGCCGGCGGAACGTCACCAACGTTCCCGCGCAGGCACTCACGCTCATGAACGATCCGTTCGTAACGGAACAGGCCGCAGTCTGGGCAAAGAAGGTAGTGCGAGACGAAACGCTTTCGCCCGAGGCCCGCATCGACACCATGTATCGGGAGGCGTTCGCCCGGGGGCCGACCGCGGAGGAACGGGCAGCAGCGGTCGAGTTTCTCGCCACTCAGGCGGCAGAGTACGGCGTGTCTTTTGCTGGCCAGCCGCGGTATGAGTCCACCTGGGCCGATCTGGCCCATGCGTTGATCACCACCAAGGAATTCATCTTCGTCCCATGAGCGAGTCTCGCCATCACTGCGGTCGCTGTCGGCCCCGGGCCCTGTCCCGTCGGGAGATGCTCCGCGCGAGCAGCTGCGGCTTCGGGGCCGTGGCGGCGGCGGCGCTTCTGGCCCGCGAGGCTGCCCAGGCTGGCACGGCTGGCGTGCTGCCAGCGATCCACCATCCGGCCAAAGCCACGAGCGTCATCTTCCTCTACATGGATGGCGGCGTGTCGCAGGTCGACAGCTTCGATCCGAAGCCCGCGCTCGATCAGTATGCCGGCAAGGATCCGCACACGCTCTTCAAGGTCGATGCCACGCAGTTCAACAACGTCGGCAGAGTGCTGCCGAGCCTGTGGAAGTTCCAGCCATATGGCGCAAGCGGTATCCCGGTGAGCGATCTCTTTCCGCACATGGGCTCGGTCGTCGATGAACTGGCGATCGTCCGTTCGATGACGAGCGAGTTCCCCGAGCACACCAATGCCAACTATTTTCTTCACACCGGCTCGGGCCTGCAGGGGCGGCCGAGCATGGGAGCGTGGACGACCTACGGCCTCGGCAGCGAGAACGACGAACTGCCCGGCTACATGGTGATCAACGGCGGACTGATCCCGCCGGGTGGCCTCGACAACTTCACCAACGGCTTCCTTCCCGCTACCTACCAGGGTTCGATCATCAAGCCGAATGCGACGGGGCTGGCCAATGTGAGGCCCATGGAGAAGTCGGCGCGGCAGCAGCAGTCGAAGCTCGATCTCGCCCGGCGGCTCGACCGGGATTTCGCGGAGCGTGTCGCGGGTGGCGGCAGCCCACCCGATGCGCTCGAAAGTGCCATCGCCAATCAGGAACTCGCCTACCGGATGCAGACGGAGGTGCCCGACCTGCTCGACCTGTCGGGCGAATCGATCGACACGAAACGGGCCTACGGGCTCGAGGCCGAATACAAGCCGACGCAGATCTTCGGCACCGAGTGTCTGCTGGCCCGCCGAATGGTGGAGCGGGGCGTGCGGTTCGTAGAACTCACCTGCCCGTCGATCAATGCCGACCGCTGGGACCAGCACGCAAAGCTCCGCGAAGGGCATGCCAACAACGCGCGGGCGGTGGATCAGCCGATCGCGGCCCTGATCCGCGATCTCAAGGACCGCGGCATGCTCGACTCCACGCTCGTGGTCTGGAGCGGTGAATTCGGGCGGACTCCATTTGCCCAGGGCTCGGATGGCCGCGACCACAACCCGCAGGCGTTCTCCATGTGGATGGCTGGCGGCGGCGTGAAGGGTGGCACGATCACGGGGGCCACCGATGAGTTTGGCTACCGGGTGGTCGAGAAGAAGTTCATGATCCACGACCTCCATGCCACGATGCTGCACCTCATGGGGATCGACCACACGAAGCTGACATATCGCTTCAGCGGCCGCGACATGCGGCTGACGGATGTCTACGGGCACGTCATCCGGGACATCGTGGCCTGACTGGTCAGCGTCGCCGTCAGCGGAAGCAGGGTCAGGCGGCGTTTTTCATCGACAGGCTCTTGAGCGTCAGCACCGAGCCCACGGACATCAGTGCCAGGCCCAGCCACCGCGGCGGCGTCACCACCTTGCGGGAAGGGATGTTCTGCCAGAGCGTCTGAGCCTGGAAGCCGCCTTTGTCGCCCAGTTGGGCTGAGATGAAATGGCTCGAGCGTTCGCTGAGGGTGAACGACTCCACGAGGCGGAACTGCACGCCGGCAAAAAACAGCAGCAGCCCACCCAGCAGTATGTGATGTCGCTTGACCCGCATCGACGCCTCCAGAGCCGGCGCACCAACCAGCTTTCCTGTTCATCGAATCTGTTCGCCGAAAGACTCAAGCCGCCCCGGATCATTCCCGGTTGTGCGGAACATGACGTTCGCAGGCCGTGCTGTCTCGGCCCGGGTCATGACCCCTTCGCATCGGGGTGGAAAATCTGGAGGGATGGGGAGTCCGGGCGGTTTCGTGGCGACTTTTACGAAATTGAGTGTGGAAGCGACTGGGAACGTGACGATGGATTGGAACGACTGT
>JBBAVO010000156.1:4202-5280 GCA_040397635.1 Pirellulales bacterium
TTGACGAGGTCTCCGCCCGTGCCGCCGATGGCATGAGGGTGCAGGACTTCGAAGTCGAGGAGATGCCCTTCGAGTCCAGCTCGGGCAAGTGGTTTTCCAGCGGTGAGTGGTATGGCTCGGCGGAAGTGCTGATGATGAGCCGCAGCCGAAACTACCGCCGCGTCATGGGCTACGACCCTTCTGTCGTCGGATTTCCCAATCCGTCGCTGCGGCCCAATCTCGCTGGCACGTTCGTCACGACGGGCGTTCCTTGGGATCTCGTGCCGGGAGCCCGGCTGACGATCGGTGAACATCTCGACCGTGACCACCTCGACCGAGATCAGTCGCTTGAGTTCACCTACTACGGCGGCCTGAGCTTCTTCGTCCGCGACAGCTACAACGCCATGCCGCGATCGTTCCTGGTGACGCCTCTGGCCGGCACCATCCTGCCGGGGATGCCGGGTTTCACCTACGCACAGACCTACGATTCGACGATCAGCTCCAACCTCAACAGCATCGAGTTGAACTACAAACTCAGCCGTCGGCTCGGACGTGACCAGATGATCATGTCACCCAACGGCGGCTGGTCGCGGCATGCGGAGCGGGGCTGGCTGCCGGCGGTTCTCATCGGCACGCGGTTGGCCAACGTTGACGAGACGTTCACGTTTGCCAGCAGCCGGCGGAACACCTCCAGCGACACCTTCAGCGGTCGGTACGACATCCAAACGCAAAACTGGCTGTGGGGCCTGAACTTCGGCGGCGAACTGATCAGCAGAAACGAGTTTTACTACTGGGGTCTCCGCGGTCGGGTGACGCCGGCGGTGAGCTTTGCCGCCAACCAGCAGCAGGCGGCTGGCATCAATACCTTGCCGCCGCCACCGTCGCCGGTGCAGGTTTCCCGCGGCGCGTTCAGCTGGCGGCAGGCGGCAGACCAGGTGGGGCCAGGCTTCCTCGGTGATCTCACGATCCTCGGAGGCTGGCAGGTGACGCCGAACTTCGCGGTTCAGGTCGGCTACGACTTCCTCTGGGTGGCCGGCATCGCCACCGCCACGCGACAGTTCAATCTCGACAACGTGCGGCCCAATTCGATCGACGGCGG
>JBBAVO010000156.1:5380-6573 GCA_040397635.1 Pirellulales bacterium
GCGAGCGCCGTTCCCGGGCGGTCTGGGAGCGGACCGCCGCGGACCACGTTCACCGGGCAGAGCGGATCGGGTGTGTCGTAGTTGAGCGTCGGTGGCACCAACCCCACCTCCAGCCCCAGCACGCTGGCGGCTAGTTCCATGGCACCACCCCCGGCGCCGAGATGACCGAAGAAACTCTTCGGCGCCGTGACGGGAACGGTGCCGAGTTCGGCCGCGATGGCGGCAGCCTCGATCCGATCCGTTTCGGGCGTGCCGCTGCCGTGAGCGTTGACATGCCCGAGTCGATCGGGCGTCATGCGGGCCGCGTCGAGCGTGGCGCGGATCGCCAGCCGAAGCGAGGAACCGGTTCGCGGCCGCTGCGGCGAACGCGGCTCACAGCGGCTCGCAGCGGCAAGCAGGTGGCCGCGAATCCTCGCTCCGCGGCGTTCGGCATGCTCGCGGGATTCGAGCACGAAGACGGCTCCGCCTTCGCCGTCGAGCATGCCGTCGCGGTCGAGGTCGAAGGGGCGGCAGGCCCGCCGGTAATCATCCACGGGCCGCGAGAGCAAGGCCTCGCCCCGGGCCACCAGCGCCGTCGGATGGAGGCGGCAGCCCGTGCCGCCGGTGAGCATCACGTCGGCCCAGCCGCGGCGGATGATGCTGGCCGCCTCGCCGATTGCGAGCAGGCTCGACACGTCGCCGAGCACGATCGAGTTGTTGGGGCCGCGGGCATCGTGGGCGATCGCGATGTGGGAGGCGGTCATGTTGGGCAAGTGCTTGAGCAGCCAGAGCGGATGCGTCTCCTCCTGGATCGCCTCCGACCAGATTCCAAAGTCGAACGGCCCGCCCCGGAACGCCCTGCGGTAGGTGAGTTCGAGGTCTTCGATGTCGGCATAGATCATGTCGGCGCCGAAGACGACGCCAAACCGGTCTGGCTCGACTCTTCCGCCGGCCAGACTGGCGTCGGCCATCGCCAGGTCGGCGGCGGCAAAGCCGAGTTGAATGTCGCGGCTCATCACCTTCAGGCTCTTCCGCGGCCGGACATAGACCTTGGGGTCGAAGTCGGGAATCTGTCCGCCGTAGGGTGTGCGCAGGCCGCTTGAATCAAAGAGGCTGATCGGGCGGATGCCGCTGGTGCCGGCGGCTAGCGACGACCAGAAGGCGTCGCTGCCGATGCCGATGGGCGACACGACGCCGACGCCTGTAATGACGAT
>JBBAVO010000157.1:0-6569 GCA_040397635.1 Pirellulales bacterium
CACACCTGCCCATGCCGCTCGAAAAACTCGCAGTGCCTGCGGCTGACCAGATCGTGCTGGATCCGAAACTTCGCCTCTTCGCCACGGCCGAGCAGGATCGGCAGGCGCACGGTAAACGTCCGCTTCTTCGAGACGGGAGACACGACGTGGAAGAGAACGACCATAGCGACGACGGGGTGCGGAGGGACGCGGCGTGCACTGACAACGAAAAACCGTGTGACGAGGGGGGGTCAGCCCATCGTAATTCGGCGAAGTAGGCTTCCAAACACCTCCGCCCATCCCCCCCAAGAAACCCCGTTTCCCCAGAGGATGACCTTGCGGCCACCTCGGGGGCCCTTATAATCCGGCGTTCCTAGGCAGTTCGCGGCCGTTCCGATTTTCGGACGTCGCGAGATCGTCGAGGAACAATCCCGCGGGTGTAGCTCAGTTGGTAGAGCACCACGTTGCCAACGTGGTTGTCGTGAGTTCGAATCTCATCACCCGCTCTCTGATTCTTTCCTATTCCAGCCGGCCAGACGGCACTGTCCCTGTTCGACCTCCTCGAGAGGTCGGTGCGGGGTCGGTTGAATCTTCTGCGAGCGACTGTCGTTCGCCCGTTCTTGCATAGCTCTCCCGCTCCCGTCGGAACCAGTCATGTCTTCTTCCAGTGATCCGTCCGCGACCGCCCTGGCAACTCCTGCTTCCGCTGGCGACGATGCGGCCGCTCAGGCCCTGAAACTCGGCGTTGCCATCGACAAACTCTCTGCCTGCGAGCGACGGGTGCGGGTTTCGATCCCGCGGGAAGACATCGACCGCTACCGCGACGATGCGATTGGCGAGATGATGCCTGCCGCGATGCTGCCAGGATTCCGGCCCGGCCGCGCCCCGCGGCGGCTCGTGAGCAGCCGCTTCAAGTCAGAGCTTTCCGACCAAATCCGGAGCAAACTGTTGGCCGACGCCATGACGCAGGTGTCGGAGCAGGAAAAACTCTCCCCCATCAGCGAACCCGAACTCGACGTCAACGCGGTCCTGGTGCCGGCTGACGGGCCGATGACGTTCGAGTTCAAGATCGAGGTGCGACCGGAGTTCGACCTGCCCGAATGGAAGGGACTTTCGATCCGGCGACCCTCCCGCACGATCTCGGACGACGACGTGGAAGAGTCGCTCACCAACCTTCTGCGGGAACGGGCGCGGTTCGTACCCCACGAAGGCTCGGCCAAGCCGGGCGACCTGATCGTGGCCAACCTGCGGTTTCTCGACGGCGACACAGTGCTCTCGGAAGCCACCGATCTCGAGTTGATCGTGCGGCCCAAGCTCTCCTTTGCCGACGCCGAATTGGAGGGCTTTGACAAGCTCGTCGCCAAGGCCCGCACCGGCACGCCGGTGACCGCCACGATCAAGGTCTCGGACGAGGCGGCCGTCGAGTCGCTCCGCGGCAAGGATGTCTCGCTCGAACTGACTGTTGTGGATGTCAAGCACCTCGAACTGCCGGAGCTGACGCCCGAACTGCTCGATGAAATCGGCTCGTTCGAATCGCCGGATAACCTGCGGGCGGCCGTGCGAAAGCAGCTGGAAAACCAGCTCGAATGGCACCGCCGGCGGCAGGTTCGGCAGCAGGTGTCGAGCGCGCTGACGGCCTCGGCCAGCTGGGATCTGCCCCCGGATCTGCTCCGTCGCCAGAGCCTGCGGGAACTGGAGCGGTCGATTCTTGAACTGCGTCGGAGTGGCTTCGATGACGATTCCATCCGTCGGCACGTCAACGAACTGCGACAGTCGGTCATGGGCAGCACGGCCGCGGCACTCAAGGAGCACTTCATCCTGGAGCGGATCGCCGAAGACCAGTCGATCGCCGATGCCGCCGCCGACTACGACGAGGAGATTCGTGCCATTGCCGCTCAGTCGGGCGAGTCGCCGCGTCGCGTGCGGGCCAACCTCGAGAAGCGTGGGCTCATGGACGTGCTCCGCAACCAGATCATCGAGCGGAAGACCATCGACCTGATCACGTCCCACGCGAAGTTCACCGACACCCCTTTCGAGTTCCAGAAACGCGACGCCGAGGCGGTCGACCATGCGGTCTGCGGCTCCGTCGTCGGCGAGGAGGAGATCCCGACGGCCACCCAGCCGGATGCTGGCAGCCCGCGGCGGTCGTGAGTGGCGGGCAGGATGCCTGCACCCACCCTCTGCCGTCGAGCACCGTGTCACCCCGGCATCGTGTCACCAACCACCGCCGATTTTCACAGCCCAACCGAGACCTGACATGTTGAATCGTTCCTTCGATCCGCGGGCCAGTGTTCAGCAGGCCTCCAGTCCGCAGGCCTCAAGCGCCTCGCGTGACTACCAACGGCAGCGGCAGATGACGCTGGGCGACCTCCTGCTGGAAAACAGGATCATCCTGTTGCAGGGGGAGATCTACGACGGCAACGCCAACGAACTGGTGATGAAACTGCTCTACCTGCAGAGTGAAAACCGCCGCAAGGACATCCACTTCTACATCAACTCGCCCGGTGGCAGCGTCACGGCCACGATGGCGATCTACGACACGATGCAGATTCTCTCCTGCCAGGTCGCAACCTACTGCGTGGGGCTCGCGGCCAGCGGCGGCGCCGTTCTGCTCGCCGGCGGCGCGAAGGGGAAACGATTCGCCCTGCCCCACGCGAAGGTGATGATCCATCAGCCCTACGGTCAGGTCGGAGGGCAGGTGAGCGATATCGAAATCCAGGCCGACGAGATCATTAAGACTCGCGCGATCCTCAACGAGATCCTGGCCCAGCACACCGGCCAGCCCATCGACCGCATCGCCAAAGACACCGACCGCGACCGCTATCTCACCGCCACCGAGGCTAAGGAGTATGGCTTGGTCGACGACGTTCTCACCAAGCCGCCGGTAGCGGCGGAAGACGACAGCAAGGAATAGACTTCCGATCCCGGTCCCAGCCCGGGCCGATCCCGGCCCGTCCTCTTCCTCCTCCCCGTTCCAGCCCCCGCCGAGAAGCCCCCATGCCGCTGATCCCGTTCGTCATCGAAAAGAGTGGCCGCGAAGAGCGGGCGATGGACATCTACAGCCGCCTGCTCAAGGACCGCATCGTCTTTCTCGGCTCGCAGGTCAACGACGAGGTGGCCAATGCCATCGTCGCCCAACTGCTGTTTCTGCAGTCCGACGACCCGAAATCGGACATTCACCTCTACATCAACTCTCCTGGCGGCAGCGTCACTGCCGGCCTTGCGATCTACGACACGATGCAGTTCGTGACCTGCGACGTCGCCACCTACTGCATCGGCCAGTGCGCGTCGATGGGCGCGGTGCTGCTCACCGCAGGCGCGAAGGGGAAGCGGCGGGCGCTGCCCAACGCGCGGATCATGATCCACCAGCCGCTGGCGGGCATGGAGGGCACGGCAGAGGAAATCATGATCCATGCCAAGGAGTTCAAGAACATCAAGCACAAGCTCAACGCAATCCTGCTCAAGCACACGGGGCATCCCCTGGAAAAGATCGAGCAGGACACGGATCGCGACCGCTTCATGTCGGCGCAGGAGGCGCTCGAATACAAGCTGATCGACGAGGTGATCGACCGTATGCCGACCGACAAGGCAGTCGGCTGACGCCTGACGGAACAGTGATCGGATGGTGGCGGCCCATGATGGGCCGCGATGAGACCCACGAATGAGGCGCAAGGAGGCGCGTCATGACACGGTTCAGAGGACTGACCGCTGCCGTTTTCGCGGAGCTCTTCCCGCGTTTCCGCTCCATCTTCGCGATGATGGGCGTCGCGCTTTGCTGCCTTGGCTGCAGAAGCGACCTCAGCCAGCAACTGCTCGAGCGTGAACTGCGAATGCAGGAAGATCAGATCTATCAGTTGCAGGACGAACTGCAGGACAAATGTGCCCGGCTGGAGCGGACAGCAGGGGAGAACTCGAGCCTGAAGAAACAGCTCGGGTTCGCCGAGTCCGATGGGCCTGCACCCCGTCGTGGGCTCAGCCTCCCCGGCGGCCCGACCGCCCCGGCAGCCCGCAGCGGGCCTGGCCAGCCCCTCCTCGCACCGCCAGCGATCGACATCCCAGGCGTCCGGCCACCGGCCGGGGGACCCATGACTCCGCCTCCGGCCAACCTGCCTGCGCCGGGAACGGTAGCCCCTCCAAAACTCGACGGCATCCCGCCGCTGCCAGTCGAACCGCGGTTTCCCGGCAGCGGGGCCCCGGGCGCGTCGTCGTCGGCAGCGCCGGCATCCGCTGCGGTGGCCACGGTCGATGCCGGCGTCGCTGCTCCGGCCCCAATGGCGATCGACGCCGCGGCGCGGCCGATCACTCCGTGGGCCGATCAGGCCGCGGAGCCGCCGACGGGCCGCCAGCTCTCTCATGAGGAAAGCCTCGCCGACGCCGGTCGCATTTCACATCTGGTCGTCAACTCGTCACGAACCGCCTGCTTCGACGGGAATGGTGACGGCATCAGTGATGGACTGGCCATCGTCATCGAACCGCGGGACGGTGATGAACGACTCGTTACCGCGGCTGGCGATGTGTCGATCTCGGTCTTTGACGCAGGCGGGCCGACCGGTGAGGGGCCGGTGGCACGCTGGGATATTCCCGCCCGCGAGGCGATCGGCCACTTCCGCCGTACGTCGCGCAACCGCGGCCTGCACTTCGTGCTCCGGTGGCCGGGGCCGCCTCCCCGAGGGGAACACGTGCGGGTGCAGGTGGCGCTCACCACCTTCGAAGCCGCGGCATTCCAGACCGACTGCACCGTGGCCGCGAAGCCACAGCAGCAGTCCGGCGAAGCCCCGTAACGAGACGCTTGACGGTCAGGCCTACAGGCCCTTGTCCTCGAGGAAGTTCAGCAGGTCGGCAACGCGGTTGGAGTAGCCCCACTCGTTGTCGTACCAGCTGACCACCTTCACGAAGTTGCCCAGGCCGATCGTATCGACGGCCGAGAAGATCGAGCTGTGGGGATCGCCCTTTAGGTCGGTCGAGACCAACTCCTTGTCGGTGTACCGCAGGATACCCTTGAGCGGGCCCTCGGCAGCCTTCTTCATCGCGGCATTGATGTCGGCAGGAGAAGCCTCCTTGCCGAGCAGTGCCGTGAAGTCGACGACACTGACCGTGGCGACCGGTACACGGAAGGCCATCCCGGTGAACTTCCCCTGCAGGGCGGGGATCACGAGGCCAACGGCCCGCGCCGCACCGGTGCTCGAGGGCACGATGTTGAGGGCCGCGGCCCGGGCGTCGCGAAGGTCCTTGGCCGCGGTATCCACGGTCTTCTGGGAATTGGTGTAGGCATGCACGGTGGTCAGCAGGCCACGGTCGATGCCCCAGGTCTCGTGCAGCACCTTGGCCACGGGGGCTAGGCCGTTGGTGGTGCAGGAGGCGTTCGAGATCACGTGGTGCTTCTTGGGGTCGTACATCTCGTTGTTGACGCCCAGCACGATCGTCAGGTCTTCATTCTTGGCCGGGGCCGAGATCACCACCTTCTTCACGCTGCCCCGCTTGTGGGCGACCGCCTTCGTGGCGTCGGTAAAGAATCCGGTGCTCTCCACCACCACCTGAACGTCCTGCGAGCTCCAGTCGATGGCACCGGGATCCTTCTCGGCGAACACCTTGATCTTGTGGCCGTCAACGACCAGATCGTTGCCCTCGTAGCTGACGTGCCCCTTGAAGGGTCCGTAGTTCGAGTCGAACTCGAGGAGGTGGGCGTTGGTCTTGGCGTCGGTGAGGTCATTCAAGGCCACGACCTGGACGTCGCCGTTGAGGCCGTATTTTTCGAAGATGGCTCGGTAGGTGAGGCGACCGATGCGGCCGAAACCGTTGATGCCGACGCGAATGGACACGGCGAATCTCCTGAGGCGGGACGTCGAACGAGCGCTGCCGCCCCGCGACACTGCGGACGGGCGGCTGCTCCAAGGGGAGCGGCGGAATATACACCGCGGCGCTCCAGCCGCTCAATCGGCCGACGAAAACGCCCATTTTTGACCACCGACCGCCCCCACCGGATACGATACCGCCCATGCCCACACCCGTTCTCGAACTCATCGGCGTCCGCAAGTCGTTCACGATGCCCGGCGGCGAGCAGGTGAGCATCCTCGACATCGACTCGTTCCAACTCGCCGCGGACGAGCACTGCGCCCTGGAGGGCCGCAGTGGCTCCGGAAAGTCAACGCTGCTCAATGTGATCTCCGGGATTATGCGGCCCGACGCCGGCCGGGTAATCATCGATGGCAAGGACATCGCCCGGCTCGACGAGGCCCGCCGCGACCGCGTGCGGGCCGACAAGCTCGGCCTCGTCTTTCAACAGTTCAACCTGCTCCCCGGGTTCACGGCACTGGAGAACGTGCTCGTGGCGATGTCGTTCGGCTCGGGCCGCCCCGACCGCGCACGGGCGATGCGGCTCCTCGACGCCGTGGGACTTGGCCACAGGCTCGACCACAAGCCGGCCGAACTGAGCGTCGGGCAGCAGCAGCGGGTGGCCGTGGCCCGGGCGCTCGCCAACAGGCCCCGTGCGGTGCTCGCCGACGAACCCACCGCCAGCATCGATCCCGCCCACCAACAGCAGGTGATCGACCTCCTGCGGACCACCTGCACCGAGCAGGGGGTGGCGCTCC
>JBBAVO010000158.1:0-6488 GCA_040397635.1 Pirellulales bacterium
GCGAACCAATGCGTGTGGCGATACTCAGCTCTCGCTCACGGCGGCGTCTGCATCGTCGCCGCGGCGTTTGCGGCGTGGCTTGGCCGGCTTGCCGTTGTCGCTCGCGACCGCATCTTGTCCACCGGCCCACTGGATCGTGATCGGCAGGTTGAACACCTTCTCGAAGAGATCCGTTCGTCGCTCGGCGCCCCAGATATCTACCAGCGGCTCCTGATCGGCCACCACGTCGATGACCACGCCGTCATGCTCCGAGCGCACCCGCACGTCGCGGACCTGCTGCGACCGGCTGCGGTCGAGGCCTCCGGCAAGCCGGAGGATCGCTGCCATTCGCTGCACTCGCGACTGATCCTCAGACGAAAGCCTGGCAAGGTTTTCGTGCTTGCGCTTGGGATGCGCTCCGCGGTGATACCGCGCGACGTTCGCGATCACCTCCAGGTCGTGGGCGCGGATGCCCGGCAGGCGGCTGTTGCGAATCAGGTGGTAGCTGTGCTTGTGATGCTGGTCGTAGTTGATCACGTAGCCCACGTCTTGCAGTCGGGCGGCACACTCCAGAAGCAACTTGTCGCCCGCCACCAAATCCAAGGTGGTGGCGAGTTGTTGATAGAGGCGGCCGGCCAGCAGCGCCACCGTTCGGCCGTGCTCCAGTTCGCCCGAGCAGGCGGCGGCCAGCCGCTCGATGGCGGCATCGCGGTGGGCGGGGTCATCGACCGTCGTGCCCATCGCGTCGTCGATCATCTCCCGTACCAGGCCGTCGCGGACGCCCCGCGTATGGATGACGAGCGTGTTCACGCGAAACCGCTTCATCAGCGCATCGACGATCGACAGACCGGCGAGAATGATGTCGGCACGATCGGGAGTCATGCCCGCCATGGTCCGCCGCGACCGCAACGGAATCTTGAGCAGGCGGTCGAGCAGGTGACGCACCTCGGCGTGCGACACCTTGTAGCCGGCGACCGGGATGTCGATCTCCTTCTTGGACGCCATCACCAGTTCGGCGAGCGTGGTGAACGTGCCGCCGCAGCCGACGAGGAAGTGTGGCGCGAAGAGCGGCCGTGTGGTCCGCTTCTTGAGGCAGAGGGCGATCTCCTCCTCCATCCGCACGATGTCCCGCTGAAACGCCTCTGGCACCGCCCCCTCGCCGAGGCCAAACTGCTCGGTGAGCCGCACGGCACCCAGCGGCGTCGAGAAGATCGACTCGATGAGGTTGCCGGTGGCAAACACGACCTCGGTGCTGCCGCCACCGATGTCGGCGACGATCACGTTCTTGCCGGAGAGATCGAACGCATTCTGAACGCTCGAGAAGGCAAGGCGGGCCTCGCGGTCGCCGGAGATCACCTCCACCTCCAGGCCCACCTGTTCCCGGACACGCCGGCAGAACTCGGGGCCGTTGCGGGCCTCGCGGACGGCGCAGGTGGCGATCGTTCGCAGGCTCGTGGCCTGGTAGCCGGCGGCGATCTGCTTGAAGGTCCGCAGGGCGGTGATCGTCCGCTCCATCGACTCATCGTCAAGTTGGCCCTTCGCCGACACGCTCCGCCCGAGCCTGGTCGGCTCCCGCTCCTCGTCGAGGATGCGGTAGGTGCTGCCCCGCAGGGCCTCGGCCACGAGCAGTCGCACGCTGTTGGAGCCGATGTCGATGGCTGCGAGACGGCAGGCCATGTCGGCCGACAGGAAAATCTGCTTGTCTTCGCTCGGTGCGGCGGCCATGGAAATTCCTCTGGTGGGGTTCCGGCCAATCATACCTTGGGCCGTGCCGTCGCTGCACTGCGGACCGTCAGCATACGGTACACTTCCGGCCCTTCCGCCCGATCCTCAGCGTTGTCCGACCGTGCCCGACATTCCGCCCCCCCACATCATCGCCGCCTCCGGTCGCTGGACCCCCGATTCGCCGGCCTGCGCCGTCACCGTGGGGAATTTCGACGGCGTGCATCTGGGACATGCCGCGATCGTCCGTCAGGTCTGCTCCTCAGCCCGGCGGCTCGATGTGCCCGCCGTCGCCTTCACGTTCGATCCCCATCCGGCGGCTTTGGTGAGGCCTGAGGCCGCACCCGCGCCGCTCACCACGCCCGATCGCCGCGCGACCTTGCTGCGGTCTCTCGGTGTCGATGCCGTGGTCGTGCAGCCGACCGACCGCGCGCTCGTGTCGTTGCCCGCGGCGGACTTTTACGCCGACATCCTCCGAGGCCGGCTCCGCGCCCGCGCCATCGTGGAGGGAACCGATTTTCGCTTCGGCGCCAGCCGCAGCGGCGACATCCACCTGCTGGAGACACTCTGCAGCCGCGACGGCGTGACGCTGGAGACCGTGCCGGCCGTGATGGCGGACGGGCTGCCGGTGTCGAGTTCGCGGCTGCGTGGGCTGATTGCCACCGGGGCGGTCCGCGAGGCTGCGCTCCTGCTCACGTCGCCCTACCGTCTGACCGGCACCGTGGTGGAAGGAGCCAGGCGTGGAGCGACGATCGGCTTTCCGACCGCGAACCTCTCGGGCATCGCCACGCTGCTGCCGGCGGCCGGCGTGTATGCGGCCCGCGTCACGCTGCCCGACGGCTCCACCCGTCCGGCAGCCGTGCATATCGGTCCGAACATCTCATTCGGGGAAACCCGCATCAGCGTCGAGGCCCACCTGATCGGCTTTTCCGGCTCGCTCTATGGCAGCACGCTCGACGTTGACTTCCTCGACCGACTGCGTGACACTCAACGGTTCGACTCGATCGACGCCCTCAAGGCGCAGCTGTCCGCCGATGTGGCCAGAGCCCTGGAGATCGTGCAATCGATGCCGGACGAGTCGCGGATCCTCGTCTGACCACGGGCGGTCGCGTGACCACCGATTCTCGCTAGGGCGGCATGCCGCCCTGGCGGTGCTGACCTCGACAGGAATGGAGACCAGATGCGACTCGACTGGGCCAGTCTGCTGGAGATTCTCCGGCAATCCCACCGCGTGGTGCTCACCAGCCACATCCGCCCCGATTGCGACGCCCTGGGGAGCGAACTGGGCATGGCCGGCATCCTCGAGGCGCTCGGCAAGCATGTCAGAATCGTCAACGCGCAGGCCACGCCCGCGAGCCTGCAGTGGCTCGATCCCGATCGAAAGATCGAGTCGCTCGCCGAGAAGGTGAAGCCGGCCGATCTTGCCGACCGCGACCTCCTGATCGTGCTCGACACGAGTGCCTGGGCCCAGTTGGGCGCGATGGGGGAGGTGCTCAAGTCGATGCGGGACCGCGTGCTCGTCATCGACCATCACGTCAGCGAAGATGATCTCGGCGACCGCTGGTTCAAGGACACGTCGGCGGAGGCCACGGCGCGGATCGTCTCCGAAATCGGGCTGCGACTGAAGGTGCCGCTCACCGAGCGGATCGCCACGCCGCTCTATGCAGGCTTGTCCACCGACACCGGCGGCTTCCGATTTCCCTCGACGTCGGGAGAGTCGTTTCGCATTGCGGCACGCATGGTCGATGCGGGAGCCAGCCCCCCGGCGATCTACCGGGAACTCTTCGAGCAGGACACGCTGGCCCGGCTGCATTTGGTGGGGCGGACGCTCTCGACCGCCCGCGCCTCGCATGGGGGGCGGGTGATCACGTCAACCGTGCGGCTGGCCGACATCAAAGAGACGGCCGCGACCCCTCACGACACCGAGGACCTGATCAACATGACGCTGGCGGTGAAGGGCACGGAAGTCGCGGCGATCCTCATCGAACAGCCCGACGGGCGGATCAAGGTGAGCTTCCGCAGCCGCTCGGCTGTCGATTGCAGTGCTTTGGCCGGCCGCTTCGGTGGCGGCGGACACAAGGCGGCTGCCGGGGCGATCATGCCCGGCCCGTTCGAAGCGGCCTTTGAACAGGTGACCGCGGCCGTGGACGAAGTGGTGCGGGCGGCGGACGCGTCCGCCGTGTGATCCTCTTTCTGGTGCCCTTTTCATTCAACCAGATGCTTGAGAAAGCTCGCCATGACGAGAGACGAAACGTCGGATGAATCTGCAGTGGACCGCCGCGGATTCATGACCAAGCTTCTCGCCATCGTGTGCGGCGGCCTGGCGACGCTCACGCCGGTGCTCGCGGGCGTCTGGATGTTTCTCGATCCGCTCCGTCGCCGTGGCGCGGCGGCCACCTTCCTGCCGGTGACGGACCTGGCGAGTGTTCCCGACGACGGCATCCCGCGGCAGTTTGCGGTGGTGGCCGACAGGGTCGACGCCTGGACGGGCTTCGCCGCTGAGCCGATCGGTGCGGTCTACCTCCGCCGCGAGAAGGGCTCCGACACGGTGGAGGCGCTCTCCGCGACCTGCCCGCACGCCGGCTGCTTCGTGGAGATGGAGTCGCAGGAACGCTGCTTTCGCTGCCCGTGCCATAACAGCAAGTTCACGCTCGACGGCGGCATGGTCGCCCCGAGCCCGAGCCCAAGGGCCATGGACGGCCTCGAATGCCAGGTTGCCAAGAACGGTGAGATCGCCGTCAAGTGGCAGAACTTCTACACCGGCATCGCCGAAAAGGTGGCCCGCCCATGAAACCGCAGCATCGACCCGACCAGAAACAGACGCCCCAACGTCCCGTCGGTAGTCCTGGCGTGCTCGGCCAACTGGCCGACTTTCTCGACGACCGCACCGGCTATCGGGCGGTCATGCACGAGGCGCTCTACGAGCGGGTGCCGGGTGGCGCTCGGTGGCGGTATGTCTGGGGCAGCACGCTCGTCTTCGCGTTCATGACCCAGGTCATCACCGGGCTCGTGCTCTGGTCGAGCTATTCGGCCAGCGCCCAGACGGCCTGGGAGAGCGTCTACTACATCCAGCACGAGATGACCGGCGGCTGGCTCCTCCGCGGCATCCATCACGTGATGGCTCAGGCGATGGTCGTGCTGCTCGCCCTGCACCTCATGCAGGTGGTGATCGACGGCGCCTACCGTGCGCCGCGAGAGGTGAATTTCTGGCTGGGGCTCGTGCTCATGATGCTCGTGCTGGGCATGGCGCTCACCGGCTACCTGCTGCCCTGGGATCAAAAGGGCTACTGGGCCACTCGCGTGGCCACCAATCTGGCGGGGCTCGTGCCGCTCGTCGGCCCTTCGCTCCAGCAGATCGTGGTGGGCGGCCCCGACTACGGCCATCACACCGTCACACGCTTCTTCGCGATCCATGCGGGCTTTCTGCCGGCCACGCTCGTGCTGATGCTCGTCGTGCATCTCTCGCTGTTCCGCAAGCACGGCCTCTGTGCGAAGCAGCCGATCACCCGGCCCGACGCGATGTTCTGGCCCGACCAGGTGCTCAAGGACGCCGTGGCGATGCTGGCGGTGATGGCAGTAGTGCTCGGAGTGATCCTGATGCCGGCGGTCCGCGCCATGCTCGAGGGCCGGCCGATCGTGCCGGGCGAACTCGGGGCGGAACTCGGGGCACCGGCCGATCCCTCGCAGCCCTACGCGGCCGCGCGGCCGGAGTGGTATTTCCTGTTCCTGTTCCAGTTTCTCAAAGTCTTCGAGGGCTGGGGCGCCAGCGGCGAATTCTTCGGTGCGATCGTGGTGCCGGGCCTGGTCATGACCGCGATGTTCCTGATGCCGATCCTCGGCCGCTGGCAGCTCGGCCACCGGTTCAACGTCGCCTTCACGTTCGCCCTGCTGGCGGGCATCGGCCTCCTCACGGCCATGGCGACGAACGAAGACTACGCTGCCCTGTGGGCTGACCGCAGTTCCTTCGCCGACGTCGAGAAACTGCTGGAGGAGACCGAGAACGACAAGGCGAAGATCGCCGCCCATTTTGGCAACGACGTCGCGAAGATCGCCGCCTTCGAGGCCCGCGCCAAGAAGCTCGAAAGGATCCGCCATTCGCAGTCGTTCCTCGACGCGGTGGCGCTGGCCAAGGCCGACGCCGCGCGGTCGATCGAGTTGGCCGGCCGGCCGGAGCGGATTCCGTCTGCCGGCATGCTGGAACTGGTCCGCAACGACGCTCTCAGTCAGGGACCGAAGCTCTTTGCGCAGCACTGTGCCAGCTGCCATGCCCACGTCGATCCGGCGGCCCCGGAGGCGGAGGCGGTGCTGGCGAAGGCCTCGGCCGCCAACCTGCACGGCTTCGGCACCGCTGCCTGGATGCGGGGCCTGCTCGACCCCAAGCAGGTCGCCGGCCCGGCCTACTTCGGCAACACGGCGCACAAGGAAGACGACATGGTGAACTTCGTGCAGAACGACCTCACCGACGCCGATACCTGGAAGCCCGACGACATTGAGGCGGTGATCGCCGCCATGGCGGCAGAGGCCGGTCTGGCAGCGGCCGGCACGGCACCGGAAGTAATCGAGAAGGGCAGGGGGCTCGTCGCCGACGGTGAACGCTGCGGCTCGTGCCACCGCTTTACTCCCAACGAGCTGGCCCATGGCAGTGCCCCTGACCTGACCGGCTGGGGATCACGCGAATGGCTGGTCGGCATCATCGCCGATCCGACGCACGAGCGGTTTTACGGCGACTCAAACGACCGCATGCCGAGCTTCGGCAAGGCTGGGGAGGGCTCTGCGCCAATACTCAC
>JBBAVO010000159.1:0-6415 GCA_040397635.1 Pirellulales bacterium
CGTATCTACGACCGCGACATCCCCGAGATTCCGCTCGTCATCGACTGGTATGCCGGCTGGCTGCACGCTGCCGAGTATGAGCGGCCACACGAACGCACCGACATCGAGCACGATGTCTGGCTCGACAAGATGATCGAGGCGGCGGCGATCGAGCTGGGCGTGCCGCCGATGCAGACCTTCCTGAAGATGCGACGGCGGCAGCGGGATGGCGGGCAGTATGAGAAGGTTGACCAGCGGCAGGCGGTGCTTGCGGTGAAAGAGGGGGACCTGTCGTTCGAGGTCAACCTCTCCGACTACCTCGACACGGGGCTCTTCCTCGACCACCGTCAGACGCGGGCCATGGTCCGCGGTGAGTCGGAGGGAAAGCGGATGCTCAACCTCTTCTGCTATACGGGCAGCTTTTCCGTCTATGCGGCCGCGGGCGGGGCCAAGGAGACGGTGAGCGTCGATCTCTCGAACACCTACCTTGAGTGGACGCGGACGAACCTCGCGAAGAACGGCTTCAAAGACGCGGGCCGCCACCGGATCGTGCGTGACGAAGCCCGCGCCTTCCTCGAGCACCGGGCCAATCGCGGTGAACTGCCGTTCGACCTGGTGGTGGTCGATCCGCCGACCTACTCGCGGTCGGCGAAGAGCGAAACGCCGTGGGACATCGAACGCGACCACGCCGAACTCCTGGAACTGGTGGCGAAGAATCTCGTCACCGGGGGCGTCGTCTATTTTTCGACCAACTTCCGCCGGTTTCATCTCGCCGAGGAGCGGCTGTCGGCCCTTTACACCCTCCGCGAGATCACGAATCGCACGATTCCCGAGGACTTCCGGAACGAGCGGATTCACCGAGCCTGGCGGCTGGTGAAGCGGTAGGTGGGGGACGCGCCGGGCGGACTCCCCGAACACGCTTCACTCGCACGGCGGCTCGGCGGCAGGGGTCCGGGGCGATGGTGCGCGTGCTGCGCCGAGGCGCCTGACGCTCGCTTCGGTGTTCGGGGAGCCCGCCCTCGTTCACGGGGTTCATCCAAGCCCGCGGCGCAAGCGAGGGAAAGCGGACGACAGCACGGCCGCCCTCGTTCAAGAGTGCTTCGCAGGATGCGAAGCGCAGCACCAGCAAACTGCGTTTGCCAAGCAAAAATGGCAGGATGCCATGTTTTGCGTGAAGTTAGCTTGCCGGAGCGCAGTCAGCATCGAGCGAGCGGAGGCCATGGATGGCCGTAGCGAGCGTCCGGCGACGGGGCATGGGCAGCCCCGAACCGCAGCGGCTCAGGGTCTGCTAAAGTGATGGCCATGAAGCCGCGAATCTCCGCCATCCTGCTCGTCAGCGTATTTCTTGCCGGCTGCCGGCCCGCCGATCCCACGCTCGTTACCATCGTCTCCAGCCTGCCGCGGACCGGCAGCGCGAAGCAGCAGTCCGACACGATCGTGCGGGGCATCCGCATGGCGGTCGAGGAGGTCGGGGGCAGGGTCGGGCCCTATCGCGTTGAGTATCTCGACCTCGACGATTCCACAGCCGCTGCCGGCCAGTGGACGAGCGAGGCTGAGGCGGCCAATGCCCGCCGCGCGCTCCAGGATCCCGACGTGGTCGCCTACATCGGTACCTTCAACTCGGGTGCCGCCAAGGTGTCGATGCCGATCTTGAACCTCGGCGACCTGTTGATGGTGTCGCCAGCCAACACGGCCGTGGGGCTCACGAAGCCCGGCCTCGGGGAGCCGGGGGAGCCCGGCGTCTACCGGCCCACCGGGAGGCTCAACTACACGCGGGTCGTGCCCGCCGACGACCTGCAGGGGCCGCTGTCGGCCGACTGGGCCAAGCGCCGCGGCGTGAAGACCGTCTGCATCCTCGACGACAACGAGGTCTACGGCAAAGGCCTCGCTGATCTCTTCGACGAGCGGTGCCGGGAGATCGGCATCGAGGTGCTGGATCACGACTCGATCGATGCCAAGGCGCAGGAGTTCAAGTCGTTGATGGCGAGCGTCAAGGCGGCGAAGCCCGACCTCGTCTACTTCGGCGGCACCACGCAGAGCAAGGGCGGCCAACTCGCCAAGGACATGGCCAGCGCCGGCATCACCGCGATCCTGATGGTGCCCGACGGCTGCCGCGAGCAGGTGTTCATCGACTCGGCCGGGGCCGCCAATCTGGAGGGGCGGTGCTTCGTGACGTTCGGAGGCCTGCCGCCGGAGAAGCTCACCGGCAAGGGGCACACCTTCGTGGAACGCTACCGAGAGAAGTATCACGAGCTCCCGGAAGCCTACGCCGTCTACGGCTACGAGGCCGCCTGCGTGGCGCTCGAGGCGATCCGCCGGGCCGGCACGAAAGATCGTCGTGCGATCTCCGATGCGGCCCTGGCAATCCGCGACTTCGACGGGGCCCTCGGGCACTGGGGCTTCGACGCCAACGGTGACACCACCATGCGGACGCTCACTGTGAGCGTCGTGAAAAACGGCCGATTCGAGTTCGAGGAGATCCTCGACGCCAACGCTGAAGGCGGCGAGGCTGACGGGCAGCCGACCGGTGCCGGCGCCACAGATGGCGCTGCACCCGCAGAGGCGGCGCGGTAAAACTCGAGCTGCACCGGCCGTCCCGGTGTTTGGAAGACAGTCTCCTGAAGCCAGCTTCCTGAAAGCCCGCCCGTGTCCGCCCAGTTTTTCCTCCAGCAGTGCCTGATCGGACTGACGAACGGGGCACTCGTGGCACTCGTGGCGCTGGGCTACACGATGGTCTACGGGATTATCGGCCTGATCAACTTCGCGCATGGCGACCTGATCATGCTGGGGGCCTGCCTGGCCCTGTCGCTGGTGACCGCCTTCGGTCTGGCGACGGCGGGGCCGACAGCCACGTGGGTGGGCATCGCGGTCTTGATCGTGGCCTGCGGCCTGTTCTGCGGCACGCTCAATGTCTGTGTCGACAGAATCGTCTACAAGCCGCTGCGGAATGCGCCGAAACTCGCGCCGCTCGTCTCCGCGATCGGCGTGTCGTTCATCTTCATGAACATCGGACTGTTCTGGCTCGGTCCCTCCGACCGTTCGTTTCCCGAACTGCTTCCCTCCACCAACCTGCTGCCCGGCGAGGGGCTGCAGTTCACCTGGAAGGATCTGCTGGTGCTGGTCGTCGTGGTGCCGCTGATGCTGGGCCTGTCGCTCCTGGTGCAGACGACCCGCCTGGGCAGGGCGATGCGAGCGGTGTCGCAGGATCCGACGGCGGCGGCACTGGTGGGCGTGGATGTGGACCGTGTGATAGCGGCCACCTTCTTCATCGGCGGGGCGCTCGGTGGAGCGGCGAGCGTGATCTATGGGCTCTACATCAACACCATCGGCTTCCAGATGGGATTCCAGAACGGCCTCTATGCCTTCACCGCTGCGGTGCTCGGCGGGATCGGCAGCATTCCGGGGGCGGTTGTGGGGGGGCTGGTGATCGGGCTCGTCCGGTCGCTGTCGAGCGCGTACGTCGGTGAACGCTGGACCGGCGCGATCGTCTTCGCCATCCTGATCGTGATCCTCGTGTTCCGGCCGGAAGGCCTGCTGGGACGCAGGACGAAGGAGAAGGTATGACGCCCGCTCCATCCAACCTGCCGTCACAAAACTCCACCGTGCTCGGTTGGGCGGGCATCCGAGACTTCGTGCGAGAACGATGGGACCTGGTTGCGCTCGTGGTGCTGGCGGTGGCGCCGCTCGTGGTGCCGGCGCTCGGTGGCGCGCTTGGCGGGCAGGTGACCACGCTCTTCATTTATTGCATCCTCGCGCTCGGACTCAATGTGATGGTGGGCTACACGGGGCTGGTCCACCTGGGGATTGCGGCGTTCTTCGGCATCGGTGCCTACCTGATGGCGATCCTCACGGTGCCGATGTATCCGTTTCAGATCGGGTTTCTGGCGGCGACGATCGTGAGCGTGCTGGCCACGGCCGGCATCGGGCTGGCGCTCGGCGCGCCGACGCTTCGCCTCCGCGGCGACTATCTGGCCATCGTCACACTCGGCTTCGGCGAAGTGGTGAAGGTGACGCTCCGCAACCTCGAGCAGATCACCGGCGGCATGAAAGGCCTCAATCCGGTGCCGCCCCCGGGCGCGGGCGTGAAGGTCGGCGGCCTCGATCTTGGGCTGGCGTTCGCCATCGATCCGCGGTGGTTCTACTACCTCGCCCTGCTGGCACTGGCCGGCGTCGTGGTGGCGATGCGGCGGCTGGAACAGTCGCGGCTTGGTCGGGCGTGGGTGGCGGTCCGCGAGGACGAACTGGCCGCCTCGGCGATGGGCATCTCGGCGACAAGGGTGAAGCTGTCGGCGTTTGCGATGTCGTCGGCGGTGGCCGGGCTGGCCGGCTGCCTCTACGCCGCCAGTCTCTCCACCACCGCTGATCCCAATGCCTACGACTTCAATCGCTCGATCATGGTGCTCTGCGCCGTGATCCTCGGGGGCTTGGGCAGCATCCCGGGCACGATCCTGGGCGTGGCGATCCTTGTCGGCTTCGACACGGTGCTTGCGCCGTGGGCCGACTCCTGGATTCAGCAGATGAACATCAACCCGTCGGGGTCGAGCCTGCTCTCCTTCAGTGGCTGGCGGCTGGCGATCTTTGGACTGGCGCTCGTACTCGTGATGCGATATCGGCCGGAGGGGCTCGTGCCCTCGCGACGTCTCGCCGCCGAACTCCACGAGGACCACTCATGAATCGGCAGCCCGAATCATCGTCGTCGTCTGCCGCCGGCTCCTCCCTGCGGGATGTGGCCGGTCTGCCGCTGCTCGACCTCGATCGGGTGACGGTCAGGTTTGGCGGTCTGGTGGCGGTGTCGGACCTCGATCTGGCGGTGCCGGCGGGAAGCATCGTTTCGGTCATCGGCCCCAATGGTGCCGGCAAGACGACCGCCTTCAACACGATCAGCGGCATCTACTCGCCCACGAGCGGATCGGTGCGGTTCGAGGGCCGCCGGCTCGAGCGGTCGTTCACGGCTGGCACGTTCTGGTCGGCGATCGGCATCGGGCTGCTCACCGGCCTGCTGTTCGCCGCAGCGGCCGTCGACGTTGACCGGCTCTGGCTGGCGGTGGTGAAGCGGGGCATGATCACGGGTGAGCGGTTCACACTCTCCGGCGCCGTGGAGCGGCTCCGTGGCTACTTCCGGGCCGAACTGGCGATCGATCAGATGGCGGGCAAGTGGCGAGTGGTGAGCGCCGACGGCACCGACGTGCTGGCGATCAAGCGTGACCTCGCCGAGGCCAAGGCCGTTCGCGATGCGCTGCAGGCGGAGGTGACGGCCCGTCGGGCAGGGCCGGGCACCGTTCCGCACACGACCGATCTGGCCGGTGTGGCTGAATCGCCAGCGGGCAGGCCGCAGGTGAAGGAGGAAGTGCTCGATCGGCTGGCCGCCGGCAAGGCGAAGGTGCGGCGCCGTGGCTGGACGGGGCTCATCGCCGGCTGGCTGCTCGGTACCGCCGGAACGATCGCGGTCTGGAACCGTGGCCGCCGGTCGCCGAACGTCGTCGCCCGTGCCGGCATCTCCCGAACCTTTCAAAACATCCGCCTCTTCTCCAACATGACGGTGCTCGAAAACGTACTCGTCGGCCTCGATCGCACGATCCCCGGCGGTGTGCCGGCGATGCTCTTCCGCTCGCCCGCGAATCGACGGGCCGAGGCGGCAGCCCAGCGACGTGCCATCGAGAGCCTGGATTTTGTCGGCCTGGCAGGCGACGCCAACCGGATTGCCGGCCAGCTTCCCTACGGCGATCAGCGGCGGCTGGAGATCGCGCGGGCGGTCGCCACCGGCGCGAAGCTGCTCCTGCTCGACGAGCCGGCGGCCGGCATGAATCCCTCCGAGACCGACGACCTGGCGAGACTTGTGGAGCGGATCCGAGATCGCGGCGTGACGGTCGTGCTGATCGAGCATCACATGAACGTGGTGATGCGGATCAGCGACCGCGTGGCCGTGCTCGACCATGGCGTGAAGATCGCCGAGGGCACGCCGGCCGAGGTGCGACGGGACGAGAAGGTGATCGAGGCCTACCTGGGCAGTGAGTCATGAGTAATCCGCTTCACACCTTGCGCGTCACGTTGGGAGATGCCAAGATGCAACCGCCGATGCTCGAGGTCGAGAACCTCGAGGCGGGCTACGGCCCGATCCGGGCGCTCGATGGGGTGTCGCTCGCGGTGGCCGCGGGAGAACTCGTGGCGATCATCGGCGCCAACGGCGCCGGCAAGACGACGCTCCTGATGGCCATTTCGGGCGTGGTGCCGATGCGTGGTGGGCAGGTGCGATTCGAGGGTCGCCCGATCACGGGCCTCGAGCCACATGAGATCGTGCGGCTCGGCATCGGCCATTCGCCGGAGGGACGACGGATCTTTCCGCGGCTCTCCGTGCGGGAGAATCTCGAACTCGGCGGCTTTACGCGATCCGACCGGGCCGAGGTGCGTCGCGACATCGACGAGGTCTGTAGTCTCT
>JBBAVO010000160.1:0-6370 GCA_040397635.1 Pirellulales bacterium
TCTTGTGATTCGAGCCCCCGGGCTACAGCCTGCCGGTAGCTCTCGATCGCATCGGTCGGCCGATCGAGGGCCTCCTGCGCCATACCTTCCAGGGCCAGCACCTGCGGCGGGGTCTGGTTTGGCGGATAGCTCTCGCCAAGGATGGCCAGCGTTGCGAGCGCTCGCTGCGGGCGTCCCAGCCTTCGGTAGACCTCCGCGGTGTCGAGGATCAGCTCCCGGTCGTCGGGCGCGATGGACAACGCGCGATGGTAATCAGCCAATGCCTCCTCGGGCCTGCCTCGGGCCAGCGCCACCTGCCCGTGCAGTCGCCAGGCTTTTTCAGAACGCGGCGTCACCCGCACCGCCTCGCGAGACAAACGGTCGGCGTCGTCGAGTAGGCCGAGTTCCATGTACATCCGGCCGCCGTCGATGCAGAGGCTCGTGTCGCCGGGCGAGAGCCGCAGCGCCTCGGCGATCTGGGTCACCGCCGCCATCCGTTCGCCCCGCTGCCAGAGCACGTCGGCGTAGTGCCGCCGCGCGTCCACATCGGTGGGACAGTTTTTCACCGCCTGTTCCAAGAGCCCCTCCGCGCGCAGCAGATCCTTGCGGTCTGCTGCAGACAGCCCCTCGTTGCAGAGCCGGCGGGCGTCGGCGACCTCCTGAGGCACAGGCCCGGAGCGGGGAATCAGCCGGCAGCCCGCCCCGGTGACGACCGCGAGAGTGGCAGCCGCGATGCCGCACACGGTGACGGAGGAGATTCTGGCCATGGAACCGATATCCTCGGCTGCCCGACAAAAGGGGTGCGCGGAGCGGGGATCTGGAGGCAGAACAGTAGATTTTCCCGGCCGGAGACACAACGCTTGTCAGCCTTCCGGAGGGCATGCCTCGCTCTGCCGCGGTCGCCAGGGCGACGTGGCTTGCCCCTCTTCCGCGATCCCCGCACTCCCGCGGCAGCGACCGGCCTTGCCGTCAAGGGGCCGGCAGCCGTAAACGTGCTGTTTTCATTCCCTTCCACTGGTCACGCAATGCTTCGTTCGCCCCTTTCCAACCTGGTCGGCCGCTGGATGGCGGGGCTGGCAGCACTGCTTCTGGTGCTGGTCGTCTGGGGTGGCTTCGAGATCCGCGACGAGGTGGTGGAGTCTCCGGCCCCGCGGGGCGTACGGCTCACGGCCGCAACGCCGGAGACGGGAAACGCCATCGAATACGTCGAGGGATATGAGGCCGGCATGCGGCGGGCCGCGGCCGAAAACAGGCCGATGCTGGTGGTCTTTCGGGCGGCCTGGTGCCACTGGTGTGCGGAGTTTGCCCGAGGCACGCTGGTGGACCGGCGGCTCGTGGGGCTCTCAAGGCAGTTCGTCTGTGTCGTGGTCGATGCCGATCGGCACGCCGCCGACTGCCGCAGGTTTGGCGTCAAGGAGTTTCCGACGGTGGTCGTGGCGACCACGAAGGGAGACGAATGCCGCCGCTGGACCGGCTGCCCGTCTGCCGATGAACTCGTGTCGGCCATGGCCGACACGCTGCCGGTGGCACGCATGGCCGAGGCCGACGGGGAAGACCCCACCACGACTCGCTGACGGTGCCGCCCTCGTGCATGCCGTCACTGGGCCAACAGATCGTCTTTCCGGGCTGCGGCAACCACGGCGGCATCTTTCGCGAGGTTGACGAGGCGGTCTTTGCTCAGATCCGTCAAGGCATCACGAGCGATCCGTGCCTTCTTGTCGCCGTCCTCGAATTCAACCTCGCTCGGGAGCAGGAGAACGACCCTTGCCTGGCCCTTGTTGGCCCGCCCCTTTCCCGTCCATTCGCGTTTTCTCGAGCGGTCCAGGAACGATACGAAATCCTTTTTCTGCTGAGGGTTGGGGAAGGCGTTCGCTTTCACTTTGTTCTCCGCGAAGGTTCGCAACGTCGCGATGTTGAAAATGCCCGCGCCAGGCAGAACTGCGTGACCGTCTTGGACGACCGGCACAAACAGTTTCTCGACCTCTCCGTCGAGTTCGCCGAGGCCTTGGAGCGACAACAGCGGGCCTTGGTACTGCACCAGCGGTGCAGCAAGCTCCTTGTTCATCGTCTCGATGCCATCAAGTGACACGATCTTGCCGAACGCGGCGAGAACCGTCGCGATCTCCGGGGTGAGATCACGATCGACAAGGCAGTCCAGCTTGAGATGTTTCTGGCCGCGTACGAGCGATTCCGCGACCACTCGATTGAACCGGCTCTTATCCGCGACCGCACGAGTGAACCGGCTCGTGACGGGTGCCCGGCCGAGCTGCGGCTGCAGCGTGAACACGCCGCGAGACCTCACGAACGCATCCAAAGGCGTGCCGTCGGCATCGCCGATCCGTACCTTGCACCAGATCCGTAATTCGGGGTGATCGATGCGGTTTTGCGCCAGGATCTCCCGCAGCACCTCGTCGCTCTCAGACGCGGCGGCGAACAGTTCTCCCCGTTCCTCCTCTTTGTAAATACCGCGGGCCACAGCCTCCCGGAACATCGCATCCAGTTCCGCCAGGCAGGCCTGCTTGTCGGCCTGCTTCTTCGCTTCGGCCTCCAGTTCCACCGTCCGAGGTGGCATCAGCAGGCTCGGCAGGGTCCGCGGTCGGCGGCCGTCGGGCGCAGGCAGATCGTCGATGCCACAGTGCACGTCTCGCAGGCCAGCCAGCGAAAGGGACTCTCCTGAAAAGGAGAGCAACTTGCCCGCTGCGGCTTGATCGAGCGTCGTGACCGCGTCCAGGCTCAGTCCCTGTTCGATGCGCGACAGCACGGCCGCTACGGCCGCCGACAGGCTGACGACATCGTCGAGAGCAAGATGCTTGCGTCCTGCGGCCAGCAGCTTGGCCGTGGCCTCGTCGAGTTCGGTGAGCCCCGAGAGCGTGCACGTGCCGGGTGATTCGACGACCGCTTTCAACACTGCTTCCGGGCAGGGATGCAGGCAATGAGCCGTACGGAGCCCTCGCAGGGAGAGTTTGGGGCCACGGTACTGGCTGATCGCCCGTGACTGCTCCGGAGAGAGCGTCGTCATGCCGTCCAGCGCAAGTTCGCCCGAACACCGCGAAAGCGCCTCGAGCAGTTCACAGCTTGGGTTTTGGACATCCGGAAAGCTGAGCGACTTCTTTCCCGCCGCCAGTGCCGTGGCCAAAGCCACGGGAGGCTCCTTCATCCGGGGAAAGATGATCCAGCCCGGGCCGGAAACCATCTCGGACTGCCAGTCCGAAGGGTGGGCCTGCCAGGCGGACGGCGACCAGAAACGAATCACGCCACGGTGGTCGCCGATGTCGCGGCAGGTGTCTTGGTCGAGTTCGCACGGTGCGTACACATCGGCCTCAAGATCGTCCTCGCGCACCAATGCTGAAACCCCGTGCGTATCGAGCACAGTGGGCTGCACTTCGAGACGGAGATGATGGGGCGCGACCACGCTCGGTGGCTCGCGGCGGCGCACTCGCAGCACGTCGTCCTCGCATGCGATCCTGACGCTGCTCGAGACCGGCGGAGCTGCAGCCAGAAAGCGCACCCCGCGATCGCGGACTGGCCCGGCCGTGGTATCACGAGTTGTCAGCCGCGCCCGGATCATGATCTTCGATTCCTGCAGGATGGAAGCGGGCAGCACATGCCGGCCTTCATCGTGCATTGCCGCTGCGTCGAGTCGATACAACGGCGTCCACGCTCGACCGTCCGAGGACGCCTCAACCTCCAGAAGAGCCGTCTCTTCGGCGATTCGGGCGGGAGCCCACACCGCGCCGCCACCGCTGGCGAATGGGAGTTCCAGCGTGATGGTCGCCGTGCCAGCAAGGGCGTCTGATGCAAGGCCGATAAATGACTCTCCGGAGGAAAGCATCCGAGGCACCGTCTGCTGGTGGTCGCATGCCCCCGCTGGAAGGTTCTGCGTGCCTCTCCATTGAATCACACCGCGGCCGGGCTCGAGCGTCGTCTGGATGGCGTCCCCGGATGGATTGGCAGTGTAGGCGGCGATGTCCGCGCGATAGATCGCGATGGAATCTGCAAGGATTGCGGCCGCATCCGGGTCTGCGGAGAGCGTCGGCATGTCCTGTTGTTCGAGCACCGACGCGGCATCGAGCAGCCGCAGACACTCTACGAGTTTTGGCAGATCGTCGTGGCACAATCGTCCAGAGTCGAACGTCCTTGCATTTCCCTCGACGAGGCCGGCGGCCTGGGAGTTGACCCACACCTTTGCCATGAGCGGAACATGTCCGCCGCCGCCACCCGAATGTTGGCACCAGACATCGACGATCCGCACGCCCGCCTCATTGGAGTCCGTCGGAACTGCCAACGGGTCGCGGAAGGCCTCGTTCAGACTGTCACGAAACAGACTCTTGGGGGCCGCGAGTTCGATGCGGTGCGTTTCTTTTGCGTCCCGCTGAAGGTGATAATCGATGCCGGTCCATGACAGGCCGGCCTGGCCTGCCTGCCCGGCCTGGCCCGCCTGGCCCGCCTGGCCTGGCACGATCGGGGCGACGTACAGTCGCAGCCGGAAGTACGGCAGATCTGCCTGGGCAGCCCCGAGGAGCGTCTTGACATTCACCTGCTTGGCAGTGAGCACCTGAACGAAGAAATCGGCCACCTCTTTCGGAGGGGCGGCCGCCATGTCGGCCTGCCCGACGACAGCCCTCGCGTGAGCGGCAACCAGCAGAAGGCAGAGCAGCAGCAGGCAGGCAGAAAGTGCTCGCCCTGGAATGTCACGTTGAAGACGAGTGGTGCACATGGTCGCCAACGGCCGACGGATCGATGGATTCTGAGACTACCACATCCGCATGCCGTGGACCAACGTGGGCGGCTTTGTGCTGCTGACGCATCAGCCGCACCTTCGGGTCGGCCTGCAGGCTGCGGGCCTCGTCGGCATATTCCTGAGGCGTCATGCGGATCCGTCGCTCGAACCGCATTCGGGAGAGTGCCCACGTGCAGGCAGCGACCACTGCGGCGGCGGCCAGCAGCGGCAGGATTGCCTGCTGCGCGGCGGCGAACAATCGCGCCGGATCGTGGGCCATCTCACCCGAGCCGATCACCGCGACCAACGGCCGTGCCGACAGTGCCGCAGCCGTCACCAACACCGCCAGGCCGCACGCATGGCCCGCCAGCGACATGAGGGTGGCGGTCGAAAAGATTCGTGCCAGCCCCCCCAGCAGGCTGATGCGGTCAAACGCGGGCATGACCCGCGCCGGCCGCCAGGCTGGTCCGTCCAGCATCATCCTCACCACCAGTCCGACCGCTCCGGCGACGGCCATGACCGCCAGTGTCGGAAGCACGACCGCGGCCGGCAGGGGGATGCCGAGCCGCGGCGAGTCCTCGAGCCCAACCACGCTGAAACTGGCCGACTGCTGCATCATGGCCGTGGCCGCCGAAAACGTCGCCTGGGCCCATGACGGCAGGAGCAGGAGCGTGGCCGCCACCGTGGCCACCCACGCCGGCAGGCTGGCCATCGGCATGAAGCCCTGACGACGGGCCAACTCGCGGCGACGGGGCGTGGCTGGAATCGTGCGATCGGCGGCGTCGCTCATCGCGTCACCTCCCGCCGAAGCAGGCGTCGATCGACCGCAGCATCATGATCGCGCTGCCGCCGGCCCAGGCCTCGGCCCCCAGCCACAGGCTGGCCAGGAGCACGAGCGAGGCGAGCCCCTGGAGGAGCCCAGGGCCGGGTGAAAAGAGAACTGCCCGCAGGCAGATGGCGCTGGCGAGGTGGAACGCCACCACCGCCACGAGCGCCGGGAGGACGAGCATGGCGGCCAACGACACCGCCACCGCCGGCGTGGTCACAGCGAGCCGCACCAGCCATTCCTGCGGCGGCCCACCGAACGCGGTGCCGACAGGCAGATGCCGCACGCTGTCGATGAGCCCTCCCACCACAGCCAACTGTCCTCCCGCGGTGAAGAAGGCCGCGAGCCCCACCCACCAGGCCAGACGGGCGATACCCGCCGATTCCCCCGCGGCATCTGGATCGAAGTCATCCGCCCACGAGAGCCCAGAAACACTGCCGAGAATGCCGCCGGCCCACGCCGTCGCCATCAACACGGCCGCCGCAGCGGTGCCCATCATCAGCCCGACAAACAGCTCACCGGCCAGCACCGGCAGGAGCGGACCGATCGACCGCGACGGCGCCGCCGCCTCTGCGGCGACCGCCATCGGCACCGCCACGACCGCCAGCGCGAAGACGACCGCGACCCTGATGCGAAACGAGCCGCCGGGCAGAATCGGCAGCGTACCGGTGCCGACGGCCGCCGCGATGCGGCCGCAGACCCCGACCGCAACGACGATCTCCGGCGACAGTGCTTCAGTCATCACGAGATTCTCGAGGCTTTGCGTCCTGCGAAGCAGTCATGCGGGTAGCCGGGATCGGCGGAAGCTCGAGGAGCATTAGGATTTTTCGACCTTCTGGGGAATG
>JBBAVO010000161.1:0-6343 GCA_040397635.1 Pirellulales bacterium
GGCCCAGTGCGTGGTCGCTCGAGAGGCCGAGTCCGCCGACCCACGTCGCCGGGCCATTCTCAATCACGGTCGGATCGGCCTGCATGCCAGCCGTCAGGGCGATCCCATCGATACGGCTGCTCACTTCAGCGGCCAGCGAGTCGCTGCTGGTTCCCCGTCCCGAGGGCCCCCGCACCAGCATATCGATGGGAACACCCAGCGGCAGGTCCGCAGCGTGCGAATCACTTTCGATGCCCCGCAGTGCCGACGCCACCGAGTCGGCCCCTTTGAAGTCGTCGAGGCCAAGCCCGTCGAACACCACCGGCGTCGTGGTGGCCGTAGCCGCGACCGTCTCCGCATCGGCTCGACCGCAAGACAACGCCGCCAGTGTCAGAAGGATCCAGGTGACTCGCCGCATCGTCTCACCTCCGCTGCCGAGCGCCCCCCGCCCCGCCACCTTTCCTTCGGCAGTCTGAGCCTGCTCCGCCAGCCCGCCCTGCGGCCGCCCTCCTACTCCAGCACGCTCTCCTTCCCGAGCGCGGCCGTGGACGGCTCGCCTGCCTGGTCGGGCTTTGCCGCATCTGCCGCACCGTCGGCCCTGCCCTCCGAGATGTCCGCCGCCGATTTCACCGACTCCGAAGGGAGCGTGCCATCGACTGCCGCGGCTTCGATCCGCAAGCCGTCAAGAATCTCCCGCAGCCCTTCCACCTGCACCGCGAAGGCCTGCGTGGCCTCGCTGAGCATTGCCCGTCGGGTGGCCCGGTCGCGTTCAGCGGCGGCGTCTGACAATTGCTTTTGCTGCTGGAAGTCCGCCGCCTGGGCGAGCAGTGTCTCCTCCATCTGCGTGATCGCGGCATTGACGTGCCGGATCATTGCGTCGCGGGCCGTCGCATTGCGGTCGGTATGGACGGCAAGACGCTCCAGAATCTCATGCCGTGTCTGGGAGATGGCTGCGGTGGACCGGATCAACTCCTGCCGCACCTGGTCGGCGACGGCCCACTGCCGTGCCATGTCGGTTCCGAGCGACTGGATGCGGGTCAGGGTGGCAATCCCAGACGACTCCATGCTGGCAAGCCTTGCCTCCAACTCGACGGCGACGGTTGCCTGGCGGGCAAGGCCCTCGTGCAGCCGCGCGAGTTCATCACTGTTGGCGGCACTGAAACGATTGATGCCAACGATGCTCTCCTGCACCGCAGCCTCGACGGCACTGGTCTGATGCACCAGCCGCCATACGACGGTCGTCAGCATGAAGGAGAACGCCGCCACGACGATGCTGGCCGCGGGCAGAAAGCGGACGTGGTTGCCGCTACGGCGAACCTCGTCTTCAACGAGCGAGATGCGGTCGTAAACTTCCATGGATGCCCCCTGCGGATCGAAGTGTTCCCTGGGGCCCCAACACCCCACTGGTTGTTCTTCGGCGGCCGCCCGGGGCATCATTGACCGGATACTGCCCGGCGGTGCAGCCGCTTTCTCCGGTGCCGACGGCACGCCGTTTTCCGCGCACGGCCGGCCGTTCGCGACGGCCGTACCACCTGACGAAGACAGGGGAAATGTGCCGTCCGAAGCGGTCAGGCCGCGGCGCGGGATGGTGCCGACACGACAGGCTCTTCCGAACCCAGACGGGTGCAGATCAGGCCGTCGAGCACGCGCATGGCGATCTCGAGCGCCGCGGCGCCCGCGGCTGCCGTCACGAGCGCCGGGCGACGCGACCGCACGGCGGCCAGAAAATTGTCATGCTCGCACGCGATCGCGTTGGCCTCGGGCACGGCGAGTATTTCCCGCGGCAGGATGTCGGTGAAGAAGCTGTCCTTGAGCGCCGCACGGCCGGCCGGCGGTACTGCTGCCGCGTCGAAGGTGCCGCGTTGAACGGCGAGGGAAGGCGCTACGACTTCGACTGTCTTGGCGTTGAAGTCGGCGGCAACGATCCCCTGCGTGCCCCAGAGCGACACCCGACGGCTGAGCGTGGGATGGATCCGCGAGGCAGAGAGATCGGCGATCAGCCCCGAGGAGAAGACGAGCCGGGCCCGGACGGCATCCTCGTGGCCCCCTGTCGCGACGATGCCCTGCGACTCGACCCGCGTGAGCTTCCCCGGCTCGAGCGAGAGCACGAGATCGATGTCGTGGATCATGAGGTCGAGCACGACGCCGACGTCGAGCGACCGGAACGTGAATGGGGCAAGCCGCGCCGATTCGACCGCCAGGATTCGGCCCCGTCCACACCGCTCGACGGCCATTTTCCAGGCGGGATTGAACCGCTCCACGTGCCCGACGGCGACGATCCGGCCATGGCGTTCGGCGGTGGCGGCGATCTGGCGTGCCTCGTCACCGTTGGTGGCGATCGGCTTCTCGATGAGCAGATCGAGACCTTGCGAGAGCAGCGGCAGCGATACCGCGGCATGCAGGCAGGTCGGAGCCGCGACGACGACCGCATCGGCCAGGCCGACGAGTTGCTCCGGCTCGGCGAGCGCCGCACAGCCATGAGCCTCAGCGATTCGCTGCCGCGACTCGGGCACGGGATCGACCACGGCCACGAGTTCGGCATCGCTCCGCGCTGCCAGCAGGCGGGCATGAATGGTTCCCAGATGTCCGCACCCGATCACTGCCACCTTCATGCGTGTCATGCCGCCCTCCTTCGTTCGCGGGCGCGTCCGTGCCGCCCTTCCTGTTGCCTGGCCAAAAATTCGAGCAGTTGGAGGACGTCCGGGAGCAGCATCCCCTTCGTCCTCAGGATCTCGCGGGCGGGCTCCAACCCGACCTTCGCCCGAAACAGGAGCCGATGCGCCTCGGACACCCCCTCGATCGCATCGTTGGCAAAACCTCCCCGCTTGAGGGCCACCACGTTGATGCACCGCGGCCGGGCAGGCAGCCCCTCGCAGAGCATGAACGGAGGCACGTCATGGAGCACGCGGGAGAGCCCTGCCACGAACGACCAGCCGCCGATCGTCGCCCAATGGTGGACGGCGACCGCTCCGGACAATGACGCCCGGGAGTGCACGCGAACATGTCCGCCCAGCAGCGTGCCGTTGGCCAGCATGCAGTGGTCGCCGATGCGGCAGTCGTGGGCCACGTGGCTGCACGCCATCAGAAAATTGCCGTTGCCGATCGAGGTCACGCCCTCTTCTTTTTCCGTAGCGCGATTGATCGTGACGCTCTCGCGAATGACGTTGCCGTCGCCGATGTCAACCCGCGTCCGTGTGCCGCGGTAGCTCACGTCCTGCGGCTCGCCCCCGATCACCGCGTTGGGAAAGAGGTGGTTCTGCTCACCGATGTGCACGTCTCCCATGATGGTGACGTGGTTCTCGAGCACCGTGCCGCGTCCAATGACGGCACCGGCCGAGACCCAGCAGAAAGGCCCGATCGTCACATCCTCGGCGAGCTGCGCACCAGCCTCGACCACGGCCGACGGATGCACGAATGGCGGTCGCCCGCGGAGCACACCTCCGCAGGAAGGCGTGTCACTCCGCATCGGCACCGTGGCTTGAAAATCGTCCATGCCGTTGGTCTCGGGGTGGCGGTGGATCAGGCGGAGGCGGGCTGCAGGCAGGCGGCCAGACGCGTTGCCAGGGCACCATTGAGTCTGTGTCCGCTCCGACAGGCCCGGACGTGGGCGTGGATCGGACGGCCTGCAAGCGACAGATCGCCCACCAGATCGAGCACCTTGTGCCGCACGCATTCATCGGGCCAGCGGAGCGCGTTGCCGATTGGGCCATCCGGCCCAAAAACGAGCAGATCGTTGGTCGTGGCCGCCAGTCCACGGCCCTCGGACCGGAGCCTCTCAGCATCCTCGGCCGGGAGAAACGTGCGTGCGGCGGCAAGTTCCGTGCGATACGCCTCCGGCGTCACACGCACCGAAAGCGTCTGCCGTCCGATCGGGCCGGCACCGTAATCCAGTTCGTAGTCCACCGAGAGCCCGGAAAACCTCGGGGGCGAGGCCTCGATCCAGGAGGTATCGTCGCCGATGCGGACCACGGAATCGACGACGATCGGGTCGACGGTGGCTGCCAATTCCACAGCGCCCGCGGCATCGATCGCCTCGACGAATGCCCGCGACGAGCCATCGAGTCCTGGCATTTCCTCGCCATGCACCCGCACGAGGCAGCAGTCGATGCCGAGACCGGCAAGCGCGCTGAGCAGATGCTCCACCATTTCCACTCGGCCACCGCCCACACAGAGATTCGTGCGACTCGAGGCCTCCACGCGATAGTCCACCGCCGCGGGAATCACCACCTGCTCGGGCAGATCCTCCCGCACGAACACCACCCCGGCGCCGGCGGCCGCGGGCTCGAGTTCGACGCGATTCTCACGTCCACTCCAGTAGCCGACGCCCGTAATGGAGACCGGCCTCTTGAGCGTGCGCTGCGAACGCTGTCGTGTGGCTTGATGCATGAGAAAACCCGCGGCGACTCCGTCACAGACACCTGGCCGGCCGCGGGAACCCCGAGCATTCCCAGCAGCCGACCGAGTGAACAAGGCTCTGGATAACTTTTCCAAGGCCACCTACCGACGCGGCGGCATCGCCCCGGGACGGCCGGTCTGATCGGCGACGGCGGTGTTGTTGAGCATCTTGAGGATGTCGGGCGTGATGTCGTTGCCCGATTCGTAATAGACGATCGGCTTGGTGATGCCCCTCAGGATCTGGTTGCGATCGGCGCCATCGACCGGGTCGCCGTCGAACCGGAAGACCACCGCGATGCCATGCTCACGCGCGAACTGGGCGACGGCCTTCTCGACCTCGGTGTAGACCTGCAGGTAGACCTTCGCCTCGCGGTCCATGAAGTCCTTCTTCGAGAGCTGCGCAGTGACGTTGAAGTCGCCCTGCCCCTTGGCAATCTCGGCCTCCAGCTTCTTGTATTCCGGCGTCCCGACGTTGAAGCCCTTGAGCTGCTCCATCAGGCCGTTGATACGGTCGCGCTCCCCCTTGAGGGAGTTCTCGGCGGCCATCACCTCGTCCTTCATCTTGTCCATCGCGGCCTTGAACCGGACATGGTTCTTGAAGATGTAGCCGACGTCGATCACGGCGACGTGCGAGGAAGGCGTCGCCGGACGCACCTGCTGCAACTGCCCCTGCGGCACGGCGACGGGAGCCTGGGCGAAGACGGTGGCATGCGTCAGGGCCACGACGGCCGCACACACGATACTGGCGATTTGCCTGTTCACGGAATGCACTCCTTGCTGGTTGTTTCTCACGCGCGACCCACGGTGCCGACCGATCGCCGCCGAAACGATTCGGGGTCGGCCTCGAGTCCGAGGGCGGGCGGGATGATGGCAACCCAAGCCGACTGGCTCAAGGCCAAAAAACAGCCGCGAAAGGGGGCAGAATGCGTTCCGCCCTACTTCGGCGGGTCGAGCGTGATCTGGAGCGTGACCTCGGCGCCGTCCCGCATCACTACCACCGGCACGATCTCGCCCCCCTTGTGCTTCCGCAGGGCGCTGTCGAAATCTTCGAGCCCCGTGACGGCACTCTCCCCCAGCCGCACGATCACGTCGCCCCCCTTGAGACCTCCCTTCGCGGCCGGCGAGTCCTTCGTCGCGCCGGTGATGGCGTAGCCCTTCCCCGGCTTGCCGAAGTCGGGAATGCTGCCGAAGTAGGGCCGGTCGCCGCCGCCGCGGGCGAACTGCTTCGAAGCCACCTCGATGTAGGCGGGCCGTTCGGCCGTGGTGGCGAGGTCGCGGACGACGTCAGCCACCAGTCGTGCGATCCGCACCATGCCGTCATAGTTGATCTTGTCGGCGGTGTCGGTGGGGCGGTGGTAGTCGCTGTGCGAACCGGTGAACAGGTGCAGCACCGGGATCTTTCGGGCATAGAAGCTCGAGTGGTCGCTGGGCCCGAAGCCCCCCGGCTCCTTGGCCGCCTCGAATCCACGGGCCGCCACCAGTCGATCGATGAGTGCGTCGAACCCGGTGCCGGTGCCGGTGCCGTGCACCACGATCTTGTTGCCATCGAGCCGACCCACCATGTCGAGGTTCACCATGGCGGCGGTGTCGGCGAGCGGCACCGCCGCGTTCGCCGTGTAGTGGGCGCTGCCGAGCAGGCCACGCTCCTCGCCAGAGAAGGCCACGAAGAGAATCGATCGCGGAAATGGCCCCTCCTGCTTGAGTATCCTCGCCACTTCGACGAGCAGGGCCGTGCCGCTGGCATTGTCGTCGGCGCCGTGGTGCACCGCATGCTCGCCCGGCGCCGCGGAATTGGCGCCGCCGTAGCCCAGGTGGTCGTAGTGGGCGCCAAGCACCACGGTCTCCGCTGCGGAAGAACGCTTCCCATCGGCGGCATCCGCGCCCCCCTGCGTCCAGCCCACGCCCGGCAGGACAGCCATCACATTCCTGCCCTCGGTCTCGGTCCGTTCGATCGCCGTCTGGCCGCGAA
>JBBAVO010000162.1:0-6292 GCA_040397635.1 Pirellulales bacterium
CCGACTTCGACTGGCCCGCGAGCAAGAGCACGGTCGTGCCCGGGGCCATCTGCGAAAACCTCACCAGCTTCGGCGGGATTTTCACGGCGTCGGCCGGACAGACACCGCTCTCCGTCTTTATCCGCGCCGGCGCTGCCGGTTCCAGCGGCACCGTCATCGAGCCCTACGCATTGCAGGCAAAGTTTCCACATCCCGCGATCCACGTGCACTACGCCCGCGGTGCCACGCTCGCCGAGGCCTTTTATCAGTCGGTCCAGGCACCGTATCAGCTGTTGGTGGTGGGCGACCCGCTCTGCCGTCCCTGGGCCATGATCCCGCAGGTTGACGTCGTGACGGCAGGCGACGGCAAAGGCCTCGCCGCCGACGGCACGCTCTCCGGCACGATCGAACTGCTGCCGCGGGCGACGGTGGCGAGCCGAACACCGCCGCGGGACGGTTCGGCCGCAACCGGTTCGATCGACCACTTCGCGCTCTTCGTAGACGGCGTGCGGCTGGCGCAGTGTCGCCCGGATGAACGCCTGACATTCGACACGGCGCAGCTCGCGGACGGACATCATGAACTCCGCGTGGTCGCCACCGAATCATCGTCGGTCCAATCACAGGGCCGCTGGGTGCTGCCGGTGCGGTGCGCGAATCATGGCAAGACGCTCACGCTCGAGGTCGAGCCATCCCGCGTGAGCACCGCCGGCACGGTGCGGGTGCGCGTTGACGGCGAGGGGCTCGATGGAGTGGCGGTGTTTTCGATGGGACGGGTGCTGGGTCGCACCGCCGGCGGCGACACGACGATCGAGGTGCCGGCGGAGCTCCTCGGCCGCGGCCGCGTGACGATCCGCGCCACGGGCCGCTCCGGCCCCGGCGCAGCCAACAGCGTGAACGCCGACCCCGTCACGATCGAGGTGACGGAGAAGTAGCTGGGTTCACGAAAAACATCGCATCGTGCGATTTTTTCTTGGCGGGCCTCCGCCCGCTGGTGCTTACCCGGCCCTCCGGGCCTAGCGCTGAGTAGCACGATGCACCCGTGAGGGGCTGCCCGTGTCCCGAGAGCCGGCGTTGCTGACCAGCGCAGGCAGGATGCCGGAGCGCAGTCAGCATCGAGTGAGCGAAGGCCAGGATGGCCGTAGCGAACGTCCGGCGACGGGGCACGGGCAGCCCCGAACCAATGCGCCACTGCGTCAACCCAAATGCCCTGTCTCGTTGAACGCGACGAGCCTGGGCCCCGGCCATTCGAGCTGCGTCACCGAGCAGTTGGCCAACGCCGGCAGCTTCGTGAACGGCCGCTCGGCCGCCGCCGCCAACAAAGGGTGCTCGCGGCCCAGCATGCTGCCAAGCGCCGCGGTGAGCACGCCGCCGTGCGCCACCACGATCATGCCGGGGGTGTCGCGGCGGGCGAGTTTCTCGAGCGTCGCACGGCCGCGGGCCGCCAGTTGGGCACGGGATTCACCTCCGGGGATGACGTAGTGCGTGTCGCCCGATCGCCACTGTGCCACCTCGTCGGGAAACGTCACCTCCAGATCAGCCCAGAGATGCCCCTGAAAAATGCCGGCATGCAGTTCGCAGAGCCCTTCCTCCACCATCACCGGCAGGCCGAGGGCGGCCGCGATCTCGGCGGCCGTCTCGCGGGCCCGCCGCAGAGGGCTCGACCAGACTTCGCTGATCATCGCTGGAGCGACGGAGGGCGACGCAGAGAGGCTACGGCTCCAGGCGGCCATCTGCCGCGCCTGAGCGCGGCCGAGATCCGACAGTTCGATGTCCTCCTGCCCCTGCACGCGTCCCTCGAGGTTGGAGACGCTTTCACCATGACGCACCAGATATTGCAGCATGGCTGCCAGACTACCGCGTCAGCTCGGTCGTGGGCAGGGTGGCCACGTCTGACCGCGTCGAGGGCGGGGCTGCGTGGTGCGGGACGGCATGTCCATCATGGGACGGAGCAGAGAGGCCGTTGGCGGCCTTCGACCTGGAAAGCTGTTCGACGAACTCACGACCGGTGCCCTGCAGCACGAACACATCGCTTGGTGCCTGCGTGGTGCCGCGAGGCCGCACGATGCAGATCACCTCCGCATCGCCGTCGTGTCGCCAAACATGATCGATCAACGCCTGCTCGCCGGGCGAGAGCTTCTGCGGAACGGAGGCGCTGGGGCTGGCCATGTTCGGCCCGGCCATGTTCGGCCCGTTGCTGTGGCCCGTGGCGGCGGTCGGCAGGGCATCGGCGCGGTCGCGGCGGTCGAATGACACCGGCGGCATCTCCGTCGGCATGCTCGGCAGCGCGGGGCCCGACGACACGGCCGCGACGTCGCCCGCGCCACCGCTGGGATAGACGCTGCGATAGACGAAGGCGAGGCCGGCCTCGTCGAGCTGTTCGTGGATCGTCGGCAGTGCGGCGAACAGCCCTTCGTTGTCGGCAGGATCAGCAGCGTTGCAGACACCGATGAGCGTGCCATCAACCGCGAAGAGTCCGCCGCCACTGCGTCCCTGTACGGGCTGACCGGCGACCTGCACGTTGGCCGGTCCCAGATACTTGTCAACGGCGGTGACGCGGCTGTGGTGGATCGTCGGATCGTCGCCTCCATCGCAGCCAACCGTCACCACGGATGCACCTGGCTGCGTGCGGTGGTCTGCGCCGCCGACCCGAACCGGTTCGATCTGCCTGTCGGTAAAGATGCTCACCAGCGCGAGGTCGCGTTTGAGATCCCACGAGACGACCTGACCTGCCACACCCCGCGGGCCGTCCGGGCCGAACAGATCAACCTCCACCCGGCCCTTCCCCTCGGAATCGCGGAAGATGTGGCCGCAGGTGAGGATCAACGCCTCGCCCTGACGGCAGTCGATCACGGTGCCAGTGCCGCGTGATATGCCGTGGGAATCCTCGACGAGCAGCCGCGCGGTAGAGGCCATGAGTCGTCGCTCGAGCGCGGCCCGCTGGGCGGGATCGAGCTGCGGGCCGCCAACGGTCGCCCGGGTATCCGCTGATGACGGAGCAGACGGCCGCCGCGGCCGCGGTGATGCCAAGAGATCCGCCTGCAGGGCGGCGGGCCGAGGTTCGGCCGTCACGATCGCGGCACCGGTGGTCTGTGGAGCGGACTTCGGCTCGGTGGACAGCGGCGCCACCGCGGGTGTGACCGGCACCGGGATGCCGGCCATGGAAGCGGCGGCCGGAGCCGACACCATCGGCGCGAGCCCCAGCGGCTGCCGGCTCTTGGCCAGCAGATTTTCAAGCTCGCCGCGTGTCGTGGCGCCGTTGATACGGCCAACTTCCTGACCCTTGACCAGAAGCACGTAGCAGGGCACGCCAGTCACGCCGAACCGTCGAAGGAGATCCCCCTCGTGATCGACGTCGACATGCCGCACGACCCAGCCAGCGGCCGTGATTTCACCCACCAGCGGTGCCATCTGACGGCATGGACCACACCACGACGCGGAGAAATTGAGGAGCACAACATCGCCCGCGGCAACGGCCGCCGGATTGGCGAGGGCCGGCGACACGCACAGTGACATCAGCCCCAGCGCGGCTGTCATGCGGAAGAGGAGTCGCGAGGACCTTGTCATCCGTTGGCTCCGGCGAGTCTGGTGTGGGAGTCGTGCGGGTTGATCGAGCGGCGGCGGGTTGCCGGCCGCGGGGCGGGATGGTGCCCTGCACGCTCGACTGCGACAAGACCATTTTGCGTTTCACGACCCGCCGGCTGCTTTCCTATTCCACCCGTTTTTCACGGAATTTCCCCGTTTGACAGGCACGCTCATACAATCGCCGTTCCGTTCGCCCTGAGACATCTCTAGAAACCCAGCATGACCGACCGCGTTCGCCGCATCCTCGTCACCTCCGCCCTGCCCTACGCCAACGGGCACATCCATCTCGGGCATCTGGTCGAGTACATCCAGACCGACATCTTCGTGCGGTTCCAGAAACTGCGTGGCCACGAGGCGATCTATCTCTGCGCCGACGATACGCACGGCACCGCGATCATGATCCGCGCCCAGGCCGAGGGCCGCAGCGAGCGCGAACTGATCGCCGCCATGCGGGAGGCCCACCTCGCCGATTTTGGCGGCTTCCAGATCGACTTCGATCATTACGGCTCCACCGACAGCGATGCCAACCGTCGGCTGTGCGGTGAAATCTGGCAGAGCCTGCGGGCTCGCGGCCTCGTCACCTCGCGCGACGTGCAGCAACTCTACGACACCAAGGCCGGCGTCTTCCTGGCTGATCGGTTCGTCCGCGGCACCTGCCCCCGCTGCCAGGCGGCCGACCAATATGGTGACTCGTGCGAACAGTGCGGCGCGGCCTACACGCCGGCCGACCTCGTCGATCCCGTCAGCACGCTCTCCGGCACGCGACCGGAGGTGCGGACTGCCGAGCACCTGTTCGTGATGCTCGAACAGATGCACGCCTTTCTCGACGCATGGACGCAGCGTTCCGGGGCCCTCGATCCGCGGATCGCCAACTACCTCGCCGGCCACTTCCTCTGCGACCCGCTCCGCGACTGGGACATCTCACGGCCCGCCCCCTACTTCGGGTTCGAGATTCCCGACGCCCCGGGACACTACTGGTATGTCTGGTTCGATGCGCCGATCGGCTATCTGGCCGCCACGAGCGAGTGGTGCGCCGCCCACGGCGGTTCGTTCGAGTCGTGGTGGCACCGCGACGGTTCCGCACCGGCCGCCGAGATCCACCACTTCATCGGCAAAGACATCACCTATTTCCACACGCTCTTCTGGCCGGCGATGTTGGAGGCGGCCGGCCTCGCCCTGCCAAAACAGGTCCACATCCACGGCTTTCTCACCGTCAACGGCCAGAAGATGTCGAAGAGCCGGGGCACGTTCCTCCTGGCCCGAACCTATCTCGACCATCTCGATCCAGGGATGCTGCGGTATTACTACGCCGCGAAGCTCTCCGGTGGCATCGACGACCTCGACCTGAACCTCGAGGAGTTCACCGCGAAGGTGAATGCCGATCTGGTCGGCAAGGTAGTCAACCTCGCCAGTCGCACCGCGCGGTGGCTGGAGCAGACGGGCCTCGCGGCGGACTACCCCGACGACGGCGGCCTTTTCACTGCTGCGGCCGCCGACGGTACGGCCATCGCCGAGGCCTACGAGGCCTGCGACTTCGCCCGCGCGATGCGGACGATCATGCAGGCCGCCGACCGCGCCAACGCTTACGTCGATGCCGAGCAGCCCTGGAAGCTCGCCAAGGCCGGACCGGAGTCGGCCGCGAAGCTGCACGACGTCGCCAGCGTGGCGATCAATCTATTCCGGCAGATCGCCGTCTACCTGGCGCCCGTGCTGCCGGCGTTCGCAACGCAGGTCGGCGAACTGGTCGGCGGGCCAATCCTCTCCTGGGAGGAGTCGCAGCGGCCACTCACGGGCCAGCCAGTCGGCAGCTTCCGCTCGCTCATGCGCCGCGTCGAACCCGCCCAGATCGAGAGCATGCTGGCGGCGTCGCTCGCGCAGGCAAAGGAATCGCAGGCCAAAACACCCGCGCCCCATACCGCCACCAACCAGCCCCCCACGAAAGGAACCGTGTCCATGGACCCTGCCGCCAGCCCGATCGATTCGGGCGAAGCCCTCGCCGCCGAGCCCCTCGCCCCCGAGTGCACGATCGACGATTTCACGAAGATCGATCTCCGCGTGGCCCGGGTGCTCGCTGCCGAGGAGGTACCCGAGGCGAAGAAGCTCCTCAAGCTCACGATCAGCCTCGGTGGTGACGCGAGCCGCACGGTGTTCGCCGGCATCAAGGGTTTTCACACTCCAGAGTCACTCGTCGGCCGGCTCGTGGTGGTGGTTGCGAATCTCGCGCCGCGGCAGATGAAGTTTGGGCTGAGCGAGGGAATGGTCGCGGCCGCCAGCGGTGCCGGCGCCACGGGTGTCTACCTGCTCTCCCCCGACTCCGGCGCCCTGCCAGGCATGCGACTGCGGTGACTGCTTCACGAAAAACACGTCCCTTGCTTGCGCTGCGGGCTTGGATGAACCCCCGCGATCCCATGCCGGATGAAACCCGCACATCCGTGAGGGAGCCGGGATCGGCGGAAGCTCGAGGAGCTTTTGGATTTTTCGACCTTCTGGGGAATGTGCTGCCGTAGGTCGTGGAAGGAGAAAAATACACTGCGACGAGACTTCTGCCGTCCCGGCGGCGCGCACAGACCGAACCGCGACAGTTGGCCGCGCGTACAATAGCCTGAAGTTCCAGTAGTCCTTTCGTTCTCGGCAGTGGATGTCTTTACCCCGAGGAGGTCCTCGCCATGACGCGGTCCATCATTCTCGTTCCCACCGATTTCTCCACTGCCAGTGACGCAGCGTTGCCGCA
>JBBAVO010000163.1:0-6229 GCA_040397635.1 Pirellulales bacterium
AACATCGACTGCCTCTATTCCGACCGCCACACGATCCGCGAGCAGATCGCCCGCGCCGACCTCGTGATCGGCAGCGTGCTGATTCCGGGCGCGAGGGCGCCCCATCTGGTCGAGCGCGACGACCTCAAGCTCATGAAGCCGGGGGCCGTGATCATCGACGTGGCGATCGATCAGGGGGGCTGCGTGGCCACCAGCCGGCCGACCACGCATGCCAACCCGACCTTCGTCGTGGACGACGTCGTGCACTACTGCGTGACCAACATGCCCGGCGCCGTGGGCCGCACGAGCACCTATGCCCTCTGCAACGCCACGCTCCCTTATGTCCTTCAGTTAGCGTCGCAGGGCGTGGAGAAGGCAGCGGCCGGCAGCCCCGCGATCCTTTCGGCGGTGAACGTCTACCGGGGCAGTCTGGTCTATCGGGCCGTAGCCGATGCCTTTGGCCTGCCCTGCGAGCCAATGCACTTCACGAAGGAAGGGATAGTCTCCCCATCATGATCCCCGTCTCCCTTCGTTGGCATGGCAACGCCGCCGGCCACCCCGATGCCGGTCATCTCGAACTCATCGACCAGACGCTGCTCCCCACGCGGCACGAGTGGATCCCCTGCCGCGACGTCGACACGCTGGTGGAGGCGATCAAAATGCTGCGGGTCCGCGGGGCTCCTGCGATCGGCATCGCCGGCGCCTACGGTCTGGCCGTGGCGGCGGGCGAGGCCGTCGGTGATGGGCTGTCTCCGGAGGCGGCGCGGGCTCATGTGTTGGCGCGTGCCGAGCAGCTCGCCTGCGCCCGGCCGACCGCCGTCAACCTGCGCTGGGCGGTGGAGCGGGTCGTCAGCGTGCTCACCGGCCTGCCGGAGAATACGTCCGCGCCGGCACTCGCGGCGGCGGCTCTGGCCGAGGCCAGAAGCATCCACGAGGAAGATCGGCGGTTGTGCGCCGCCATCGGCCGGCACGGCGCAGCCATTCTGCCCGAGGGCGGCGTGCTCACGCACTGCAACACAGGTTCGCTCGCCACGGGTGGCGATGGCACAGCACTTGCGGTGATCACGACGGCCTGGGAGCAGGGACGGCGGTTCGACGTGTTTGCCGACGAGACGCGGCCGCTGTTTCAAGGCGCCCGGCTCACGGCCTGGGAACTGGTGGAACGCGGCATCCCCGTGACCGTGCTCGTCGATTCGGCGGCGGCCCAGCTGCTTCGAACCGGCCGGGTGGGGGCCTGCATCGTCGGCGCCGACCGGATCACGGCCAACGGCGACACCGCCAACAAGATCGGCACCTACGGGCTGGCCGTGCTCGCCGAGGCCCATGGCGTGCCATTCTTCGTGGCTGCCCCGTCGAGCACATTCGACCTGTCGCTGGAAACGGGTGTCGATATCCCGATCGAGGAGCGGGCCGCCGCCGAGGTACTGCGGCCGCTGGGCGTGCAGGCAGCGCCCGAACACGCCCGAGCCTACAATCCTGCCTTCGACGTCACGCCCGCTCGACTGATCACCGCGATCATCACCGAGCACGGCGTCATCCAGCCCGTGACCCGCGACCACGTCCTGAAAATGGTGCCAGCCACCAAATCTCGGTCGGCGAGGTAAGCTGGGACGGTTTGGCGTGCTGATCACGCCCGCCGATCGGGTGAGACCGGTCACTGCCCCCCACACGCCCGAGATGTACCCTTGGTTCTCAAGTTGATCCCCAAGATCGCGATCGTCGGCCGGCCGAATGTCGGCAAATCGACCCTGTTCAACTGGCTCGTCGAGAAGCGGATCGCCATCGAGGACCCGACGGCAGGCGTGACGCGAGACCGGCTCGTGCAGCGGCTCTCGCTGGAGGGCCGCACGGTCGATCTGGTTGACACCGGCGGCATGGGCTTCGACGATCCCGACGGCCTCACCACGCGGATCGACGCGCAGATCGAGGCTGGCCTGGGCGAGGCTGCGGTCATCCTGTTCGTCGTCGATGTCCGAAGTGGTCTGGTGGCGGCCGACCACGAGGTGGCCGCCCGCGTTCGTCGCATCGGCGTGCCGGTCCTGCTCGTCGCGAACAAGGCCGACGATGCCAAGCTCGACAACCATGCCCACGAGTTCGCCGCGCTCGGTTTCGGCGAACCGCTGATCGTGAGCGCCCGGCAGCACCGCAACCGCGAGCCGCTCGTCGACGCGATCCTGGCCCAGCTGCCCGAGACGGCGGCCGGTGAGGAAGAGCCTTCCGCCGAACTCCCGGAGATGAAACTTGCGATTGTTGGCAGGAGAAACGTCGGCAAGAGCACGTTTGTGAACAGCCTGGCCCAGGAAGAGCGGGTGATCACGAGCCCCGTGGCGGGCACGACCCGCGATTCGGTCGACGTGCGGTTCGAGGTGGACGGCCACACGTTCCTCGCCATCGACACGCCCGGTCTGCGGCGGACGAAGAGCCGCACCACCGACATCGACTTCTACTCTACCCATCGCGCGCAGCGGAGCATCCGCCGCGCCGACGTCGTGCTCCTCTTCTTCGACGCCTCGGAGCCGGTGGGCCGTGTCGACAAGCAGCTGGCCGACACGATCATGGAAGAGGCGAAGCCGGTGGTGTTCGTCGTCAACAAGTGGGACCTCTATGCTGGGGATGTCGAACGAGGCGAGTGGGCCGACTATCTGCGGGATACCTTCCGCACCATGCCGTGGGCGCCGGTGGCATTTGTGACGTCCACGAGCGGCCGCAACGTGAAGGCGGTGGTGGACACGGCGCAGCGGCTCTACCGGCAGAGTCACGAACGGGTGCCGACGGCGAAGCTCAACACGATCTTGCGGGAGGCGATCGACGCCAACCATCCGCCAGCCGATCCCCGGGGGCGGCCGGTGCGGATCTACTATGCCACGCAGGTGGAAACCGCGCCGCCGACGATTGTGCTCTCGACGAGCGCACCGAAGAGCGTGTCGGAAGGCTACAAGCGGTATCTCGTCGGCGCCCTCCGCAAGACGACTCCCTTCCGCGAGGTGCCGATACGGCTCTACGTCCGCGGCCGCACGAAAGAAGAGAAGGACGAGTAGGGCGTCGCATCCCCGTGGCGACAAGATTGCATCTTGTCAGTGCTCCGTTCCCCCGTGGCGACAAGATTGCATCTTGTCAGTGCTGGACGCCGGATTCGGCAAGTTAAAAACTTGCCGCCACGTCCCGTCCACCAACGCCATCTGACGCGTGGTGAAAGGCACGGCTCCCGCGAGCAGTGCTGGATCATCAGCCTCCTCCGGAACAAGCCGCCGCACGATCTCCGTGGCCAGTGCCGCGACACCAGCGCCGCTCGTGACGCTCGTCCAGACCACTCCGCGTGTTTCAGCGGCGGCGACGGCCCCTCCGATCAGGTCGGCCTTCGATGCCACCAGCAGTTCGCGATTGGCCATCACGGCAGGCGTTCGCATGCCGACCTGCCGCCCATCGACGACGTGGAGCACGAGATCGGCCTCCTCACGGGCGGCGATCGCCCGGGCGATTCCGGACTGCTCGACGCCGTTCGCTGCGTCATCGCCACCATCCTCCCGAAGCCCGGCCGTATCGACCAGATCAAGCTCCCAGCCGTCGAGTACAACACGCGTTTCCAGCAGGTCGCGGGTGGTACCCGGCTCGGATGACACGATGCTCCGGGCGTGACCTGCCAGCGCATTGACAAGGCTGCTCTTGCCAGCGTTGACACTCCCCGCCACGACGACCCGCCACGGCCGCGCAAGCCGCAGGCCGACACGCGCCGCACGGCTGAGCCTGTCGAGGGCAACGCGCGCCTCGGCGAAACGCCCTTCGGCAAGGAGCCCCTTCGCTCGCACAATCTCCGCCTCGAGCCCGCCGGCCAACTGCCGCGAGAGGATCTTCACCGCCTTCGGCCCGCCAGCGATGGCGAGGGCCTCGCGGGCCTCGACCTCGATCTCCGGGGTGCCGCCCGCCCGCAGCCACGCCGGCCATGCCTGCCGCGCAGCCCCAAACTGCTCGAGGCTCGCGATGACCGCCTCGGATGCGGCGAGCCCGCCATGGCAATGGATCTCGAGATCGTCTGCCCCGCGCCGCACGACGACCAGATCCTCACCCGGTCCTTCCGCAGCACCCGTCCAGCGACCAAACACGATCGCTCCCTCTGGCCGTCGGGCCAGCGGCAGCGGACCACGCGGTGAGAATAGCCGTGCAACACATTCCTGAGCACCCGACCCCACAACTCCCACCACTGCCAGAGCACCGCGGCCCACGGGCGTGAGCAGAGCCACCCTCACGGCATCACGCCCCACTGGTCGGCCATCGCCATCATGGATAGAACCTTGCGTGCGTTGATTGTCCTGCAACCCGTTCACGGAGTTCGTAGCCATGGCTGACTGGATCGAGGAAGGTTCGAAGGCGCCCGATTTCACGCTGCCGACGCACGACGGCACGAAGCTCAAGCTGTCGAGCCTCAAGGGCACGCCGGTGGTTCTCTATTTCTACCCCAAGGACGACACGCCCGGGTGCACGAAAGAGGCCTGTGGCTTCCGCGACGCCAAGGCCACGCTGGCCAAGCACAAGGCCGTGGTGCTGGGCGTGAGCCCCGACGACTCCGAGAGCCACGAGCAATTTCGCCTGAAATACAAGCTGCCGTTCACGCTCCTGGCCGACGTCGACCACAAGGTCGCCGAGAAATACGGAGCCTGGCGTGAGAAGAACATGTACGGCAAGAAGTCGATGGGAATCGCCCGCAGCACCTTCATCATCGACGCTGCCGGCATGGTGGTGAAGGTGTTCAAGGCGGTGAGGGCGGATGGCCACGCGGACCAGGTGCTCGAGTCGCTCGCGTCGTTGCCGCCTGCACGGAAGGCATAACCGTCACCACACGCCGGAGAGCCTCTCTGGAACCTGCGTCCGCCGCTGCCGCACGGCAGCCAGCGAGGCTGGGCGGTGCATACTTGCGGGCCGGATCCACCGGCACGCAACAAGGAGCACCATGCAGTCATTCCTCGCCAAGTGTGCCGCTCTGGGCATCGTCGCGGGCGGTTTCACGCTCACCGGCGACGTGGGCCGGCTCGCGGAACGCGGCCAGCGGCTGCTTGATGCCCGCACGGTGCCGTCGGAGACACCCGCTGAGCCTGTGACCAACGGGCTCGATGCCACACCGCAAACCACCGAAGCCCCACAACCGGCTCCGGCCGTGGCATCTCAGTCCGCCGGTCAGCCGGCCCCCGCTACGGCTCCTGCATCCCCCTCCCCGGCCCCCACGCGGCCGCTGCCCAGCGTTCCGCTGCTCGACGCACCGGTTGGCCGAACCGTTGCCATCCCACCGCCGCCCACCAATGGTCCCGACAGCATCGATCTTCGTCAGGTGCCAGCAGGCAGTCGCATGCTCGTCTGGGTCCGACGGCCTGGCTCCACGGGCCGATCCCGGTCGACCGACCTCATCGCGCTCGATCTCATCGATCCGAACACCGGCGAAGCGCTCGAGCATCGCCATGCCGCGATGACCCACGGCAGCGAGGGCACGACCGTGCATACGGCCCCGCGTCGCGTGGTGATCACACGCGACGCAGCCAACAGGATCGCCAAGGGCGCGACGCTGCGGATCACTCCGCTGCACGGCGTTATCGGCCTCGGGAATGAGGAAGCAATCGGCACCGTGCTGGCGGTCGAAGTCCAGAGCCGGTGACGGTGGCCGTCACGCCTCGCTGGCTTCCTCGGCTTCGCGATCGCTCGACCAGCCGACCCGCTTCTTGGAGAGGCCGATCTTCCGCTCGTCGGTATCGACACGGAGGATTTTGACCTCGAGCGGATCGCCCACCTTCACGACATCCTCGGCGTTCTCGATCTTGTCTTCCGAGAGTTCGGAGATGTGCAGGAGGCCCTCGAGGCCGTCTTCCAGCCCGACGAATACGCCGAAGTTGGTGATCTTCGTGACGGTGCCCTTTACGACGTCGCCCGTCTTGTACCGCTGCGGAATGTCCGTGGACCAGGGATCGTCGGCCATCTGCTTGAGTCCAAGGGCGATCCGCCGACGCTGCTGGTCAACTGACAGAACCTTGCACTCGACCTCGTTGCCCTTATCGAGCATTTCGCTGGGATGCGTCACCTTGCGCGTCCACGACATGTCGGTCACATGGAGCAGGCCGTCGATGCCATCGTCGATCTCGATGAAGGCACCGTAGTTGGTGAGGTTCCGCACCACGCCCTTGACGATCGCGCCCGGCGGGTAATCGGCGGCCACTTTCTCCCAGGGATTCTGCTGGGTCTGCTTCATGCCCAGCGAGATTTCCTGCTT
>JBBAVO010000164.1:0-4186 GCA_040397635.1 Pirellulales bacterium
GGCGACAAGGGATCGCGAAAGCTGGAGCTTACCCTTGAAGACGCCAAGTGACGCACGGGCGGAAGGCGAGGTCAGAACAAATCCGCCACGCGGCCCGACTCCGAGAGACTCCGCGGCGACAGCAGAAAAACGCCACTGCAGAGGGGGAAGGCAGGTGCTCTGTGGACGTCCATCCGCAATTATCTGGTCGGTGACTTTTTTCCTTTCGATTTCGTTCCCCGCTTCCGCCGAACCCCGCCGTCCCAACGTCATCATCATCATGGCCGACGATCTCGGCTACGGGGACATTTCCTGCCAAGGCGCCGAAACCTATCAAACACCCCACATCGACCGCCTCGCGGCGGAGGGGCTGCGTTTCACGAGCGGCTATTGCACCGCCTCGACCTGCACGCCGACACGCTACTCGCTTCTGACCGGTAGCTATGCCTTCCGGACCAAGGGAACGGGAATCGCGCCGCCGAGCGCACCGGCCATCATTGCGCCGGGCGCGGCGACGCTGCCCGCGATGCTGCAAGCGGTCGGCTACGAGACGGCCGTGATCGGCAAGTGGCACCTCGGGTTAGGAGGTCCGAAAGGGCCGGATTGGAATGCAGAAATCACTCCGGGACCGCTCGACATCGGCTTTGGCCATTGTTTTCTTCTGCCAACGACGAACGACCGCGTCCCGCAGGTCTACTTACAAGATCGTCGTGTCCGCAATCTCGATCCGTCCGATCCGATACGCGTTTACCAAGAGGTTCCCTCGGAAACCCATCCTACGGGCATCACCCATCGCGACACCCTCAAGATGGACTGGACGCACGGTCACAACGACACGATCCACAACGGGATCAGCCGTATCGGCTTCTACACAGGCGGGGAAAAGTCGCGATTCCGTGACGAGGACCTCGCCGACGAGTGGGTGAGGCGTGGCATCGCGTGGATCGAATCGAAGAAGGACGAGCCCTTCTTCCTTTTTTATGCCGCGCACGAACCGCATGTGCCGCGCATGCCGCACGAGCGATTCCAGGGCAAGACGCCCCACGGACTCCGTACCGACAGCATCCTCGAACTCGATTGGTCGGTCGGACAGTTCATGGCCGCATTGGATCGTCTTGGCATCGCGGAGAACACGCTCGTCGTTTTCTGCTCTGACAATGGTCCGGTGATGGATGACGGATACGCCGACGGAGCCCTTGAGAAGGTAGGTGAACACCGTGCCGCGGGTCCTTTCAAGGGCGGGAAATACAGCGTCTATGAGGGCGGGACGAGGACTCCCTTCATCACCCGCTGGAAAGGGGTGATTCCGCCGGGCGTTTCCGATGACGTGGTCGCGACGATCGACCTCTATGCGAGCCTTGCCGGTCTTACCGCGGCCGAAGTTGCCCAAGGGGCGGCGCCGGATTCGGCGAACGTTTTGGGAGCTTTGTTAGGGAAGGCGGGGGCGAAGGGGCGGAGTGAGCTCGTCCAGCAGGACGACGGATCTTCGGGCAACTTCGGCTTCCGTTCCGGCAAATGGAAGCTGGTGCGCCACGACAAGGGCAAGGCCCGCAACGTCGTCGTCGAGAGCCTGCTCGAGAACACGGACGTTCCGAAATTTCAACTCTTCGATCTCCAGGCCGATCCGGGTGAGACCAAGGATGTGCTTGAGTTTCAACCCGAGCTTGCCGTCAAGCTCAAGAAGCAGCTCGAGGAGATCGTGGGGAAGGATGAGTCTTCCTCCACTCGGGAGCTGGGAAAAAAGTAAACCTGATCACGCCCCCCCGCTCCTTCAATAACTTTCTTTTCCCCGCCCTCCGGTCCGGTTACCGGCTCTTTCAACGGCCTTCACCCCCAAAGCAAATTCCTGGCAGCCAGCCATTCAAAAAGATGTTCAAATCCATAATCATTCTCAGCCACGCTCTCGGACTTCTGATCACCGCCGCATGTGGCGCGAGTGCAGCACCAAAACCCAACATCGTTTACATACTCGCGGATGATCTGGGCTACGGCGATGTCAGGCTGCTCAATCCACAGGGGAAAATCCCAACGCCTCACATGGATCGCCTCGGTGCGGGCGGGATGATTCTCACCGATGCACATTCCACATCATCCGTGTGTACGCCCAGTCGTTACAGCATTCTAACAGGGCGCTACAACTGGAGATCATCCCTAAAGTATGGCGTCTTGAACGGTTATTCACCCCGCCTCATCGAGAACGGCCGGATGACAGTCGCGGCCTTCTTGAAACAGGAAGGCTATCACACGGCGTGCGTCGGCAAATGGCATGTCGGCATGAATTGGCCGCAGAACGACGGGAGCCCTCCGGGCAACTCGTCAGACCCTAAGAAGATCGATTATCTAAAACCGATCCAAGGCGGTCCCACCGCCCTGGGATTCGACTCCTTCTTTGGAATCAGCGCATCACTCGACATGGTTCCGTATGTCTTTATTGAAAACGACCGGGTAACCGAACTGCCCACGGAGGAAAAAGACTTTAGTCGCAAAGGCCTGGGCGGGCCGAACTTCGAGGGAATCGACGTTCTCCCCAAACTTACCCGCAAAGCGGTGGAATATATCTCCACCCACGCTGCCGATGCCAAACAAGGGAAGCCGTTCTTCCTCTATCTGCCATTGGCATCTCCTCACACACCGATTCTTCCCACCACGGAGTGGCAAGGAAAGAGCGGCTTGAACCAATATGCCGACTTTGTCATGCAGACCGACGCTGCGGTGGGGGCCGTGTTGGACGCCCTCGAAGAGTACGGAATCGCGGATGACACCCTCGTCATCATGACGAGCGACAACGGATGCTCCGGCTCGGCGGGGTTTCCAGTCCTGTTGGGAAAAGGTCACAATCCGAACTATCGGTTTCGTGGTTCAAAGTCGGACATCTGGGAAGGTGGCCACCGTGTCCCGATGCTCATCCGCTGGCCTGCGAGGGTGAAGCCGGGAACAACGAGTGACCAAATCATTTCCCAGTCCGATTTCTTTGCAACCTGTGCCGACATCCTCGGCAAGAAACTCGGGGATGAAACTGCCGAAGACAGCGTGAGCATGCTGCCGGCCCTGCTCGGTCAGGCGGAAGGCCCCCTACGCGAGGCGATTGTGCATAGCGCCATTTATGGAGCCTTCGCCATCCGTCAAGGACCGTGGAAGCTGATCCTCGCGGCTGATTCCGGCGGCTGGAGCGACCCCACGCCGGGAAGCGATGAGGCGGCCGAATTGCCATCCGTGCAACTCTACAATCTCTCGATCGACATCGGCGAAAAGAACAACGTACAGGCCGAGCACCCGGAAATCGTCGCCCGACTGAGAAGCCTGCTTGAAAAGTATGTCTCCGAGGGCCGCAGCACTCCCGGCCTTCCACAGCCAAACACCGGTGATATCGAAATGTATTCCGAGCGGACAGCCAAAAAGCCGAACAAGCCCGCACAGAAATAGAACATCAAGTTTTTTCCGCTGTGGATGGAAACGAAGCCACGCACGGCGACGAACTCAAGTCGGAACAAGAAAGCGAGATTGTTTCGTCTTGCCCCGGTTGGGCAATACGTGATGTGACAGTAACTCAGCCTGGCCCTGAGTCGTGCTGGCTTCCGCTTCAGCCCGGCGATGGAGGCCCTGGGGCGGCATCTTTATCGGTGAAGAGAATCGCGTGGTCCTGACTGACTCGACCCGCCGGAATGGTCGGATCCAGAGCCAGCAGCCGTGTCACCATCGGGATTTTCCCAGCGCCCGTCGCCAGCCAGAGAATCCGGCGTGACCGGTTGATGATCGGAAACGTCAGCGTCATTCGGCGCCTGTTTTGATAGACACCGGTCAGCGCTACATCGCGGTCGTGGCAGCCGAGCACGGGATCGTCGGGCACCAGCGACGCCGTGTGGCCGTCGGCACCAAGGCCCAGGTGAACCAGATCGAGCACGGGAGGCTGGCCGGCCCATCTCAAGAGCGTCTCTTCATAGTCCCGGGCCCCCTGCGCCGGGTCGGCGGCGGTCACCGGCATGGCGTGGATGTTTTCGTGAGGAATCGGCGCATTTCCCAGCAGGCTCGCGTGGAGGTGCGTGAGGTTGCGGTCCGGATCTCCATCCGGCGCGAGCCGCTCATCCACTTGGAAGATGTGTACGTTCGCCCACGGCAGATCCTCGATGGCGAGATCCTTGAGCATTACCCACGGCGTCTTGCCGCCGCTCACCGCCATCAGGAAACGGCCGCGGGCGGCGACGGCCGC
>JBBAVO010000164.1:4286-6205 GCA_040397635.1 Pirellulales bacterium
CTCGTCACCGATGGCATGATCGTCGGTATCGGCACGGGCTCGACCGCGACCTTTGCGATTCATGCGCTCGCCGACCGGATGCGGACGGGCCTTCGGTTTCTCGGCATTCCCTCGTCCGAACGGAGTGCGGCCCTCGCCGCATCGCTGGGAATTCCCCTGACGACGTTTGCCGACCATCCGCGGATCGATCTGACGATCGACGGCGCTGATGAGGTGGAACGCGGCACGCTGAATCTCATCAAGGGGCATGGTGGTGCGCTCCTGCGCGAGAAGATCGTCGCCGTTGCCAGCCGCCGGCTCGCGATTATCGTTGACGGCACGAAACTGGTCGATCGGCTGGGGGAATGCTCGGCGATCCCCGTGGAGGTCGTGGACTTCGGCTGGGAGGCGACGAGGGGCCGACTCGAAGAGCAGGCCGCAAGGGTCGATCTGCGGTGCACCCCAGACGGCGAGCCGTTTTACACTGACGGCGGCAATAGGATCCTCGACTGCAACTTCCGCTCGATCGCTGACCCGGCAACGCTCGAGGAAAAGATTTGCCGGATCGTCGGTGTTGTCGAGTGTGGGCTGTTCGTCGGCCTCGCCGACCTAGTCTTCATCGGCGACGCGACGGGCGTCACCCGCCTGGAGCGAAGTCCAGGGCCGTCGGAGGGTGCGTGATCCGAGTTTTCACGACGTGGCTGGCACCTTTTTGATCGCAGCTACACCCGCTGCTTGATCGCCTTCATCTCCGCCGCCTCTGGTTCGAGCGACTTGTAGAAGTCGTCGAGCGGATAGCAGCCGCTGCGGAGGCCGTTTCGCGGCGCGGTGGTGCAGTCGCTGAAGGTGCGACAGACCGCTCCGCGGACGAGCGGCTTCCCCGCGAGCGAGTCGGCGGGCAGTTCCGGATAGGAGAGCACCATCCGGCCGAGGCCCACCATGTCGATCCAGCCCTGCCGCACGGCGGCCTGAGCGGCATGCACGGCGTAGTCCTGCAGATAGGTGTAGCCCGAGCCCACCATCACGAGCCCCGGCACAGCCTCCTTGGCCTGTCGGGCCGCATCGATCTGCCGCCAGACGCCGACGAGCGGATCCTCCGGCGGCGGATAGCCGTCCGAGGGTGGAAACGCCGCGGGGCGGATGATGTGCGGCACCGTATAGGGGCTGCCTGCTGAAAGGTTCACGGCGGCAACGCCGAGGTCGCGAAGGATCGTCAGAAGTTGGATCGGCTCCGCCAGATCGATCTGAGTGGGATCGCTCGAATCGACGCCGAAGCCGCAGTCGTACGGGAGCAAGTCTTGGTATGGCCATGGCTCGCCATGGTCGCCCACCTTGTGCCACGGCACGTTGTCGAAGAGCGAGAGCCGCACGCCGATCAGGAGCCGCGGACAGGCCTCGCGGACCCGCTCGACGAGGGTGACGAGCAGCCGCGTGCGGCCGGCAAAATCGCCGCCAAACCGTCCAGGCCGGCGGCGGGCCGAGAGAAACTCGTGGACGAGGTAGCCGTGGCAGGCCTTGAGATCGACCATGTCGAAGCCAGCCGCCTCGGCATCGCGGGCCGCGGCCACGTACCTCTCGATGAGCCGCTCCACGTCGTCGTCCGACAGCAGGCACGACGCATCGGCGGGATCGATGCCATGCCGGCTGTCGAGGAGCGGATGGCGGTAGGCGATCTGCGGCTGTCGGCCCGCGGCCGTCGGCTTGGAGAATCGCCCTGAATGCGTGAGCTGAAGGGCGACGATGAGGTCGTCGGTGCTGCCATGCCGCTTGCGGTGGGCATCACGGAGGGTGGAGAGCAGCGTGGCGAATCCCTCGCGTCCGCAGACCGGCCCGCAGAGCTGGTTGGGGTTGGCGCGGCCTTCGGGCACGACAGCCACGGCCTCGCCCCCCCAGATCAGCTTGGCACCGCTCTCGCCGAAGCGTTGCCAACGGCGGAGGAG
>JBBAVO010000165.1:0-6159 GCA_040397635.1 Pirellulales bacterium
ACCCGGAGGACTACATCACCAACGTCGGCCGCCCCGATCTGGGCGAGCAGATCGTGCGATGTGCCGTGCAGCAGGGGATCGTGCAGGCGATCGCCCAGCTTCCCGCCGAGGACTTCCTCAAGGGGGTGGTCAACAGGGAATTGGCGATCGGCATCGCCCAGCGTCGGCTCGATGAGATGAAGACCGGCCTCAAGCTCGACCAGTTGAACCTCGATCAGGTGACGGCGCCGATGGCGGTGGTCTCCAGCTTTGATGCCGTCACCACCGCCGAGGCCGACCGCTCGCAGCGCATTGTCGCCGCCCAGCAGGACCGGACGCGGATTCTCGCCGAGGCGGCGGGGGAGGCGGCCGAAAACCTCCTCGCGGTGGTGACCCGCTACGAACAGGCTGTCGAGGCCGGCACGGCCGCCGAGACTTCCGCAGCCGAGACAGAACTCGACAAGGCGTTCATGGACCTGACGATCGATGGGGCCATGGTCGGGGGCGAAGCGGCGAAAATCATCAACGCCTCCAACACCTACCGCACGCAGGTGGTCGAACGGGTGAAGTCAGAGCGGGAGATGTTCGAGCGGCTGCTGCCGCAATACCAGCAGAATCCCCGCATCATCCTCTCGCGGCTCTGGGAAGATGCCCGGGAGAAGATCCTCACGGGTGACGTGGAGACCTTCTACACTGTTCCCGGTCAGCTCCAACTCCAGCTCAACCGCGACCCGGAGATCCAGAAGATGCGACAGCGGGAGCAGCTCAAGACACTGAAGTCGGAGCAGAAGGAGATGCAGCGTGCCCGTCAGCTGCAGTCAGGAAAATAGGGACGGGAGCTATTTTTCAAAACACGGAAGGCAGCGCGAGATGATTGTGCAGAAAAATAGCTCCCGTCCCTATTTTCCCCCGGCACCGAGCACCGTGGCGGCGGACGACGACCAGCGTCCGGTAGACATCAAGTGCGCAGGGGTCACGAAGATCTTCCGCGACTTCTGGATGCGGCCCCGGGTGCGGGCGGTCGAGGGCGTCGATTTGGAGGTGCGCCGGGGACAGGTCTACGGGCTCCTGGGCCCCAACGGTTCCGGCAAGAGCACCACGATCAAGATGCTGCTCGGCCTGCTCACCCCGACGGCGGGCCGGATCGCCGTCATGGGAAGGCGGCCGCGGCATGTCGACACAAAAAAGCAGATCGGCTACCTGCCCGAAGAGAGTTATCTCTATCGATTTCTCTCCGCTCGCGAGACGCTCGACTACTACGGCCGACTGTTCCGGATCCCGGGACCGATCCGCCGCGAGCGGGTCGCCAAACTCCTCGAGATGGTTGGCCTCGAGGCGGTCGAGCACCGCCCGGTGGGTGAGTTTTCCAAAGGCATGCAGCGGCGGGTTGGGCTGGCACAGAGCCTGATCAACGATCCGCAGCTCCTGATCCTCGACGAGCCGACCAGCGGCATGGATCCGGTGGGTGCCCGGCAGATCAAGGATGTGATCGAGAAACTGGCCGAGCGCGGCAAGACGATCCTCCTCTGCACGCACCTCTTGTCGGACGTCGAAGACCTCTGCGACCGCGTGGCGATCATGTTTGGCGGCAAGGTGCGGGCCGAAGGCACCTGCGGCGAACTGCTCGAGCAGCAGGATCTCACCACCCTCCAGACGGACCGACTGCCCGCCGACGTGGTGGCGGAGATTCAGGCGGTGCTCGAAAGGCGGGGACTCGGGCTGCGCAGTGTCGAACAGCCCCGCCGTCGGCTCGAGTCACTCTTTTTGGAGATCGTCGACACCGCCCGCAAGGAGGGCACGCACACCAGCGGCGCCCGCAGCGGCGGCCAGATCGCCGACTTCCTTCGGCAGGGGGCGACCGAGGTCGGCGGCGACAACGAGGCCGATGGCACCGCCATCCTCGAATCGCTGGCGGCCCGGGCCGCCACGTCAACGCCAGCGGCCACTCTGCCGCCACCCGCGCCGGCTGCCGACGAGCACGATGCCCTTGCGGGACTGGTCGCCATTCCGGCTGCCGCGAAACCCTCTGCCGCCCAGGCGAGCGGCGGCCAGGCCGTGGAAGTCACTGACGCCGATGACGATCAGGATGATCCCGATGGCGACGTGCTCGCCTCGCTGACCCGTCGCTAAACCGTGGGCCCGGGAGCACCGCCGGGCCCGGAACGCACATGATGCCAGACCTCCCGACGACACCGCCGAACCCAAGATTCCTTCCGAGCGCGGCCACGTTCGCATGGCGGCAAATCTGGCTGTTTTGCGGCGTGCTGGGAGCCATCGCCGCGGCAGCGGCCGGTGCCGCCTGGCTGCTCGACGCCCAGCAGGCGGCCTCGGTCGCCACTGCAGTCCGACTGGTGGGGCTGACGGCTGGTCTCGTCTGGACGTTCTTGAACGTTTTCTCGCTCTTGTCGGCCGGCAGCTCTGCCGACGTCGCCCCGCTGAGCAGAGCGGCCGTGCTGGTCGGCCTCCTGGCAGGTGGCAGCGGCCTGGCGGAGCTGGTCGCTCGGCAGCTCTCGCTCCCACTGGGCGTCGTCTTGCAACTGGCCGCTGCGACTGCTCCGGGAATCCTGCTCTGGCAGGCGTTCAAGGCGGCCCCCCAGTACCGCTGGCTGGTGACGAGCGTCGGCGCACTGGCGGGCACCGGATTCCTGGTCTGGTTTCTCTTCCGGCACGACCTCACCGCCGCCGCGATCACGCTCTCGGCCGTGATCGCCATCTCGACGGGCTTTCTCGCGGGGCTCGGCCTGCTGCGGGCGATGCTCTCCGGTCCCGGCTTCGCAGCGGTCGCACGTACCGTTGTGGATGAGGCGATCCGAATGCGGGCGGCGCTCGTGCTGCTGATCGTGCTCGTGCTCTCGCTGCCGGTCCTGCCCCTGCTGCTCGACGCCGGCGAACGGCTTGAGTACAGGGTCCAGTTCCTGCTCACCTGGGCCCTGGGGGCGACCACCCTGCTGCTCGGCCTCTTGAACGTGTTCCTCGGCTGCGGCAGCCTCTGCGGCGACATCGACTCCAGCCGGATCCATATGACGCTCACCAAGCCGCTCGGCCGGCCGGAGTATCTCCTCGGCAAGTGGGTCGGCCTCGTGGCCGTCAACGCCCTGCTCGTGATCATCGCCGGGATCGGCATCTATTCGCTGACGCGGCTGCTGGCCCTCTCTCCGGCTTCCAGCCAAGGCGACCGGCTCGCGGTCGACGAACAGGTGCTCGCCGCCCGGCAGAGCGTGCGGCCAACCCACCCCAGCGGCGACGCCTACGAGAAGGAGGTGGAAAAGCTGATCGACGACCTCGAAAAGGAGATGCCCGACAGCTTCAAGAAAGACCGGCAGGCCACGCGACAGCAGATTCGCGAAGGGTATCTCCGCCGGTGGCACTCGGTTTATCCCGACAAGGTGAGCGAATATGTGTTCTCCGGTCTGACGCAAGCCAAGCGGATCGCTCCGGTCGTCCACCTGCGGATTCGCCCCTATGGCGAGGGCTCTGGCCTCGATCGTGCCGATGTCCGCTTTGCGATTTTGCTCAATGATCGGCCATATCCCTACCGTAATGGAGAACACATCCCCTACACACTCGCCGGCCAGACCACCCACACGATCGAACTCCCAACCGAGACGATAGACGACAAGGGGGTGCTCAAGGTCACGATCGCCAACAAGAATCTGATCCAGGCTGGCGCCGCGGTGCCCACCACCATCGGCTTGGTGCCGGGCAAGGGACTCGAGATCCTCGAACCGGTCGGGCCATTCTGGCAGAACTACCTCAAGTGCCTGCTGGTGATCTGGCTCAAGCTCGCGATGATTGCGGCGGTGGCGGTGGCCTCCGCGACGTTCCTCGGCTTTCCGATGGCTGTGCTGCTGAGCCTGATGATCTTCCTCTCCGCCTTCGGCAGTGGCTTTGTCGGAGATTCACTCGAACTCTACACCGGCATGGACGACGCGAACGCGACGCTTAAGGAGATGGCGAACCTGCGCTACTCTTCCTTCTATGACTTCTTGCGAAAAGGGGAATACTGGGAAGCCGTGAAGGTGATCATGGCGGTCTTCGGGGAACTGTTCGTGAAGGTGATCCCTTCGTTCGACCGGTACGACGCCGTGACGGCGGTCGCCAGCGGGATGAACATTCAGCCCTTGACCGTACTCGAATGCATCCTGCGAGTGGGCATCGTCGCCCCGGTCGCCCTCGGCCTGTTGGCCTGGTTCTGCTTCGAACAACGCGACCTCGTTCGCTCCAACACCTGATCGTCACGTGACCACATGAGCACGACCCTCACTCCCTCCCGTCGCCCATCGTCTGCTGAGATCCAGTTCGCAGGCAGGCCGCACGAGGATTCCGCCACGCCCACGGCCGCACAGCCGATTGGCGGCGGCGACTGGATCGTCGAGGCTGCCTGCTGCGGGATCATCCTCGCCTGCCTGGTGGCTGCCGGATTCCTGCTCAAGGCGATCGGCCGGCAGCGGAACGATCTGCAGCTGGTGATGTCGGTCGAGGGCACGCAGGGGATGCCGCCGCATGTGGCGCTGGCGACCGCCGCGCTTGGGACGTTCCGCGGATTGGCGACCGATGTCCTCTGGATCCGGGCAGACGAACTGCAGGCCAAGGGTCAATACTTCGAGGCCCAGACGCTCGCCGAGTGGATCACTTCCCTGCAGCCCCACTTCGTGAACGTCTGGAGCTTTCAGGCGATCAACATGGCCTACAACATCTCGGTGATGGCCGAGGAGCCGGGGGATCGCTGGGGCTGGGTGAGCCGGGGGATCGAACTCTTACGGTCGCAGGGCATCCCTCTGAATCCCAACGCCCCCAAGCTCTACGAGGATCTCGGCTGGATCCTCATGGACAAGGTCGGCGGCGACCGCGACCGCGAGCATTGGTTTCTGAAACAGCGGCTCGTGAGCGACATGCAGGAGGTGCTCGGCGACAAGAACTACGGCCGCTCGGCGGTCGAGGTCGTAGAGAGCTTTGAGACGGTGGCCAGTGCCCCCGACACACTCGACGAAGTGCTCGAAAAGCACCCCGAGGTGCAGCCTGTACTCGACCTGATCGAGAAGCTTGGAGCCAAGCCCGACGAGGCGTTCCTGCGGATGCTTGGGCTTGTGGTGATGGTCAACGCCTCTGGCGACGCCTCCGTGATGACGGGCCGCGGCATCCCGGAGGGAACGAACAGGGCCCTCGTCGGTGGTCTCCAGAGCACTCCAGAGCTGGGGAAACCCTGCTTCGAGATTCTGATCCCCTATCTCCAAAAGCGGGTGCTCCGCGACCGTTACCGGATGGATGCAAAGAAGATGCTCACCCTCATGAAAAAGTATGGGCCGATGGACTGGCGACACCCCAGTGCCCAGGGCATCTACTGGATGGAGGAGGGCTATGCCAAGTCGATCGAGAGCCGCAACCGCGAGGGCCGCAACGAACTGCTCGTGATCCGGCGGCGTCTCAACATGATCGCCGAGCTGATGCGAACCGGTCGAATCAACTACGACGCCGTCTCCGACCGAATCGACCTGCTCCCCGATCCGCGGTTCATCGCTGCCTACGAGGCCGCCCTTGCTGAGGCGATTGAAATCATCCGGTCGGAGGCTGGCGTGACCACCCAGCACTGGAACCGTGCCGAGGTGGACGACCTGCTCAAGGGCTGGGAGCGGTTCTTGAACGAGGCGACGATCATGGCCTACGTCTACGGCGACGAGCCGAAGGCCAACGAATGTTTCCAGAAGCTCGCGAGCCTGGCCCAGGACCAGGGCATGGGCGATCAGCCGATCTACCGTGAGTCGCTGGAGACATTCGTGACCCTCCGTCTGGGAGAAGTCATGAAGCTCGACATCAACAACACCCGGCAGTTCGTCGACGGCATGCTCAATCGGGCGCTCGTGGATGGCCTCGGCCAGGGCCGAATGGAGATCTTCAACAGGTTCCTGAAGATGGCCTACCGTGTCTACGACAAGAAGTATTCGGCCAGCGACCCGACGAAAATCCGCGTCCAGAAGCAGATGGACATCGGCTCGTTCCCGGAACTGGTCGATGCAAGCTTTGATGCGATGATGCGGCAGGGGAAAAGCCCCGTGCTGATGCGGGCACGCATCTGGGCCTGGGCCCCGGAGGAGCTGAAGATCCGGGCGTGGCCAAAGCTTCGGAAATCGCTCACCGAGCAGGCGGTGGCCGGCGGTCTCGACCCGGCCCGCGCCTTCCCCA
>JBBAVO010000166.1:0-6155 GCA_040397635.1 Pirellulales bacterium
GCAGATGCAGTGCGTGCTCGAAGACTGCTACATCCTCGTGTTCGAGAAGAAGATCTCCAGCGTCAAGGACATCGTCCCGCTGCTCGAGGCCGTCGTGAATGCCGGCAAGCCCTTGCTGATCGTCTCGGAAGAGGTGGACGGCGAGGCGCTGGCCACGCTCGTGATCAACCGGCTGCGTGGCACCTTCCAGGTCTGTGCCGTGAAGGCCCCGGGCTACGGTGATCGGCGGAAGGCGATGATGGAAGACATTGCCATCATCACCGGTGCCACGGCCGTGTTCGAGAACCTCGGCATGAAGCTCGAGAATCTCGGTCTGGCCGAACTGGGCCGTGCCAAGAAGGTGATCGTTGACAAGGACAACACCACGATCATCGAGGGTGCCGGCAAGACCGCGGCGATCAAGTCGCGGATCGAGCAGATCCGGCACGAGATCGCTGCTGCCACCAGCGACTACGACCGTGAGAAGCTCGAAGAACGGCTGGCGAAGCTCGCCGGCGGCGTGGCCAAGATCAACGTCGGTGCCGCAACCGAGAGCGAGATGAAGGAGAAGAAGGCCCGTGTCGAGGACGCGCTGCATGCGACGAGGGCCGCTGTCGAAGAGGGCATCCTGCCGGGCGGCGGCGTGGCCCTCCTGCGGGCCAGTTCGCATGTCAAGCCGAAGGGCCTCTCGGACGATGAGACGGTCGGCTTCAACATCGTGGTTCGTGCCTGTCGGGCGCCTGTGACGATGATCTCGTCCAACGCCGGCCAGGACGGTTCGATCGTCTGCGAGAAGGTGCTCGCCGGCAGTGGGAACTTCGGCTACAACGCCGCCACCAACGAGTATGAAGACCTCGTCAAGGCGGGCGTGATCGATCCGGCCAAGGTGACACGGACGGCGCTGCAGAATGCCACCAGCGTTTCGACGCTGCTGCTCACCAGCGACGCTCTGATCGCCGAGAAGCCGAAGGATTCCAAGCCGAAGGCCGGTGGCGGTGGCCACGGCGGCGACTACGACATGTACTAGTCGTCACGCCTAGTCTTCAAGCTTGGCGGTCCGACCGTCGGGCAGGTCGTCAGTACACAGAAAATGAGGCCGGGGCGTCTGCAAAGACGCCCCGGTTTTTTTTGTGCCATCGATGCCGCGAGACCGCGTGGCAGTGGCTGGGCTGTCCGTGTTTGCGGGGCAGCGCCGCCAGCAGTCAGCGTTTGGGCTTCGTGAGACTCTCGAGCGGCACGAAGCCGTCGCCGCCGCCGGGGACGGACGGTGGCTGGCAGGGCGGGGCAAAGAACCGCTTCTTGAGCGACCATGCGAGCCAAATGGCAGCAGCAGTCGCGACGGCGATGGCGATGAGATCTTGCATGGAGCGGGAGCGTCAGCCGCCGAGCCAGGTGCCGATCTGGTAGGTGGCGAAGGCCCCGAGCCAGGCCAAGACGGTCATGTAGGTGAACGTGACCACGGGCCAGAGCCAGCTCGACGTTTCCCGGCCGATCACGACCAGCGTGCTGGCGCACTGTGCACACAGGGCGAAGAACACCATGATCGACAGGGCCACTGGCAGCGTGAAGACCTTGCGGTTCGTACCATCCCACGTGGCGGCACGGAGGCGACGCACCAGCGCCGTGCCTCCCTCCTCCTCGCCCGGATCGATGTCGCCGAGGTTGTAGATCACCGCCAGCGTGCCGAGCACCACCTCGCGGGCCGGAAAGCTCGCGATCGCGGCGCATCCCAGTCGCCAGTCCCAGCCCAGGGGTTTCACGAGCGGCTCGACCAGCCGTCCCATCCAGCCCAGGGCGCTGTGTCGTTGGGCGGCGCCGCGGCGGGCGGCTGCGAGCCCGTCGTCGGTGTCGAGGGCGGCGAGTTCCTCAGCCACGTCCGTCTGGTCTGGATCATCTGCCGACAGGCCGGCCAGCCGCGTGGAGAGCACCTCGCGGTGCGCGGCCACGTCGGCGTCGATGACGGCGTCGTTGTGCGGATAGCTCGAGAGCGCCCAGACCACGATGCTCACCGCCACGATCAACGTGCCGGCATTCTGGAGGAACGACCAGACCGCTTCGCGAACCCGCTCCAACACGACCGGCCACCGCGGCCACCGCCAGCCGGGGAGTTCCATCACGAAGGGCTGCGGCGGGCCGCGAAAGATCGTCCGCGAGAGGAGAAGCGCCACCAGCGCCGCCGTCGCCACGCCCACGGCATACATGCCGGCGAGCACCAGGGCCGGCAGCCGCAGCCAGGACACGCCGACGGCGACGTTGGGCACGAAGGCACCGCAGAGGAGGAGGTAGACGGGCAGACGGGCCGAGCAGCTCATCAGCGGCGCGACGAGAATCGTGAGCAGGCGATCCCGCGGGTTCTCGATCGTCCGCGCAGCCATGATGCCGGGAATCGCGCAGGCAAAGCTCGAAAGCAGTGGGATGAACGACTTGCCGCCCAGGCCCACGCTGCACAGCAGCCGGTCCATCAGAAACGCCGCGCGGGAGAGATAGCCACAGCCCTCGAGAATGGCCACGAACAGGAAGAGCATCGCGATCTGCGGTACGAAGACCACCACGCCCCCCACGCCGGCCAGTACGCCATTGACCACGAGCGACCGGATGGCCCCCTCGGGCAGGAGGCTCTCGGCCAGCCCGCTGACCCAGTCCATCCCGCTGGAGATGCCATCCATGAGCGGCGTCGCCAGCCAGAAGATCGAGGAAAACATGGCGAGCATCGTGGCCGCGAACACGAGCGTTCCCCAGAGGCGGTGGGTGAGGACATCGTCGATCCGTTCGCCGAGCGGCCGGCTGGCCGGCGGTTGCCGATGCACAACGCCCGAGAGCAGTTGCTCGATCCAGGCATAGCGGGCGATCGCCTCGCGGGCCGCCGGTTCGTGACGCGGATCCACCGCCGACAGATGGGCATCGAGCCCCTGCGGCGGCTGCGGGGGCGACTGCATCACCGAGAGGACTGCGTCGCCGAGGGCATCGATCCCGGTCCGCGTCGGTGCCACGACGCGGATAACCGGGCAGGCAAGCCGGCGGCCCAACTCCGCGGAGTCGATCGTGATCCCCTTGTCATCGGCCACATCGGAGAGCGTCAACGCCACCACGGTCGGCAGGCCGAGGGAGAGCGCCTGCGTGGCGAGGTAGAGGTTGCGTTCGAGGTTGGTGGCGTCTGCGACCACGACCACGCAGTCGGGCGTGGGCACGCCCGCGAGCCGACCGTGAAGCACGTCCACCGCCACCTGTTCGTCGGGGCTCTTGGGCACGAGGCTGTAGGTGCCTGGCAGATCGATGAGTTCGATCGAATGGCCGCGATGGCTGAAGCGGCCGAGCTTTTCCTCGACGGTCACGCCGGGATAGTTGCCAATACGCGTCGGAATACCGGCGAGTGCCGAGAAGAGCGTGCTCTTGCCGGTGTTGGGATTGCCCAGGAGCGCGACAACAATAAGGCGACCCGCCCGCCCTGCAAGCGACGGGGAGCCATCAGGCGAAGCAGAGCCGTCAGGCGTGGCGGTCATGGCGTGCGGTGTGCGTCACTTGGCGATGGCCACGCGGGCCGCCTCATGGCGGCGGATCGAGAGCCTGTAGCCGCGGAGTTCCAACTCCATCGGACCGCCCAGCGGCGCCGTGCCGACAACGCGGACGTTCACGCCGGGCGTGAGCCCCATCTCCAGGAGCCGCAGCGAGGTCGAATCACTTCCGGAGACGTCGGCCACGCGGGCCGTGGAACCGATGGCGACTTGTTCAAGCGACATGGGCAGACTCCTCAAAAAGCGAGCCACAGCAGAGGAAAACGACCACCGACACCAGCAGGAAATATTGAGACTCAGTCTCAATCCGTCGTTATAGTGTAGAACCTGACTGCGGAAGGGGCAACTGGTTGGCGTGAACGGGCTCAAAAATGGCTGGAAGCGGTCTGTTTGTGACGGGCACCGACACCGACGTCGGCAAGACGGCGGTCGCCGTGGCGATCGTGCGGGCACTCAAGCGGAGCAGGTTTCAGGCGGGCCTGCGGGTGGGCGTCTACAAGCCCGTGGCCAGCGGCGTGCCGACAGGCGGTGCCGCGGGAAGTGACATCGCCCGGCTCTGGGAGGCCGCCGGCCGGCCGTTATCGATGGAGGCGGTCTGCCCGCAGAGGTTTGCGGCGGCGATTTCGCCGCCCCGCAGCGCTCTGGCCGAGGGCCGCCGCATTGACGAGACGCTCCTCCGCAGCGGGTTCGACGCCTGGCGCAACGCCAGTGATATCGTGATCGTCGAAGGAGCGGGAGGGTTGTTCTCGCCGCTGGGAGAGGCGACGCTCAACGCCGACCTCGCCCGCGACCTCGATCTGCCGCTGGTGGTGGTCGATGCGGCTCGGCTCGGCGCGATCGGCCGCACCCTGGCCGTCGTCCGTGCCGCCCGCGCCGAAGGCCTGCATGTGGCGGCCGTCGTGCTCTCTCAGATTGAGCCCTCTGAAGGCAGCTCAGCCAATCCTGCCAGCCCGCAGGCGATCGCGATCCACAGCGCCAGCGATCTGGCTGAGCGGCTGCGGCCGGTGCCGGTGACGATGCTCGCGCACCACGCGACGGCGATCGAGCCTGACCTCGACTGGCTCACACTCTCGCGGTCTGGCGGTCAACACGCCGTTGCCCCGACTCCGCCTTGAGGTTGCCGATCGACAGTCGCATCGCCACCTTCCAGACGCCATCGGCATCGGGCGTGACGATCCAGTGGGGCATCACGACGACCGATTGGTGCACCAGTTCAAAGCCACCCTCGGACTGGCTCACCGATTGGACCGGAAACGTCCACAGTCCCGCACCGAGGCCGTTGCTCGGCTCGGCAAAGGAGAGCCGGGCGTCGATCCCCAGCCAGTCGTCGACCAGCCCGAGCGTTCGCATGTCGGCCAGGTCGAGCGTGCTGCCAAGCTCACCGAGATTCCGTCGCGTTTCGTCGTAGAAGAATCGACCTTCGGCGCGGTTGGGCATGCCGGCGAAGTTGAACTCGACGGCGAGGTGCTGGCGGAAATCGCGGGGCAGCCCCTCGAGCTTGTAGGCGATCTCGAGGGTCCGCGAGCCGGCCTCGAGCGTCACCGCCTTCGAGAGCGTGAACGGAATGCCCCAGACATTGCCGGCCCGCGTGAGCAGCACCTGAATCCGCCCCGGATTGCGGCGGATGCTCGCCTCGTAGGCACTGGCCGCGAAATCGCCTCGCTCCATCGCCGTGCCGGCGACGATCTGCTCGGCCTCAGCATCACAATCCCAGAAATGATCGACGAGGCTCTTCCGCCGCGAAGCGTCGTAGCGGACCATACGCTCGAGCCCGTCCTGCTTGAACTTCGCCACCTGCGACGCATCGACCACACTGCGGGCGTTGCCCGGCCCGGCGAGCACCTGCGCGTGGTAGGCCTCGGGCCGCCGGTCGAGCGTGGCCAGAAGATTGTGCTCCTGATCGCGGAGGTCGAGTTCGTAGAGCATCCCGCCGCGGGCCGGCGCGATCCAGGCATCGAGGCCATCGCTGCAAAGACGGACCTCCGTCCGGCCGTCGAAGTCGTAGTCGTCGGTCGTCGCCTCGACCCACGGGCCGCGCCTCCCTTCCGCCCGGTCGGCAGCTGCGTCGGCGGCAATCAGTTCGTGGTAGATGGCGTTGCGGAGGTGCGGCAGGTAAATGCCACCAAACGCGCCGTGCCAGTAGGCACAGTTGCATTGCCCGCGGTAGAGCGCCTGCGTGGCCTCGGCCAGCGCCGCGGCTGCCGGTCCGGTCAGGGCCGGCTGCACTGCAGCGAGACGTTCGAGCCTCCGGCTGACGGCCATCATCCGCGCATACATCTCGTTGGCCTCCGGATATCGCATCCGGAAGTTTCGCCAGGAGCCACCCCGTAGAAAACGCGCCACGCTGGCCAGCCGCGGATCCGATCCGCAGGTCTTTCTCGCTTCGATGCAGGCCAACTGCGCCTCCGGCGGCAGCACCCACTCCATCATCTCGCGGTAGCTGCATTCCGGCAGCCAGACCGTGCCGGCCGGCGGCACCTCGCGGACGATCTCCGACGGCAGGCACATCTGGATCCAGTCGGCGTTGGCCTCGAGCAGACCAAAAAAGGTCTCCAGCCAGCCCTCTTCGAAGCAGGCCTTCCGCGTGTCGGGCCAGACCCCGAACTTCTCACCGTCGTCGCCGAAGACGGCCAGCGCGCCGTGCCGCCGCGAGGCCAGATACCG
>JBBAVO010000167.1:0-6083 GCA_040397635.1 Pirellulales bacterium
TGGCGCTCGACTTCCTGCTCTTTGGCCGCGGCGACGTGCCCAATCGGGTGGTCGACCTGCTCGACGACGCCATCGCCGACCCCGACAAGCGACCGACGGTCATCGTGGGGTAGCGGCGCCCTGGCCTGGCTGGGTTGGGTTTACGACGGCAACCCATCGGAGGGGTGGCCGTCTCGCGGACCCAGTCGGGAACGGCATGTCCCAAGGCCTCATCCGGCGCATGCGCACTTGCCCGGCTAGAAAACGGTCGCGTATCCTCCTGAGAACATGGAAACGCTTCGCGATCTCGGGATTGAATACGAGCAGCGTTTTGCGGCGTGCGAACCCTACCGCGAGGCGGTATGGCAGATGCTCGTGGCCGAGTGCTTCCAGCGGTATGTGGCTCCGCAGGCGGCGGTTCTCGACCTGGGGGCTGGCTGGGGGGAGTTCATCCGGCATATCAAAGCCGACCGGAAGTTCGCCATGGACCTCAATCCAGACATGCCGTTGCACGTCGGCCAGGGGGTCGAGATTCTGCAGCAGGACTGTTCGCAGCACTGGCCGCTGGGTGACGGCGAAATCGATGTCGTGTTCACGAGCAACTTATTCGAGCACCTGCCCGACAAGGATGCCCTCCGGAGGACGCTCCAGGAAGCCCTACGGTGTCTGAAACCGGGAGGCCGGATCATCTGCCTCGGTCCGAACATCCGCTTCCTGCAAGGCGCCTACTGGGACTTCTGGGATCATTTCCTGCCGCTGACCGATCGGTCACTGGTGGAGGTGCTGAGGCTCTGCAGCTTCGCTGTCGAACGGGTCGAGCCGAGGTTCCTTCCCTATTCGATGTCGCAGGGCTGGATGCCGCCGATCGCCTTGTTGCGGCTCTACCTGCGCTGCCCCGCGGCCTGGCGCTGGTTCGGCAAGCAGTTTCTTGTCGTGGCCCGCAAGCCCTGATCTGCCCCGCCCATGGGCGGCGTTTTGGTCAGGCGGCGGGGCCCGTCTGGTGCCACTCGTTCGGCGCAACGGCGGCCGGCTTGCGGTAGTCGCCGTGGCTGAAATACTTTTCCAGCCAGACATAGGCCACGATGAAGAAGTAGCGGCTGCCCATCTCACGGATTTTGAGCTTGGCTACGCCGGTCCGCCGGTTTCGCCAGGTGATCGGTATCACCTGCCAGGAATACCCGCGGACGATCGCCTTCAGCGGCAGTTCCACCGTGATGTTGAAGTGCGGCGACAGAATCGGCATGCAGCCTTCGATTACCTCGCGGCGGTACGCCTTGAAGGCGTTCGTCGTATCGTTGAGGCGGATGCCGAACAAGACACGGATGAAAGCGTTGGCGAAGCGATTGAGGACCCACTTGATCCATGGGTAGTCAATCGTGCCGCCCCGCTTCATGAAGCGGCTGCCGAAGACGCAGTCGTAGCCCTCGTTGAGTACGTTCCAATAGCGGACCACGTCGCGGCAGTCGTCGCTCTCGTCGGCCATCATGATCACCATCGCATCGCCCGTGGCGGTGGCCAATCCCTTTTGAATCGCCCTGCCAAAGCCGTGTGCCCCTGGGTTCTGCACCGGCACGAGGGCTGGAATCCTCTCGGCGGTGGACTCCAGAATCGGCCACGTCTGGTCAGAACTGCCGTCATCGACAACCACGATCTCGTGCGGGATGTCGTGGAGTCGCAGTTCGAGGTGGAGATGCTCGACCGTCGCGGCGATGCAGCCCGCTTCGTCACGGGCGGGGATGACCACCGACAGCCGTGACAGCTTTTTCACCTGATCCGCAGCCGGGGGTTCGGCATCGGCAGGAGTGGAGTGTGGGGCGGTCATCGCTTGCGGAGGGCTGTCGCTGCACGGCAGGAGAAAGAATCGTCACGTCTTTTTCGATCCTACCATGCAAAAAAACGCTGCATGAACCCGCGGCCACCGCGAGTGTCCCCGAAGCGAAACGCGGAGGCTGCCAGGACTACCCATGCGGCAAGGCCGACGAGCACTGCGCAGGCCCAAAGCCTTGGGCACGCTTCAGGCCACGCATCTCCGAGAAATGTCAGCTGATGGACCTGCTTGATCGTCGCGTTGACGATGGCCACCCCCTCGATTCCGAACCGATTGCCGACGGCGCGGCTGCCATCCGGTAGTACGATAGCGAACAGATCGACGGGCAGATGTTCCAGCCAGAATTGCAGCATCACGCCGACCAGATAGTCCCAGGCCAGACCCGCCAAGGCGAGCACCCTTATCAGCCATGGTAAGCGCGGGAGTGCCGTCGCGGAGGCCGCCACCGCGATCAGCATCAGCGGTTGGAGGCAGATATGGGCCAGGCCGATCGTGTCGCGGGCCCCGTGCACGGCGACTCCAAGAAGAAACCCCGCCACAAACAGCCACGTCCAGAGCGCAACGCGATTCCTTGATGCGGGTGCGGCCAGCGACGATGCCAGAAGCCAGACGGCGGTCCCTGTCGCCACGACTTGAGTGACCGTGCCGACCGCCATCGGAAAGTTCACCTGAAGGGGGGCGAACCACCAGTCCCGCATCACGGCCGAGGCGTTCGGCTGCGCCATCAATTCCGCGATGAGCGGTGGCCTCTCTCGCAGAAAATGGGGAACCAACGTGTCAAAGCAATTGAACGCAATCTTCCAGAGATTGTCCGTCGGGGTCATGCCGGCCGCGTCGGTGACGGCGGTGTTCGCCGCCAGCGTTCCGCGCAGGCCGAAGGTGGCCCAAGAGAAGCCCAGCCAGGGCAGCAACACGACAACTTGAGGCAGGCCAAACGCTATTGCCGCGATGCAGGATCGGGTCACACGGCCAAGCCATCCGCTGCGCACCCCAGGGAGGTCGTCGAAAAAGGCTATGACCACGACGGCAGAGCCCAGGACCACGGCATAGACGGCCGATGAGTAGTGCACGGTGACGCCGGCGCCGAGGAGCGTGCCGGCGAGTGCCAGTCGCCCCGAACAAGCGACCGCATTCCTCCGTTCGACGAGCAGCACCGCCGCCAGAACGTAGAAGGCAGCCAGCAGCTTCGTCCAGGGGAAGGTTACATTCTCGGCGAACGATGGCAGCAGCGTGATCGTGGCCGCTGCGGCAAGCACTCCGCGTTCGCGGTTGAGTTGGAACCGTGTCGCGCAGCGGCTGGCTATGGCCAGTGCCGGCAGGCAGGCGAGCGTATTAAGCCATGTGCTCGCTATCTGAAATGCTGCGAATGAGGGCGTGACGTGCGGGATAACATGGGCTGTGAGCACGTTCATGAAGGGCGGTCGGGCCGTGAGCGTATAGCCCGCAGAAGTTCCCGAGACGTCAGACAGGAATCGGGCTGCGACCGGATCTGGTTTTTCGATGAAGAAGACGGTCCGCTCGAAGTGCTCGTACCAGTCGCCTGCCCAACAGAGACCGTTGTAGTTGCGAATGGAAGCCTGCAGCAGCAGCGCGTGTCCCAGCACAAGGCACAGCCCAGCCAGTTGCGCCCGGGCCAGAGGATGCGAACACAGACCAAGGAGTGTGTTCCAGCGGAAGCCGACACATGCCAGACAACCCGCCGTCAGCGCCCAGCGACAGCCATCGGGCAGATCACACACGAAGATCCCAAATGCCGCGAGGAACATGGCCAGCCAGGACATGGCCACGACGACGACGAACGTTTCATCGTCGTCGACGTGCAGCCATGGCAGAAGGAAAAGGCCGGGGCCGATGCTGCAGATGGCGAGGACAGTTATCAGAATCAAGGCCGGGACGACACCCATCGAAATTCAGTCTTTCGGGAGTGATGAGCCCGCGATCTCCGCAAGGATCGACGAGGTCGATCGGGCCGGCCGCCAGCCGAACCGCTGCGTGACGCGGGAATGATCGAGGACGACCCAGGCCAGATCGTAGGGGCGTGACTGGCTTGCCGTGCCGACGGCATGGGGGCCACACCGCTCCGCACACCACTGCGAGAGCTGGGCGAGGCTCGTGGCCGAAGCCGAGCCTCCCGAAACGTTGAAGAGGCCGGGGGCGGCGCCGCGTGCCGACTGCATCTGCAGCATGACGAGCGTCGTCAGGTCGTCGGGATGGAGGCAGTCGCGGACCTGAAGGCCACGGCATCCAAAGCCGATGTAGGCGAGCGGTTGTTTTGCGATCCACTGTCGGATCCACCACGAGAAGATTCCCTGATCGGCCCGGCCAAACTGTCCTGCCCCAGCCATCACACCGCATCGGTTGATGAACAGGGGCGTGCCGTAGCGATGGGCGTATTCCAGTGCCAGCGTCTCGCTCGCCAGTTTGGTGGCGCCGTAGAGCGAGACGGGAGCGACCGTGGAAAAATCCTCCGTGATGCCGGCCGGGCTGACACCTACCGGCAGCGGCTGCGAGGCGTCGATGGTGAAGCTGGGGCCACGGTGATCTTCGACTTCCGCGAGCGGCAGTGATGCCAGTGCCGGGATCGAATAGACCCGGCTGGTTGACAGGAGCATCACGCCGGCCTGCCAGCGGGCCGCCGCTTCGAGCAGGTTGATCGTGCCGACGAGGTTGTGCTCGACCAGCTGCCGTGAGGTGGTGCTCGTACCGGGAGCAGTGCCCGCGGTCGTGCCCGCCAGCACGCTCGGCTCCGCGGCGGCGTCGATCACCCAGTCGAATGGCGCCAAGGCGTCGAAGTCGCTTGCGAGCCGGACGTCACCGTGGACGATGGAGACGCCCAGCCGCCGGAGCGGCTCGCGATTGGTCTCCGCACCGACGCGGCGGAAATTGTCGATCGCCGTCACCTGACAGTCGGCACTGTGGGCGACCAGCCCGCGACAGATCGCGCTGCCCACGAATCCGCAACCGCCCGTGACCAACACCTTCATGACATGCTCCCGGACGCATGGGCCCGCCGCTCCCAGGCGGCGACGATCTGATCGAAGGTTTCGGCGAGGCTCACTTCAGGCCGCCAGCCGGGATAGTCCGCCTGCATTTTCCGCAGGTCGGAGTAGTAGCAGATGTGGTCGCCCTTGCGAGGCTTCTCATCGTAGACCCAGTCCATCGGTTTGCCTGAGCGGTCGGCGGCCATGGCGAAGGCCTCCAGAATCGAGCAGCTGTTGGACTTGCCGCCACCGATGTTGTAGACGGCGGCCGGCCGCGGTGCGGCGATGAACCGGGCGATGAAGGCGGCCACGTCAGCGGCGTGGATGTTGTCGCGAACCTGCTTGCCGCGGTAGCCGAAGACGGTGTAGCGACGGCCCTCGAGATTGCACTTCACGAGGTAGCTGAGAAAGCCGTGGAGTTCGACGCCCGAGTGTGCCGGACCGGTGAGGCAGCCTCCTCGCAGGCAGCAGGTCGGGAGACCAAAGTAGCGGCCGTACTCCTGCACCATCACGTCAGCTGCCACTTTCGAGGCCCCGAAGAGCGAGTGCTTACTGGCGTCGATGCGAAACGTCTCGGGGATGCCGTGAGCGAACGTGTCGTCGTCATAGTCCCAGCGAGAGTCCAGTTCGACCATTGGAATCTCGTTGGGCGCGTCGCCGTAGACCTTGTTCGTGCTCATGTGCACGAAGGGGCTCTCCGGACAGGCACGCCGTGCAGCCTCGAGGAGGTTGAGCGTCCCGGCGGCGTTGGTATCGAAGTCATCGAAGGGGATTGACGCAGCGCGGTCATGAGAGGGCTGGGCGGCCGTGTGGACGATCGCCGCCGGCCGGATTGCCGCCACACAATCGAGCACCGCGTTGCGGTCGCGGATGTCCAGTTCATGATGCCGGAACGACCGCAGCGACGTGGTCAGCCGCTCCTGATTCCAGCGGGTGTCGCCTGCGGGGCCGAAAAACACGGCCCGCTGGTTGTTGTCGATCCCGTGAACCCGCCACCCAAGGAGATCGAAAAAGGTGGCCACCTCGCTGCCGATGAGGCCGGAGGACCCGGTGATGAGGATGTCTTTGGCTGTCACGATCGTGGCCCTGGATGTTGGCCCTGGATGTTGGCCCTGGATGTTGGCCCTGGATGTCAGGTCGGGATTGTAGTCGAAGCCTGACGTGCTCGCCGACGCCATCGCCGCCCCCGACAAGCGACCCACGGTCATCGTGGGATAGCGGTTCGTGGATGCAGTCGTCTGGCGTCGGCTAGGCGAAGCTGACGTTCTGGAGCGAGACACCGTGCGTGTTGGTGC
>JBBAVO010000168.1:0-6078 GCA_040397635.1 Pirellulales bacterium
GTGCCTGAAGGTGCATGCATGGAGTGGGTGCCAGTGAGGCGGCCTGGCCGCGCGAGGTCAGCCCATTCTATCTGGATGTGGGAAAAGCCACCGGTGCAGCAGAGGGCGACACGCGTCTTGCAGGCGGGCCGTATTCCCTTGCGTGCGCTGCGGGCTTGGATGGATAGGCGGGGCCGTGGTGGGGCGTATTCCCGGATTGAAATGGCATTGACCCGGCGGGTCTCCGTTTTTTATGAGATCGCCCGAGCGCGGGGGGCGCCCCCCCGAACAAGCTCTCGCTCCGTCATTCTGCACTCAAAAAAGACGCGGAGGTTCCCATGGCCTGGAGTGGTCGCCGTGGCTTGCGTTCCCGGAGCATGGCGCGACGAAAAGTGCGTTCGCTCGCGAGGTCATCCCCGCCCCTCGGCGGGATGGAGCGACTGGAGGAGCGGCGACTGCTGGCGGTCCTCTACTGGGATCCCGATCTCGTGGCGAAGAACAACGTGGTGGCGACCGGCGCGGGGCTTGGGGGATCTGGCACGTGGACCGAAGGGGGAGCTGCGGTCTGGTTCGACCCGTCGCTCGGTGGCGGCACCGGCGGCTACGTCAGCTGGAACAGTAGCCGGGGCGATACCGCCGTCTTCGCCGGCCCTGTCGGTGGAACCGTCACCATCTCGGGTGTCGTCAGCGGCCGCGCAATCGAGTTTCGCGGCGGCGCCTCCACCGTGACAGGCGGCAGCTTCGCGACGCAGGCTACGGGCACGACATTCACCACGGTCGTTGCTGCCCGGTTCGACACGCCGATCGCGGGCGGCGGAGGCGTCGCCAAGGCGGGGGCCGCCTCGCTTACGCTGGGTGCGCCCGTCAATACCTACACGGGCGAGACCCTTGTGTCGGCCGGGCTGCTTGATGTGCGTGGCACGATTCGGAGCCACGTGAGACGCGTGAGCGGCGACGTGCAGGGGGTGATGTTCTACGACCCCGAATTGGCCGCAGCCGTCCGCGAGTCGTTGGCACTCGACCGCGATACGTGGCTCACGCCGGCGGTGCTCGCCCAGTCGCCGCCACTCACGTCGCTCACCGTGGATGGCAATACCGTGGGCGATCTCACCGGCATCGCGAATCTCGCGTCGCTTCAGTCGCTTGAACTGGTTCCGGGAGACCATGGCGTCGTGCCGCAGGGCCTCGCGTCGCTGCAGCCGCTGACCGGCCTCACCAGCCTCACGTCATTGTCGGTGGTGCATGTCGGACTCACCGATGCCGGTCTGGCTACGCTCCCCGCGCTCGCCGGGCTGACGAGGCTTGACGTGCGGTCCAACTTGCTCGCGACGGTGCCCGCGGGCGTCGCGCAGCTGCCAAGGCTGGCGACGCTGCTCGTGCACGGTAATCCGTTGCTCACCGACAGCCCGCGGACGGCCCTGGCATCGCTCAAGGGCAGGGCGATCGACGTCGATGTCGCTCCCGACCGGCCCGAGGTGGCCACGAGCATCGCCGACCTGGCGGCCCGTCTCTATTACCTGCCGCTCGAAATGCTCGAATACGTGACGAACACGGTCGTGTTCCAGCCGTACTCGGGCGCGATGAAGGGGCCGCTGGCCACGCTGCAGACCAAGGCCGGCAACGACTGGGACACGAACTCGCTGCTCGCCTCGCTCTACGCCGCGGCCGGCATCCCCACGCGGTATGTGGCCGGTGTGGTGGAGGTGACGGAAAGCCAGCTCAAGGACTTCGTGGGAGCCAGAGATGGCTCGGCCGCCGGAGCGATCCTCGCCCGGTCCGGCCTCGCCTACGACCAATACTGGAACCGTTTCAAGCACACCTGGCTCGAGGCGCTCGTGACGGTGCCCGCGAGCGGCCAACAGGCCTGGGTGCCGATCGATGCCTCGTGGAAGCTGCGGGATTTTCAACCCGGCGTGCCCGATATCCTCACGAAGGTGCCCTTCAGTACGCAGGAAGTTGACTACCTCACGAACCCTGCCTGGCAGAAGAAGTCGACGGCCGAATACTACGAGGCAAAGGTCTCGGGATGGCTTGCGCAGAATCGGCCCGATCTCACGATTGCCGACGTGGGCTATGACGGTCCGATTCGCCAGCAGTCGTTCCTGGCGATTCCCACGGCGCTGCCCTATGTGGTTGTGAGCCAGCCGGCTGAGTCCGCCCGCCCGGCCTCGATTCCGGCCGCGGCCCTCCATACGGTGAACATCAAGCTCACGAATAAAGTGACACCGCTGTTTGGCGCGGCGGGTGTCACGCTCGCGCTTGCTGATGTCGCCCTCAGCCGGATCACGATCGATCCGGGGCTCGTCGGGCGGCCGACGCTGCGACGCGACGGCGTGGCGATCGCAACCGCGTTGGCGGCCGTGGCGAATCCCTCCGTGACCTCGCTGAACCTGAAGATCACCGTCACGGCTCCGGCCGGTGGCACGACCTACGACCGCACCTTTACGCGGATGGCCGACCGCTTCATCGCCATCGGCCTCGACGCCAATCAGTTTTCCGAGTCGCTCCTGGTCGAGAAGCGAGCGGTGGTCAACGCCCAGCAGCTCAACCAGGCCAATGGCGTCGCCGTCGATCGCGATCAGGCCGTCGGCGGTCTGCTCGATCTGGCGATCACCTCGTATTTTCTGGCCGCGGATGCCGACGAGGCCTCGCTGGCCGCCCTCACTTCCGCCGTTGCCGACCGGACCATCGTGGCCCTCGGCATCGCCACGAGCGGCCCAACGCTCTCTGCGACGGCGACGGCCGGCCTGCAGTTTCCCTACCTGCCTGTCGGCATGGGGATCGACGTGCCAGGCAATGTGACCGGGGGCTTCGCGATCGACCCGAGCACGACCGCGACCGACCTCACCCGCAACCTCCTGATGGGCTACGCGAATTCGTCGCTCGAGGGCCTCGTGCTCGAGGAGCTGACGAACTTCGAGAGCGTATCGACCATGAAGGCGTTTCAGTTGGCTGTCACGTCGGCGGGCGGGTTCTCGAATCTCGTCGAGATCAACGCCGGCAACGTGGCCCGCATCGCCACGCTCCTGCCGGGCATGCGAGCGGAGATCGTGGCGTCGATTGCGTCAGCGGTAAAGCAGGGCATGCCCGGCTACGCTGGCACCGCGTTCACGGCGCTTGTGCCGAAGAAAGAGATCACCGTCGGCAGCGGTGTTGCCGCGAAGCAGTGGAAGGGGGTCGGCTACACACTCACGATCGCCGCGACCGGCTCGACCGTCGGCTTCATGATTCAGGGAAGCGTGGGGACTGGGCCGGTTCTCACCTATGGCGGTGCCACCTCGTGGATTCCGGTGCTTCCGCCGGCCATCAAGCCGACACCGCTGGCCTGGGGCCTCGACAAGGAGGCGGGCGATCCCGTCAACGTGGCCAATGGGGATGTCTATCACGAGGAGACCGACGTCGAGATTCCAAACCTCGGTCGTCCACTCGACTTTCATCGGCGGTACGACTCGATCCATACGGTATCGGGCCGGGCGGGGGCACCGACGGCCTGGTCGGACCGAGGGCTCGGTGAGGGCTGGTCGTTCAGCTATTCCGATCGGATCGAGATCGCCACCGACGGAGCCGGCACAGTGACCTGGTTCACCGCCGACGGCATGCGGCTCGTCTTCACAGCCGGCACTGCGGGCCGCTGGACCAGCCCGTCCGGACTGTTTGGCACGCTCTCCGGCTCGGCAGCGGCGGGCTTCACCTGGAAGGATTACGACGGCGGCACGACGACGTTCCGGCCGCTCGTCGCTGGCTCATGCCCGATCGGTTCGCAGAGCGACCGGTTCGGCAACGGGGTACGGATCGACTATGTCGCGCGCACCAACCGGATCACGAGGGTCTCCGATCTCCGCGATGCGACCCGCTGGCTGGCGTTCACCTACAACGCCGATCCGCGGCCCCACATCGCGACCGTCGCCGATTTCACGGGGCGCACGTGGCGCTATGCCTACGTGGGTGGCCGACTCGCGACGACCACCGCCCCCGCGGCCGCCGCTGGTGCTGCCGCGTCGGTGGTGCGTTACGCCTACCACGCCGATGCCGCCCGTCGTGGCCTGTTGGCGAGCGTGACCGACCCGGGCGGGTTCGTGACGTCGTGGGAGTATTACGCCAACCGCCGCGGCTTCCGCGTCACCGACGCAGAGGGGCTCCGTCACAGCTTCTCCTACAACCTGCACCGCCGACAGTCGGCGTTCATCAATGAACGGGGTTTTGCCACGCGGTATGCCTACGACGACACCGGCAACCTGCTCGAACTGCGGCAGTCGGACCGCACGAGCGAGCGATCGACCTGGACCGCTACGGGCCTGAAGCTCACCTCCACCGATGCCTACGGGGCGACGACGGCCTTCGCCTACGACCTCTCGACGGGGAAGGTGACCAGCGTGACCGACCCGCTCGGCAACGTCACGACCTACGCCTACACCGCTGGCGCGTTTCGCGACATCGCCACGATCACCCGGCTCCACCGGCCGAACGACGCATCCGACGACGTGGCGACGAGGTTTGTCTACGACGCCTCCGGCTTCCTGACGAGCCGCACCGACGATGGTGGCACGGGCAGGCTCAACTCGATGACCGGTTTCACGGCGGCCCCGGCCGGCCGCGGGCTCGTCGCGGCGACCACGTCGCCGCGGGGCGTCGTGACGCGTTTCACCTCGAGCGCCGCGGGGCAGGTGCTCACGCGGGCGGTCGATGCGTCGCCTGGCGTGAGCGTAACGGAATCGTTCACCTACGACTCTCGGGGCAACCTGCTCACGCAGACCGATGCCAACGGGAGCGTGACATCGTTCGCCTACAACACCCTGGGTCGAAAGACGAGCGAGCAGTCTCCCGATCCCGACGGCGCCGGGCCGCTGCCGGCGATCACGTCGGCGTTTGCGTACGACGCCGTCGGCAATCTGGTGGCGACGACCCAGGGCGACGGCCGCGTCGTTCGCGCGGCGTATGACCGGCGCGAGCGGGAGGTGAAACGCACGGCGCCGGATGGCACGTTCACCTTCGTCACATACGACCCCGCGGGTAACAAGGCCACCGAGACCGACACCCTCGGCCGCGTCACCCGCTTCGTCTACGACACCCGCAACCGGCTGGTGGCCACACTGCTTCCCGACGGCACGACTACAAGGCAGCGGGTGGATGGCGGCGGCCGCGTGGTGGCCACGATCGATCAGGCCGGCGCGACGACGACTATCGCCTACGACAAACTCGGCCGCACGGTGCGGGAGACGCGGCCCGATCCCGACGGAGTTGGGCCGCTCGTGGCCCCCGCCACGGCCATGGGCTACGACTCCCGCGGCAACGTCCTCTTCGTGACGGCGTCTTTCGCCGGTCAGGCGGGCGCGACCACCGGCGACCCGGCCTGGTCGTCTCACTTCGAATACGACGCACTTGGCCGCAAGACGAAGGAGACGCAGGCCGACCCCGATGGCACCGGCCCGCTCGGCCGGCCGGTGACGTCATTCACCTACGACGCCGACGGGAATCTCACCTCCGTCACCGACCCGCGAGGGTTCACCACGGCCTTCGCCTCCGACGGACTCGGCCGAAAGATTTCGGAGACCTCTGCGGACCCCGACGGCGCGGGGCCGCTCGGCCCGCTCGTGAAGCGGTTCGTCTATGACAAGGTGGGCAATCTCCGGTTCGAGGTCGGCCCGGGCGGTGCAAGCGAGGCCGACGTCGGCTTCACGACCGAGCATGTCTACGACGCCCTCGGACGAGAGATCCACACGATCCTGCCTGATCCGGATGGCACGGCGGGCCCGCTCGCACGGCCCGTGTCCACGCGGGTCTACAACGCGAGCGGCTTCCTGGCGACGACGACCGACCCGCTCGGCCGCAGCACGAGCTTTACGCATGACAAGGTCGGCCGCGCCGTGACGGTGACGAACGCTGCGGGAGGAACGGAGGCCACTGTCTTCGACGCTGTGGGCAATCCCGTGACCACGATCGACAGCCTGGGCCGCAGGTCGTTCTTCGTCTACGACGCGATGAGCCGGAAGATCGCCGCCCGCGGTCCGCGGCCCGACGCTTCTGCGCAGACTCCCGTCACCCGGTTCGCTTACGACGCTGCCGGCAACCTCGTCGCCACCACCGACCCGCTCGGCCGCA
>JBBAVO010000169.1:0-3233 GCA_040397635.1 Pirellulales bacterium
AGAAGCGATCCACCCGCGAGCGTGCCGTCGGCCTGCTCGACCACGGCCACGACCGGCTCGGCGAGTTCGAGCTTGGCCAGCCGCATCCGCGCGGCTTCTTGGGTCGGATACTGTTCGAGCGTGATGGCTGCCATGGTTTTCGTTTCCTCTGCCCCGGTCCCTAGCCGATCATCGTGATGGCGCCTTGCGCCTGGAGCATGGCGGTGCCCTTGATGCTCGTCTGCAGGCCTTCGACCGTCGTCGACGTCGTGCCCTTCACGCTCACCGTCATGCCATTGATCGTCACGCCCGCCGGGCCGATCTCGATCGAATTGCTGCCGACTTTCAGCGTGATGCCGGTCTGCCCCTCAATCGTCCACGACATCGCCTTCATCGTGCCGCTGCCGCTATTCACCTGCACGGAGTGGGATCCCGACGAGACCGTGAGCGAATGGCCCTGCTTGACCGTGCTCGACTGCTTGCCGCCCACCGTGACGGTGTGGTTGCCTTGGGTCACGTCGAACGTGGCGTTGCCCTTGCTAACGGTGTAGGCCTCGTCTCCCGTGGACACCGTCGTGCTGTTGTCCTTGTAGACGGTCAGAGACCTGTTGCCCGCGCTACAGCCACTGGCCCCGACCTCCTCGGTAAGGTTGTTGTAGACCTTGACCGAGCGGTCGCCCTTGTCCTTCGTGACGAAGCCGACCTCGAGCGTGTCGTCGTTTTCGACGGTCCGCGTGAAGTTCTTTTCCGCATGAAGCGTGACGAGTTCCGACCCCTTCGTGTCGTCGAAAATGAGCTGGCTCGCATTCGCGACGGCCCCGTCCTTCGTGCTTCGCGTCTGCAGGCCGCTCTGGGCGGCCTTCGATGGCAGCTCAAAGGGCGGCTTGTTCGTGCCGTTGTAGACCACGCCTGTCACGAGCGGGCGGTTGGGGTCGTCGTCGAGGTGCGAGACGACCACCTCCATGCCAACGCGGGGAATGAACTGCATGCCGAACTGGGGCCCGGCGAGCGACTGCGACACCCGGATCCAGCAGGAGCTTTGCTCGTTCTTCTTGCCGTACCGGTCCCAGTGGAACTGCACCTTGATGCGACCGTATTGGTCGGTGTAGATCTCCTCACCGGAGGGGCCCACGACCAGGGCGGTCTGCACGGTGCCCGCCGGCCACGGCGTATTGCGGACCGGCCGCCACACCGCGTCGCTCGGCACGGCCTCGAACGAATTCTCGTATTCGAAGGTTTCCGCCGCCCCGGCCGACGCCTCGTAGGCTCCACGGATGCTGGCCCGATGGATCACCTTGGTGAGCAGGTATTTCTTGCCGCGCTCCGCCGAGTTTGGATGCGACTTGATCTTGAACGTGTAGCCCGGTGAGAAGCTGCGGCACGTGCTCGTGCCGGAGGCGATGCTGGCCGTCGCCTCCTCCGCCTCGATCCGCACCTTCGCCGTGGTGTCGCCGTCGGGCTTCTTCTCATAGAGGCCCGGGTAGTCGAAGAGTTCCGCCTTGCTGGCGTTTGAGTACGTCGACTTGCCATTGCCCGTGGCCAACAGGCTCGTCGTCGGCTCCTCGAAGGAGTAGTCGGTCTGGACGAACTTCCCAGGCCGGAAGGCATATTCATGCCGCCAATTCGTGATCACACCGGCCGTGGCCGGCGACGCAAACCCCTGCGCTGTCTCGACGTCGGCCTCCTTGCAGTCGGTAAAGGCGGTGTTGGAGTCGGAGACCACCATCTTCAGCGACCCTTGCGCGTGCTCGAAGTGGTAGCCGATGCCCTCATGCTCCATGAGCCTGCTCACGAAGGCGAAGTCGGTCTCCCGATACTGCACGCAGTAATCCCAGGGCGAGTGGCTGCCCGTGATCTTCTTCGAGAGCGTGATCGCGGACGTGTCGCCGAGCACCGCCTCAACGATGTCGGGCACCGACTTTTGCTGAAAGATCTTGCAGTCGCTCGTGAGTGAGGCGAACCACAGGCTCGGCACCACCTCGACCTGCCAGCGGGTGAGCACGTCGTCGCGGCCCATCCAGGAAAAGCGGCTGACATAGCCCGAGAACCAGCGTGGCGAGTTGCTGGCGTCGTTGACCCGAAAGCTCACCTGCTTCCCCACGATCGACGTGTCGCTCAACGTCTCTTCGACGCTCAGGCACTCCAGACGAAAGACGAACAGGGCACCGAGGCCCTCCTCACCGTTGACGGCCTCGAGCAGCAGTTTGTCCTTACCAAGCGGCGTCTCGATCGCCAGCGGCTGGCCGTCCTGGGAATAGCTTGGCATGGGAGCACCGTGTTCCTATTTCCTGTTCCTATTTCTTGGCGGCCCCGACGGTGTAGTTGTCGGTGACCTTGCCCTGGCTCGACCCGTCGGTGCCAAACTTGCCGTAGGTCCACGTCGCCTTCCCGTAGGTGAACGAAACACGCTCGGTCGGCTGGAGATTTTTGGAATCGGCGGGATCCTCGAGGTCGTAGGCCGTCACGATCACGTCATCTAACTCATAGACGAGATAGGGCTGCGTGCCACCGCCGGTCGTCGTACACAACTCGACCTTCACCTTCGAGAGCTTCTGTCCGCTCACGCAGGCCTTCTGGATCTTCACCGTCGCGGCGTCGAGGTCCTTCACAACCGTGATCTGCCCGACGGCCGTCGCTCCTCCGGCTCGCTCGCTCTGCTCGAAGCCGCCGGTCGCCCGCGTCAGCGGCGCCGACAGCGAGTGCATGATGCTCCAGCCTTTGTGCTTGGAGTCGGTGGCCTCGCCCTCGAAATCGCCAAACTTCACGAATCCGCTGCGAGTGCTAGCCATGATGAATCCTCCGGCGAATGGACTGCAAACCAGCCGGCGGGGCCGTCACCCCGGGCTGCAAGCCACGGGGTGACGGCCATCCGACATCGTTCGGACTGCCAACTACGACTTGTTGGCGCCCATTTCGTACTTCGTCTCGACGTTGCCCTTCTTGGCACCGGTCTTGTTGTCGAACTCGGTGTAGGTGTAGGTGATCTTCGAGAAGTTCATGCTCGTCTGCTCGCTCGGCAGCGGCTCGCCCGTGCTGTTGCCGTGCACCGAGTAGCCGGTGAACACCACGTTCTCCAGCTTCCACTTCAGATAGGTCTCGGTCTTGCCACCGGTCGTCGTGGTGAACTCGACGAGCACTTCCTTGTTGAACTTGCCGAGCGCACAGGCTTCCATGAGCTTCGGCGACGACTTGTCGAGCTGCCGGGTGAACGTGATGTCGCCCAGCGAGGTCTCGCCCTTGGTCCGCTGCTGGTC
>JBBAVO010000169.1:3333-6068 GCA_040397635.1 Pirellulales bacterium
ACCTCGATCGTCTCCACCGGCTCCCCTTCGGCCATTCGGGCCAGCAGCCGCGTGGAGAGTTCTGGCAGCATCGTGCCGGAAAGCACCCGGTCGATGATGCGGGCTCCGCTATCGACCTCGTGGCAGCGGTCCACGACCGCGGCCACCACCTCCGGCGTCCAGGTGAATCGGGCCTTGTAGGCGTTTTCCACGCGGCGGCGGATGCTCTTGAGCTTGAGTTCGCAGATGCCCCGCATCACGTCGTCGGCCAGCGGGTAGTAGGGGATCACATTGAGCCGGCCCAGGAACGCCGGCTTGAAGACCTTGAGCAGGTCATCGTGGAGGGCGTCGGCCAGGGCAGCGGGCTCGGGCCGCGTCTCGGGATCAGCACAGAGCTTCATCACCGTGTCGGTGCCGGCGTTGCTGGTCATGATGATGACGGTGTTCTTGAAGTCGATGTCGCGGCCCTCGCCGTCCTTCATGGCGCCCTTGTCGAACACCTGATAGAAGATGTCCTGCACGCCGGGGTGGGCCTTCTCCATCTCGTCGAGCAGCACCACGCCGTAGGGCCGGCGGCGGACCGCCTCGGTGAGCACGCCACCCTCGCCGTAGCCGACATATCCCGGCGGCGAGCCCATCAGGAGCGACACTTTGTGCTCCTCCTTGAACTCGCTCATGTTGATGACGGTCATGTTCGATTCATCGCCGAAGAGCAGTTCGGCGAGCGCGAGGGCTGTTTCCGTCTTGCCCACGCCGCTGGTGCCGGCCAGCAGGAACACACCCGTGGGACGGTTGGGATCGGTGAGCCCGGCCCGCGACGTGCGGATCCGCTCGGCGATCACCGCCAACGCATGCGACTGGCCGACGACCCGCTCCTCCAGCCTCTTCTGCAGTTCGAGCACGCCGCGGATCTCGTCCGACACCATGCGGCCCACCGGGATGCCGGTCCACCCGGCCACCACCTCGGCGATCGCCTGCCCATCGACGCAGGGGCTCACCAGCGGCGTCTCCCCCTGCACCTTTTTCAGCTGCTGCTCGAGGCCCACGAGCTTGGCCCGCAGTGCCTCCTGCTCCGCCTCCGGCAGCGGGGCGACCCCTTCGGCAGGCTGCACGGCCGCCATCAGCGTGGCCCGCTCGGCCCGGATCTGCTCGACGAGTTTTGATTCCTCGCCAAAGCGTGCTTCCAGAGCGGCGAGCTTCGTGGCCGTCTCGTTCTTCTTGGCCTCCAGTTCGGTGATCGTGGCCGCGTGATCGCCCCCTGCGGCCTGCTCCCGCCTGAGGATCTCGATTTCGATGGTGAGGGCATCGATCGTCCGCCGCGCATCCTCGATCGCCGGCGGCGTGGCCGCCTGACCGATCGCCACCTTGGCGCAGGCCGTGTCGAGCAGGCTCACGCCCTTATCGGGCAGCTGCCGGCCGGGGATGAACCGCCGCGAGAGTTTCACGGCCTCCACCACCGCCTCGTCGAGCACCGACACCTTGTGGTGCTTTTCGAGCGTTTCGACCATGCCGCGGAGCATCCGGCAGGCCATCTCGTCGGTCGGCTCCTCCACCTTCACCACCTGAAACCGCCGGGCCAGGGCCGCGTCCTTCTCGAAATACTTCTTGTATTCGGCCCAGGTCGTGGCGGCGATCGTCCGCAGCTCACCGCGGGCGAGCGCCGGCTTGAGCATGTTGGCCGCATCCCCCTGCCCCGCCTGGCCGCCGGCGCCGATCAGCGTGTGGGCCTCGTCGATGAAGAGGATGATCGGCGTCGGCGACTTCTTCACCTCGTCGATCACGCCCTTGAGCCGGTTCTCGAATTCCCCCTTCACGCCCGCGCCCGCCTGCAACAGGCTCAGGTCGAGCGTGCGGAGCGACACGTTCTTCAGCGGCTCAGGCACGTCGCCATCGGCGATCCGCTGGGCGAATCCTTCGACGACCGCCGTCTTGCCGACGCCCGCCTCGCCGGTGAGGATCGGGTTGTTCTGCCGCCGCCGCGTGAGGATGTCGATGATCTGCCGCACTTCGGCCTCGCGGCCCCGCACCGGATCGATCTTGCCCGCCTTCGCGCGGCCGGTGAGATCGATCGTGTATTGATCGAGATTGGGCGTCTTCGTTGGCCCGCGCGGCTTGCCATCGGCCCCTGCGGCCGCATCGCCGCTCGGCGCATCGCCTGAGGCCGCGCCGCCGGGCATGAAGTCGGATTCGGTCGATCGCGGAAACACTCGCGATGCCTCGCGGCGGAGCACGTCGGGCGAGATCCGGCGAAACTCATCCGAGGCGGCAAGCAGCCGCTGGGAGAGTGACTCATCGGAGAGCAGCGCCACGAGCAGCCATGCGCCACGAACCTTCTCGTCGCCAAAGTCCACGCTGGCGATCAGCCAGGCCTGCTTGATCAAGTCGCAGACCTCGGGCGACAGCAGTGGCGGGCGGGCGTTGCCGGTCTTGAGGCGATCGATCGCCTTGGTGAGGTCAGTGAGCACCCTGCCCTGGTCGATATCGAAATGCTTGAGCAGCAGGCAGATGTCGTTGCCAGGTTGCTCCAGGAGTTTCGTGAGCCAGTGCTCGACCTCGACGTTGTAGTTCGTTCGCGAGAGACACAGGCCGGCGGCTCCTTCGAGCGCCCGCTGGCAGACGGGGTTCAGCTTTCCGATGAGTCCCTTGAGATCGAGTCCGGCCATGCCCGCGGTCCCCTGCGTGTGCCGCACGCACGTTCCGGCCATTGGTGGTCCGGGAATCCGTCATGCGGAGGCGGCACTATACCAGCCCCGAGA
>JBBAVO010000170.1:0-6030 GCA_040397635.1 Pirellulales bacterium
GCACCGGCTCCAGCTCAACCGCGTTCTTCGGGTCGGCCAGCCACTGGTCGATCTGCTCCAGCGTAATCGGACCGCTGCCCGGCACGCCGGCAGTCAGCGACGGATCGCCCAGCGCGACGCGTTCACGGGGCATTACAGGACCTGCCGCCACCGCCGGCGTCTCTTTCACCGGCTGCGTCTCTTTTGCCATGGGCTGCTTGTCCGCCGCCGGTGCCTCTGCCTTGCCTTCGGTTGTCTTGCCCTCGATCGTCTTGCCGGCCTCTGCGATCGCGAGATCGGCCGCAGCTGTCGCCGCATCGACGGTCTTCTTCGCCTTGGCAGCTTCCTCGTCGATCGCCACGGCCTTGGTGTTCTTCTGGGCCTGGTCTGCCGCGGGGATGGTCTCGATCGTCTCGATCTCGACGACCTCACCCTTGGAGCCGGTCCGCCCGGAAGGCGCACAGCCTACAAGAGCGGCGACGGACGTGGCGAGCGTCAGCGCGACGGTGGCAGTCGGGCCGGCGCGGAATGTGGAGCGATGGCGTGTCACTGCAGCAGTTCCTCTGGCTATGACGGTGATCGAGCAAAATCCCGGACGATTCGAAGGCGGAAACTCCCCGGCGTAGGCCGTATAGCATAGGCCGCCGAGCTTGAAATGGTAGCCGGCAGTCAGACGAGGTCTTCGGTGGCCAGCCACTCCAGTTCGCCGGGATGCCCTGGGCCGTCGTCGAGCCGGATCGAAGCGACCGCCCCTTTCTGCATCCGGATCGAGGCGGAGCCGTCACCGATCATCAGGCCGACCAGCCGGCCGACGCAGGGCATGTGCCCGACCCAGGCGACTCTGGCGGCATCCTGCTGGGTCGTCCATTCCACGAGGGACGGCCAGTTGGAGGCGGGTGCGAGGGCATCGACCACCTCCACGGGCGGGGCGTTGGCGAACGCCGCGGCCAGGATTTCGGCGGTCTCGCGGGCGCGGATGAGCGGGCTGGTGGCCACGACGTCCAGCTGCATGCCGGCCTTGCAGAGGCTCTTCATCATGGCGGCGAACCGCTTCCGCCCCTTTTTCGTGAGCCGGCGGGAATGGTCGTCGATGCCCGGGCCCTGGTCTTCGGCCCAGGCGTGGCGGACGATGTAGAGATGGGTGGTGAGGGCTGCCATGCCGAGCATTGTGCGTTCCGCCGCCGGCCGGGGCAAGTTAGGCTCGCCGCCAGAGGTCGTCGGTGGCGACATGGGCCTGCTCGATCGCCGTGGCGGCGTCGTGCCGCCACCGCAGGGCATCGGTCGGGTAGCCGGCCGTGGGCCGCAGGCCCGGCAGGCGGTCAGCCCAGAACGCATTGAAGGCCTGCATGGAGAGTTCGCGGACATATTTCGCCGCCATGCTCGCCAGGGCCACGGGTGCCCGTGATTCCCCCCCGACGCAAAACTCGATGCGACAGGCCTGCATCGGGGGACGGTCACCGACTGGCACCAGATAGGCCGACCGAGCGGGGGTCTCTTCCAGCGGCTGGACAAGGGCGGCATCGAAGTGGCGTGCCACAAGTCCGCCATACCGCTTGCGGCCGCCGTGCCGGTCGCACCACACGATGGCCGGCTCGTCGGGACCGACGGCCCGCAGGCTGGCCGCCAGGTCGAGCGTGGCAGCGGAGAGGATGTCGGACTTGTTGAGGCCGCGTTCGAGCAACGTGTTGAACTCGCCGGGATAGATGCCGCGGCAGGTGATCCGCTCGAGCACCACGCCATGGCGTGCGAGCAGCTCGCGCACAGCCATCACTCGATCGATGCACTCGGCAGCGTCGGCCTCGCGGGGCAGGGTGAGCGTTGCGAGGTCCTCCCATTCGTTCCGGCAGCCGTTCTGCGGTGAGATCGGTCCGACGCGTTCGGCAAGCTCCGCCCACCTGCCGGGAAGTCCGCCGGACGCAAGCCCGAGCCCGATCAAGACACCGCGCTCGAGCCTGTCGAAGCCCGCGCCACCACGATAGATCTGTTTGGAGTCGGCCCACAGCGGCGTGCGACGGCCGGCTCCCGTTGCCGCATCAACGTCCAGCATTGCCTTGGTGAGCACCGCCTCGGCATCCTCGGCCGGAGTGGCGACCCGCCAGGCCGTGGAAGCCACCACGAGTGGCCCCAGATTCGGGCCGTAGCCCGCCTCATCGGTGCCGATGAGCAGTGTCATGCGTGGGCCCGCGGGGACGACTGCCCCGCTGCTTCCACCCAGCGGCAGTACTCATAGATCGCTATCGACGCCGAGGTGGCGGCGTTGAGGCTGTGCGGCAGGCCATACATCGGAATTTCGGCGACGCGGTCGAGCCTGGCGAGCACGTCGTCCTCCAGGCCGGTCCGTTCGTTGCCGACCACGAGCACGGTGCGGGCGGCGAAGGGAAACCCGAACAGGCTCTCGGAGTGTGTCGCCTGCTCGAGTCCCACGATCTCATAGCCCTCGTCGCGAAGGCGGTCGAGCACCGGCGGCAGGCTGCGATGAATCTCCAGCACGACCGAATCGGCACCATCCCGCGCGATCCGCTCGTGGAGCCTGGCCGCGCCGCAGGCGATCACTCTCGGCACGCCGAAGCAGCCGCAGGTGCGGACGATGTGCGAGAGGTTGACATGGCTCCGCATCGGCGGACAGGCGACCACCAATTCCCGTGGTGCTATTGGCCGTTCAGGCGGCTTGTGGCGGATGTGTTCGAAGCGGGGCATTCCAGTATTCTGCCCGATTGTCCTCTACACTATCCATGTCGGTCCCTGCCTCAGGAGCGATCATGCCCCGCCTACCCAGCCAGCCATCCCGTGCCGCGGCCGCCTCAGGCGAGGCAACGGCTTCCGCAGCGGCCGCCGCGCCGAGCCCGCCGCGGCCGGGCGATATCGTCAAAAGTCCGCTCGGCTTCGGTCGGGAAACGGTCGAATCGGTCGTGATCGCCTTCACGCTGGCGCTGCTGTTCCGGGCGTTCGAGGCGGAGGCATTCGTGATCCCGACCGGCTCGATGGCGCCGACGCTGATGGGCCGCCACAAGGACCTCGTCTGCGAGTCGTGCGGCCGCGACTTCCGCGTCGGCTGCAGTGCGGAAGAGGACGACCAGTCGCAGAGCCTGCGGACAGAGGCGGCCCGGCTGGAAAGGGAACTCGCCTCACTCAAGTCCGTCGAGAAGTCCACCGATTTCAACGGTGGGATGGGGTTGGAGGAGCGGGAGACCCGCCGACGTCGGATCGAGCAGCTTGAGAGCGACCGCGGTCCGATCGGCCAACTACGGTCGCGACTGGCGGGCAAGATGGTACCGGCGGCGAAGTGCCCGAACTGTGGCTATGGCATGCGGCTGGTGGAGGGCTCGGGTGGCCAGATGCGGTACGACCCGCGGTATCCGTCCTTCAGCGGCGACCGGATCCTTGTGGACAAGTTCGCCTACGACTTCGCCGAGCCCAGGCGGTGGGACGTGGTCGTCTTCAAGTATCCCGAGGAGGCGAAGACGAACTACATCAAGCGGCTCGTCGGCCTGCCGGAAGAGACGATCTCGATCGCCGGTGGCGACATCTGGACCAGTCGCGACGGCGCTGCGGCCGAGATCGCCCGCAAGCCGCCCGACACCATGCGGGCGATGCTGCAGTGCGTGCATGACAGCCGCCACGTCTCGGCCGATCTGCAGAAGGCCGGGTGGCCGCTCTGTTGGAGCGACTGGTCGCAGGGACCGAATGCCCTCTGGACGAGCACCGACGAGGGCCGTTCGTTTAGTGTGTCGGGCGGGTCTACGGACACGCCCGCCGTCCTCCGCTACCGGCACTTTTTTCCGTCGGCCGAGGAGTGGGAGCGAGTACGACAGGGAGAATCGCTCGCCGGCCATGCGCGGCCCACGCTGATCGATGATTTCCAGCCTTACAACGCCATCGGCACCCGCTCGCACTGGGTGGGCGATCTGGCTCTGGAGATGGCCTGTGACATTCTCGACGGGAAGGGGGGCCGACTGGCGATCGATCTGGTGGAGGCCGCCGCCGCGCACCGCTGCGAGATCGATCTTGTCACCGGTGACGCCCTGCTCATGATTGCCGGCGGCCGGGAGGGCGAGTCTGCCGCCCGTGGCCGCACGCCGGTCCGCGGGAAGGGGTCTTGGAAGATCCTGTTTGCCAACGTTGACGATGAGCTGTCGCTCTTCGTCGATGGCCGCCGCATCGCCTTCGACAAGCCCACGGCCTGGACTCGCACGATCGACGAGGTGCCGCTCAACCGGCCCGCTGCGGTCGCGGCCGTGCCGGGAGAAGACGAGCCGACCGATCTGGCTCCGGTGGGCATCAGTGTGGCCGGAGCCGACGTTCGCGTGAAAAACCTGCGGGTGCTCCGCGACACCTATTACATCGGCGCCATCGACGTGGGGGCCCGACCAGGCGAGATCCTGGAGGAGGATCGGCTGGAGTTCGACCTCGAGGCCGACCAGTTTTTCATGCTGGGCGACAACTCGGCTGCCAGCAAGGACAGCCGGCTCTGGCTGGAGGGGCACCATGTTGACCGCGACCTCCTCATCGGCAAGGCGATGGCCATTTTCTGGCCCCATGCCGTCCCGGCCCAGTGGAGCGTGCCGGTGAAAATTGGGGGGGCCGAGTTGCGATTGCCCTCGTGGCCGAACTTCGGGAGGATGCGGTTCGTGCGGTGAGGCTGGCGCCGTGCCAGGATTGCGTTCCAAGATAGCGTTCACGAATAGCGTTCACGGAGGAACCAGATGCCGCTGTTGTCCGTCACGGGCCTCGTGAAGACCTACGGCCGCCGCCGGGTAGTGGACGGGGTCGATTTCCACGTCGAGGCCGGCGAGATCGTGGGCCTGCTGGGCCCCAACGGTGCCGGCAAGACGACGAGCTTCCGCATGACCTGTGGCCTGGTCATGCCCGACGCGGGCAGCGTGCTCCTCGACGACGAGGAGATCACCCACTGGCCGATGTTCAAGCGGTCGCGGGACGGCGGCATGGGCTACCTCGCTCAGGAGCAGAGCGTGTTTCGCAAGCTGACCGTCGAGCAGAACCTGCTGGCGATCATGGAGCTGGTCGGCATGCCCCCCAAGGAGCGCCGCCGTCGCTGCGAGGAACTTTTGGAACAATTCGACATCACGCGTATCCGCAAGTCGAAGTCGCACTACATCTCGGGCGGCGAGAAGCGGCGGCTCGAGATCGCCCGCTGCCTGGTGACAGAGCCGCGGATCATCCTGCTCGACGAGCCGTTCACCGGCATCGACCCGGTCACGATCCACTCGATCCAGAAGGTGATCACGGGGCTGCGCGATACCGGCATCTCGATCCTGATCACCGACCACCGCGAGCGGGAGACGCTGGCGATCACCGACCGCAGCTATGTCGTTCGCGCCGGCAAGGTGCTCTGCCACGGCACGGCGCAGGAGGTGCTGACGAACCCTGACGCCAAGAAGTATTACTTCGGCGAGAGCCCGGGCGTGGAAGCGGCGTGAGTTTCTGTACACAAAGGTACAACAGAGGACGGGTATAACAGGAGACGCAGCTCTTTTCGGGGACGCGACCGAAGGAGCTCGACCCGTGGCCACGAGTTTTTAACTTGTGGAATCCGCGCTGGGACACGGACAAGTTGAAAACTTGCCGCCACGAGGTGCAGCACATCCCGTGCCGAACAGGACTGCGACAGCTACCTTTTTCACTACCGTTCTCCGATGAGCACGCTGCGGCCGAGGGCCGTCGGCGCGCGGGCCACGATGCGCATGCCGAGATCGGCCAGCCAGCTGCCGATCTCGGCCGCTGAGTAGAGTCGCCCCTGCGTCACCGTCGTGAGCAGCACGGAATACTCGGCCGCCCACAGCGGGCCCGACTTGTCGTCGTGGAGCAGCATGTCGTGAATGAGCAGGCGGCCACCGTGCGGGAGTGCCGCTACGCTCTTCGCCAGCAGCCGACGGCAGTCGGCCTCGTTCCAGTCGTGGAGCACGTTCGAGAACAGATGCGTGTCGTGGTCGGCTGGCCACGAGTCGGTGAACATGTCTGCCGTCACGACGTCGATCCGGCCGCTGAGCCCTGCGGCAGAGATCGTCCGCCGCGCGATCCGATCGACGGGCG
>JBBAVO010000171.1:0-6002 GCA_040397635.1 Pirellulales bacterium
AAGAGCATCACGCGCGGCCGCATCGCCAGCGCCCGCGCGATCGCCACCCGCTGCTGCTGGCCGCCCGAGAGCGTGGCCGGTCGGGCGTCGGCGAAGGAGCGGAGGCCGACCCGGTCGAGCAGGTCGAGGCCGCGGGCACGGGCATCGCTCGCGGACAAGCCCAGCACCACGCGGGGCGCCAGGGCGACGTTCTCAACCGCCGAGAGGTGGGGGAAGAGGTTGAATTGCTGAAAGACCATCCCCACGTCGCGACGCAATCGTTCCAGGAGCCCCGGGGCATGCGGCCCCGCCGTCAGCCGATGACCGGCGATTGTGATCTGCCCGGCGTCGAACGTCTCCAGTCCGTTCAAACACCGCAACAGCGTGCTCTTGCCGCTCCCGGACGGCCCCACGAGCGCGGTCACGGTGCCCTCGGCCCCCTCGAGGCTCACGTCGTCGAGCACGCGGACCTGCGCCCGCGACTTCGTCAGTGATGACACGGTAATCACGATGCGGTCAGCCCTCCGTCCCGCCAGCAGCGGGCCGTTCCAGCCGCCGCTCGAACCAGCGCGAGAGCAGTGCCAGCGGCCAGCTCATGCACAGATAGAGCACCGCCGTGACGACGGCCAGTTCCACGATCCTGCCGGTGGAGAGCGCGAGCACGCTGTATCGCTTCGTGAGTTCGATCACGGTGATCGCCGAGCAGACGCTCGTGTCCTTGAAGAGCGCGATGAAGTCGCTGGTCACCGGCGGCATCACGATCCGCACCGCCTGCGGCACCAGCACATGCCGCAGTGCCTGCCACTTGGAGAGCCCCAGCGACAGGCTCGCCTCGAACTGCCCCAGCGGCACCGCCTTGAGTCCGGCCCGGTAGATCTCCGACTCGTAAGCCGAATAGTTGAGAGCGAGTCCTATGACCGCCGCCACCACCGCCGGCAGGGCGAGGCCGATCTTCGGGAGCAGGAAGAAGATGGCGTAGAGCTGGAGCATCAGCGGCGTGCCGCGGAGCACCTCGACATAGCCCGTCAGCAGCGGCTTGAGCCACGTCGGCCCATACATCCGTCCCACGGCCACAGCCAGGCCGATGCCGACCGCCAGCGGAAACGCGAGGCACGACAGAAGCACCGTCATCCCGGCCGACTTGAGCAGGAGCGGCAGCGTGTCGCGGGCGAGTTCGCCGAGTGTCTTCCGACGGGCGACGGGGATCTCGGCGCCGTCGCGGAGCATGAGCATCTGCTGACGGCCGGCGAGATCCCAGCGATCGTAGAGCGACTTGAGCCGCCCGTCGGCGATGAGCCGACCGATCGCCGCGTCGATCGCGGCCGACAGCTTCGGCGTGTCGCGGGCCGTGAGGATCGTGTAGAAGCCGCCGGCAAACGGCCGCTCCACCGTCCGCAGTCGGCTGAAGCGGTCGGCATAGAAGTTGAAGATGCAGTCGTCCATCACCGCGGCATCGAGCACGCCCGACGAGACCTGTTCCAGTGAGTCGATCGTGCCGTCGTAGCCGATCACATCGACTTCGAGATCAGATCGCGACCGCATGACGCTCTCGGCGGCCGAGCCGGTGAGCACGCCCACCCGCCACCGGCCTTCGGGCCCAGGCGCGGCGAGCGTGTGGAACGCGTCCACGGGACCGTCGCGGCGGGCGAGCAATTGCAGGCTGTAGGCGAAGTAGGGCCGCGAACAGGAGTAGTCGCGCAGCCGTTCCGGCGTCAGTTCGATGCCGTTGATCACGCAATCGGCGGCGCGGCCGAGCAGCAGCGGCAGCCGGTCCCACTGCCCCTGCTGAAACCGCGGCTTCACCCCCAACTCTTCGGCGAGGAGCGCCGCAAGCTCGACCTCGAAGCCCGTCAGCCGCCGTGGATCGGCCGGGTCGGGGAAGACGTGGGGCCCGCCCCCTTCCTGATCGGCGGCCCAGATCAATTCACCGCGGGCCACCACCTCGTCGAGATCCGCAGCCACGGTCGCCGCGGTCAGCCAACCGACGATGGCAAGGGCACCGAGCAGGCTCTTCATCGCGTGTCTCCGCGAAGGCGGCCGAGGCCGCTGCTCGGCTCGGCCAGGCGGGCCACCAGCGTCTCATGGTCGCGACTGAGACGGTCGGCCTGTTCGATGAACTGGGTCGTGGCGTCGGCGGCTGCGGCAAAGTCGGCCAGCAGCGGATCGGTGAGATGAGCCTGCGGCAGCCTGGCGACGAGCGTTTGGATGTCGCTGTCGAGCCCCACACGCACGCGGGCAAACGCGATCCACCGCAGGAAGAAGCCCCACAGAATCACCCAGACCAGCGCCTCCTGCAGGAAGCCACCGCCATCCACCGCGCGGCCCTGCCAAAGATGGCCGACGAAGAAATTCCAGCCCGCCCGCACGAGCACCGCCGCGAGCAGCCCCGAAAAGAGTGCCTCGCATACCCAGCGAAACACCGGCCCATCGATCCGTCCGCGCCGGTCGGCGACGAGCCGATCGATGCCGGCGGAGAGCCAGGCGGCGGTTCGCTCGAGCAGCGGGCCAACGGTCGAAGCGACATGGGCGTCGTCAAGGCGGGCCCGCCCCACCAGCGGCTCAGCCAGCCGGGCCCGCGCGGAGAGCCCGCAGAGCACGCTTCGCGACTGCTCGACTTCCGCGGCAGAGAGTCCCAACTCCTCGACCGCCTGCCAGCTGCCCTGCCCTGCGGGCTTGATGTCGGCCGGCTGACCGGAGAGCAGACGGCTGATCAGCCCGCCGCTGGCAGCACGCATGCGTGGCCAGAACGCGATGATCGATTCCACCACATGGAGAAACGACGCGAATGGTCCCCCGTGCCAGCGTTCCACGATCTCGCTGGTGAGGATGCGTTGCCAGGCCGTGCGGCTTGCCCGCAGCCGCGAGCCGACCGACCTCGCGAGAATCCCCTCGAGCCTCGTCCGTTCGCTCGCCACGCCGGCGGAGAGCTGCGCCACGGGGCCGCGCAATGGGGCCAGGGCTTCCTGCGACTGCCTCAGAAACCAGCCGGCGAGGTCGAGGCTGCCGGTGCGGCGAACGCGACGGGCGGCCCGCCCCACCAGTTCCGCGTCGATCGCCTCCACCAGTTCACGAAAGCCGGCGTCGGGCTCGAGGCCCGCGGCAGAACGCGTCGCCGCCTCGACCGCATCGAGCCGGAAGATCCTCGGCACGATGAAGCCCTGCGACTCCAGCTCCCGCCGCCAGTCGTCCCGAATGTCGGGATCCCGCGAGGCGTGGGTCTGCACGAACAGCAGCGGCCGGCCCGGAGCGAAGGCGGCCACCTCACGGGCGACGACCCACGAGCGGTATTTCTGCGCCGTTGACACAAGCAAGAGCACGTCGCAGGCGGGCAGCACCGCCTCGAGGAGTTCGCGGTTGTGATTGCCGTCGCTCGGCCGGGCGGGGCCGTGTGGCGTCTGCCCGCTTCCATGCCGCGGAGCCTCTGCCTGCGTGTCGGGGTCGGGGCAGTCAACGAGCACGATGTTGGCGACCGCCGCGGCATCGCTGCGAACGACGCGGGCGTTCATCGCCTCGACCGGCAGCCAGGAGAGATCGACATCGCGGGCCGCGACCACCACCGGATTGATCGTGGTCGGCCGTGCGATGTCGCCGGCAGGGCTCAGATCGCAGCCGGCCAGCGCGTTGACGAGCGTGCTCTTGCCGGTGCCGGTGCCGCCGATGACGCCGACGACGAGCATCCTGGAAAGCTCGCGGCGGGCGCGGTCGAGCCGCGGTTCGATCTGTTCCCATTCGGCCCGCACCGCCCGGGCCGGCGGCCACTCCGGCAGCGAGCCGCTCCAGCGGGCAAGTGTCTCGACCAGTTCGTCAAAGCTGGCAAAGTCGATCGGTTCGCCGCGAGGCTGCTCAAGCGACTGATCCCCTTGCTCGTTCATCGGGAAACCTCCCGGACCGCTTCGCGGCCGATGTCCCGGCCATTTTCCGGGCCAAGGTCCCGTCCGCACTCCACGAGCAGACGGCGGGCCCGCGTCACTTCGGGCGCAGTGGCCGCATTGGCCAGACGGTCGATCTCCTCGAGCCTGTCGCCGAGCACGACGTCGTGCAGCGTCTCCGCGAGCACGCGGCCCCGTTCCGCCGACCAGCCGGCGAACAGCGTCTCGATGAGCGGTTTGAGCCCGGCCATCGTCAGGCCGAGCGCCCCCTCGCCGGCGATCGTCGCGGCCGTCCCCACGACGACGTCACCCACGTGGTGGACGAGCACGGAGAGCCCTCCGGCCGAGGCCGCCGCCGCGGGCACCGCCGCCGCTCCCGCCATGCCGAGCGCCACGGTGATCGCGGGCCGCGCCACCGCGCCGACATTGAGCCCCGTGAGGATGAACCGCACCATGCCAGGGTTCTCCTTCGCGAAGCGGTCGAGTTCGTTGCGGACAAACGTGCGGTAGTCCTCCGACACCAGCGGCAGGCTCGCATGGCGGCGTTCGAGGTCGGCATACCAGGCCGCGCGGTCGCCATCCACAAGCCGGCCCCCGAGCATCGCGGCCAGTCGCGGATTGCGGCGGCAGGCGTCGTCGAGCCGTTCGACGAAGTCGCCGAGGGCGGTCTTCAGTGCCGCCAGTTCGACCGTGGAAAAATCCTCGCGTCGCTCCGCCTCGCTGCGAACCAGTCCCACCTGCCGTGCCGCCCAGTTCACCCCCTTGCCCGCCACGCGATAGACCTTGCTGACGGTGAGGTCGAGGCCCGAACGACGCGGTTCGAGCCACTGCCAGATCTCGTTCCAGACGATTTCGCGGGGTGCGGTGGGCAGCTCCACACGCACATGGGCCTCGTCGGTCAGCAAGCGTCGGGCGTCACGCCACTCTTTGGCCGTTGTCTCAAAGGAGTCGAGCCAGCAGCCGGCACCGGTCTTGGGATCGAGCACGACGCGGAGAGCCCCCTCCATCGCCTGCAGCTTGATGCGATCGAAGTCGCAGTCGGCCAGTCGGACGGCGAGGTCAACCGCGGCACCGTCGGGCGTGAGCTCGGGCAGCGGATGAAACTCGATCCGCCCCGCCTCGGCGGCGCGGAAGTCGTGGGGCACCGCGTAGACGGCCAGCGGCGTGACGCCTGTCTCCGCGGTGAAGGTCGCCAGCCAGCCGCCGATCCGATCGCGTTGCCGCGGCCAGTCGATCATGTTGAAGACGACGACCACGGCCTTGCCCGCGGCCGCCGCGGCGGCGAAGAAATCTCGCACGGCAGCGTCGTTGTATTTCTGCTGGGTGAGCACGGCCACGATCACGTCGCAGGCGTTCCGCACCAGTTCGGCCCGGTGCCAGTTTTCCCGTAGCGTGCCGTCGATGTCGGGCGTGTCGAGAAGCACGAGTCTCGCCGGCTGGCGGCCACTTGTATCCTCGCGCCACACGAGCCGGTCGGCGTTGCCGCTCGCATCCGGCCCGAGGTCGATCGCGTCCTGCACGCTCTGCCATGCCGCAAGCGCGAAGCCGGGAAAGAGCGCCGCCAGATCGGTGCGGGCGGCGAGTCCCTGCGGGAGGCTGGCCACCGGATGGCGGGTTCGCGCCGCCTCAGGGACGGAGCGGCTGATCTCCGCGGCCACGAGCGTGTTGGTGATGAGGCTCTTGCCGGTGTTGGTGCCGCCGCAGACGGCCGCCACGAGCACAGGCTCCCGCGACACCTGGGGCCGGAGCTTTCCAAAGAGCGCGCCATACCAATCGTCGGTCTGCGGATCGGGGGCCCCGAGCGAGCGGGCCAGCGGTCGTAGGGTGTCGATCAGGCCGCACAGCTCTTCAACGCTGCCGGCCCACGCCGCAAACCCCGTCCGAGGGAAAGATGCCATCTCGCTACACTTTGGATGAAAAACGTCTAGACTTCTCTGACCAGTGTGTCTTCCGCCGCCGTTTGCCGCAAATCCGGCCGGAGGGCCGCGGGCCACAGGCCAGCCGTTTTTCCTCGCACAGACCATACCACGCCCATGCTTGAACGTCGTCCCGTCTTCCCCGGTGTCATCGAGATGAACCACCAGGCCGGCTGGCGGATTGGCTGCAACGTCTACCTGGTCTACGACGACCGCGACTGGGCGCTGATCGACATCG
>JBBAVO010000172.1:0-5969 GCA_040397635.1 Pirellulales bacterium
GCGCAGTCGTCGCCCATGTTGCCGAACACCATGCTCTGCACGTTGACGGCGGTGCCCCACTCGTCGGGGATCTTGTACTTGCGGCGGTAGAGGATCGCCCGCTCATTCATCCAGCTGCCGAAGACGGCGCCGACGGCGCCCATGAGCTGCTCGAACGGATCCTGCGGGAAGCCCTTGCCGGTCCGCTGCTTGATGAGCGTCAGGTACCGCTTGATCAGCTCGCGGAGATGCTCCTCGGTGAGGTCGGTGTCGTTGTGGACGCCGAGTTGGTGCTTGAGCCCCTCCATCGTCTCTTCGAAGGGATCGTGCTCGTTTTCGTGCCGCTTCTGCACCCCCATCACCACGTCGCCGTACATCTGGATGAAGCGGCGGTAGGAGTCGTAGGCGAACCGGGGATTTCCGGTGGCGGCGGCGAGCCCCTTCACAGTCTCGTCGTTCAGGCCCAGATTGAGGATCGTGTCCATCATGCCCGGCATGCTGTCACGGGCACCGGACCGAACGCTGACGAGCAGGGAGTTTTTGGTGTCACCAAACTTCTTGCCGGTCTCCTTCTCCATGAGCTTCATGGCGGAGGCGACGTCGTCCTCAAGGCCCTTCGGGAACTTCTTGCCGTGCTTGTAGTAGTCGATGCAGACCTGCGTCGTGATCGTGAAGCCCGGGGGCACCGGGAGGCCGATCTTGGTCATCTGGGCGAGGTTCGCACCCTTGCCGCCGAGCAGGGCCTTCATCGTGCCGTCGCCGTCGCACTTCTTCTCGCCGAAGGAATAGATCATCTTGCCCGGCTTACCGCTCTGCTTCCCGCTCTTGGTGGACGCATGCTTGGAGGACTTCTTTCCGAGAGTGGTGGCCATGGGCTGGTCAAAACCTTTCGTAACGGGTCGTAGCGGGGAAAACGAATCCGGCGCATTGCACCGGGCAGCGAGAAAAACACGGCCGGATTGGGCCGTCAAACTCGCCAGAATCTAGTGTCGCGGGCGGGTACCGTCAACGAGCGAATTGAGGCGGCACCCGCCCCTGCGGCGGGCTATAGTAAGGAATCTGGTCGTGCGCATCCCCCGCCAACATCGTTGACCGTGACCATGCCCCGCCCATCTCAGCCACTCCGCCACCCCGCCTTCGGGTTGCTGGCCATGATCCTGGCACTGTGCAGCCTCTCCGCAGGGCGGGGGGGTGCGGCTGCCCAAGGGGCCGAAAAGGTCCCGGACTTCACCCGCGACATTCGGCCGATCCTCTCGCACAACTGCTTCGCCTGTCACGGGCCTGACGAGCACGACCGGCGTGGCGGCCTGCGGCTCGACGACCGTGAGGCGGCCACGGCCGAACTCGACAGCGGCGGTCGGGCCATCGTCCCCGGCAGGCCTGACGAGAGCGAACTGATCGCCCGGATCCACGAGACCGACCCCGACACGATCATGCCGCCGCCCGAGAGCAACCACGTGCTCACGGCCGCCCAGAAAGAGACGCTGGCCAAGTGGATCGCGGCCGGCGCACCCTACTCACCGCACTGGGCCTACGTCGCCCCCCGGCCGCATGCCCCGCCACCGATTCGTCAGACCGACTGGCCGATCAACTGGATCGATGCCTTTGTCCTTGGGCGTCTGGAGGCTGAAGGACTGACGCCGGCGGCCGAGGCCGATCCGCTCACGCTCCTGCGGAGGGTGACGTTCGATCTCACGGGCCTGCCGCCGTCGCCAGCAGAAGTCGACGCTTATCTCTCCGACACCCGGCCCGATAGCTACATGTTGTTGATAGACCGGCTCCTCGCCTCGCCTCGGCATGCCGAGCGGCTGGCGGCCTGGTGGCTCGATCTCGTCCGCTATGCCGACACGGTCGGCTACCACGGCGATCAGGACCACAGCATCTCGCCCTATCGCGACTGGGTGATCAAGTCGTTTCTCGACAACATTCCGTTCGACCGGTTCACCGTGCTTCAACTCGCGGGCGATCTCGTTGGCCCTGTGGGCAATGAACACACCGATGATCCGGTGCTCGCCAGTGCCTACAACCGGCTGCTGCAGACAACGCACGAAGGCGGCCTGCAGTTGAAGGAGTATCGCGCGATCTATCAGGCCGACCGGATCCGCAACGTGTCGGGCGTGTGGATGGGAGCGACCGTAGGCTGCGCGCAGTGCCACGACCACAAGTACGACCCCTACACGGCCAAAGACTTCCACACGCTCGGCGCTTTCTTCTCCGACATCGACGACGAAAGGCACATGGACAAGGGGGGCTTCGGCGGCCAAAACCTCAACGGGTTGCCGACGAAGCGGGATCCCGAGGTGACGCTCGTCGGCCCGTTCGACCGCACGCCGGCCAGCGAACTTGACGCCCGGATCCACTCGCTCGAAACCCAACTGCCGCCGCTCGTGCTGCCGCCACGGGCCCAGCCCGAGGAGCCCGAACCTGAGAGCGTCGTCGCCAGCCGCATCGAACTCGATCGCTTCAAGTTACAGCGAAAGCAGCTTGACCGGTCGCTGATGATCACCAGGCCGCTGGCGACGCCCCGCGACGTCCGCATTCTTCACCGTGGCAACTGGATGGATGAGACCGGGCCGCTCGTCGAGCCGGCCGTTCCCGCTTTCCTCGGCAGGCTCGACACCAAGGGCCGAGCGACGCGGGCCGATCTGGCCCGCTGGCTGGTCACGCCAGTCGCCGCCGGCGGCACGGGAGAGTTCACCGCCCGCGTGATGGCCAATCGGTTCTGGTCGCTCCTCTTCGGCGGCGGCCTCTGCCGCAGCACCGGCGACCTCGGTGGCCAGGGGGAACTGCCTGATCATCCCGAACTGCTCGACCGCCTGGCACTCGAATTCGTGCAGCAGGGGTGGGACGTGCGGAAGCTCATCCGCACGATCGTGACGAGCCGCACCTACCGCATGGCATCCGATGCGCCAGACGATCTGCTGGCCCGCGATCCTGACAATCGGCTGCTTGCGAGGCAGGGTCGGTGGAGGCTGCCTGCCGAGGGCGTCCGTGACACCGCCCTCTTTGCCGGCGGGCTGCTGGTTGAACAGCTCGGTGGTGCGAGCGTGCACCCGTATCAGCCGGCCGGCTACTACCGGCACCTCAATTTCCCGCAGCGGGAATACCGGGCCGACACCGACAGCCGGCAGTGGCGGCGTGGGCTCTACGTCCACTGGCAGCGGATGTTTCTCCATCCGCAACTGCTCGCGTTCGATGCGCCCACCCGCGAGGAGTGCACCGCCGTCCGGATGCGATCCAACACCCCGAAGGCCGCGCTCGTGCTGCTGAACGATCCGACGTTCCTCGAGGCGGCCCGGAAGCTCGCCGAACGTGCCGTCACGAGCGGCGGCGGCAGCGATGACGAGCGGATCACGTTCCTCTGGAAAAACACCCTCTCCCGGCCGCCTGCGGCCGAGGAACTGGCACTCGTGAAGGGCCTGCTCGACCGCCGCCGCACCGAGTTCAAGGCCGACCCGAAGGCGGCGACCCAGCTCCTCGCCGTCGGCATCGCGCCGCGCGACACGACCTTGAACGAACCCGAACTTGCCGCGTGGACCGCCGCAGCCCGCGCGGTGCTCAACCTCCACGAGGCGATCTCGCGATACTAGCCATGCACGACCCACTCATGATCCATCGCCGTACGTTCCTGGCCCGCTCCGGCCTCTCGCTCGGCGGCGCCGCGGTCGCTGGCCTGCTGGCTCGCGATGGCCTGGCGGCGGCGATCTCGGCCACTGCACGCTCAGGCGGTGCCGCCGACACGTATCCGGGCGCGGTCTTTCCGCTCCACCATCCACCACGGGCGAAGTCTGTGATCTTCCTATGCCTCGCCGGCGGCCCGAGCCATCTGGAAACCTTCGACTACAAGCCGGTGCTCGAAAAGCTCGATGGCCAGGAGATGCCGGAGAGCGTGACGGCCGGCCAGCCGATCGCACAGCTGCAGGGGAAGAAGCTCGTCTGCCTCGGCCCGCGGACGACGTTCTCACGGCATGGGGAGAGCGGCACGCCCGTCAGTGATTTCTTTCCACTGCTCGGCGGCTTGGCTGACAGGCTTGCCATTGTGCGAAGCATGGTGACCGAACAGATCAACCACGATCCCGCCCACACGTTCATGAACTGCGGCACGGCCCTCTCCGGCCGGCCGAGCATGGGAGCGTGGGTGACCTATGGCCTCGGCAGCGAGGCCGAAGACCTGCCCGGGTTTGTCGTGATGACGAGCAAGATGGGTCGCAATCCGCAGCCGATCGCGGCGCGGCAATGGCACTCTGGCTTCCTGCCGGGGCAGTTCCAGGGGGTCGAGTTCGCCACCTCCGGCGCCCCTGTGCACTACGTGGACAATCCACCGGGCGTATCGACTTCCCACCAGCGGGACTTGATCGACACCGTTGCCGCCCTTGAACACCATCGCCTCGCCCGACTGGCCGATCCCGAGATCGCCACGCGGGTGAAACAATACGAACTCGCCTTCCGAATGCAGGCGAGCGTGCCGCAGCTCGCCGATCTCTCTGGCGAGACGGCGGAGACGCTCGCCCTCTATGGCGCCGAGCCGGGCAAGGCGACCATCGGGACCAACTGCCTGATGGCCAGGAGACTGGTCGAACGTGGCGTCCGGTTCGTGCACCTTTACCACAGCGATTGGGACCACCACGGCGACATCGACAAGTACATGCGAGAGATCTGCCCGCCGACTGACCGGGCCGCCGCGGCTCTCCTCACCGACCTCGAACGCCGCGGACTGCTCGACGAGACGCTCGTGGTGATCGGGGGTGAGTTCGGACGGACGCCGATGGGGCAGGGGGGCAAGGGTGCGATCGGCCGCGACCACCACATCAAGGGCTTTAGCATGGCCCTGGCGGGTGGTGGCATCAAAGGTGGCATCGTTCACGGCGCCACAGACGACTTCGGCTACAACGCGGTGCAGGATGTCGTCCATGTTCGCGACCTGCACGCCACGATGCTCCATCTCCTCGGCATCGACCACGCCAGGTTCACGGTCGAATACCAGGGCCTCGATTCGAAGCTCACCGGCGTCGAGCCGGCCAAGCCCGTGAAGGCGCTGTTTGCGTGAATACGCGCGAAACATGGCATCCTGCCGCCGGACAGGCGGAGGCCTGTCCTCAACAAGTTCTTGGCAAAACGCAGTTTTCTGGTGCTGCGATTCGCATCCTGCGAAGCAGGAGTACGCGAGGGCGTGCTTCCCGGACACCGAAGCGAGCGTCAGGCGCCTCGGCGCATACTATGCACCATCATCCCCAACGCCGTCGCCGAGCCGCCGTGCGAGCGCAGCGTGTTCGGGGAGCACGGCCGGCTGCCATCGAACAAGGGCAAGTTAAAAACTCGCCCCCACGAAGAACAAGGGCACGTTGAAAACTCGCCCCCACGGCGAGCGGTTGCGGTCTAGTCGTGCCTGCCCAGCCACTGCTCGCGGATGCGGTCCATCGTGCCATCCTCCCGCATCCGCAGGATCGCCGTGTTGAGCGGCTCGCGGAGCGGACTGCCGTTGGGCAGCCCGAGGCCGTAGTCGAACGACTCGAAGATCGGGCCGACGAGCTTGAGACTCTGACGTCCAGGCTTGTTCAAGAGAAACATCATCTGCTGGTTCTCGCCGACCACGGCATCCAGTTCGTCCCGGCCGAGTGCATCCAAGGCTTCGCTGAGCTTGGGAAATTCTCTGGAGATACCTCCCCTCCGCCTGACCTCCTTCACCGTCACTGCCGCCTCCTGGCAGCCGACCGTCCGGCCGGCGAGATCCTTGGGACCGTGGATCTTTCCCGCGACCTGCTCCGCTGTCAGCGTCGCCGTGAGCACGCTCGTGAACGCCGCCAGAAGCATGATCCCGCCCACCATCCAGGCAAAAGCGATCGTGCGGCCAAGCCCGCTGGCGACGTGCTTGTTGTCACAGCCGCCGGCGACGACCGTCGAGGCGATCCACCAGATGGCCTCCCACATGCCCCGAGGATACTGCGGCGGGAATGATTCCGGGTTGCCCCGATGCTCGAACCACCAGAGCA
>JBBAVO010000173.1:0-1488 GCA_040397635.1 Pirellulales bacterium
CACCACGTCGAGCGTGATGCGGTGGTGCGTGACCGTGTGCGTGATCGTGCCAAGACGGCTCGTCGCGCCGCAGACCAGGCCGCTGAGCACCTCCGACCGCTCGATGCCCCGCCGCGCCGCTCCTGCCGCGCATCGCACCCTTGGAAAATCCCAGAGTCCCTCCCACCACTCGCCCGGCCCGCGTTGCACGACGAGCACGCGGCCCGCCCGCCGCACCACCACCGCCGTCTCGTGAATCTCCTTGACTACCCGCCGCGCTGCCTTCATCGGGATCTCCGCGACCCTGCCCATCCGCTTTGCCTCGCAGCATGCCGCCAGCGGACAGGTTCCACACAGCGGCCGCTCCGGAGTGCAGACCAGCGATCCCACATCCATCAGCGCCTGGTTGAACTTCCCCGGATGCTCCTGCGGCACGAGTGCGGCGGCGATCTCCCAGATCGGCTCGTCACCGGCCGCAGACCCGAGTGGTCCTGCATGACCAGCCAGACGGGCGATCACCCGTCTTGAGTTGGCCTCCACGATCGGCTCGGGAAGATCGAACGCGATCGAGGCGATCGCGCCTGCTGTATAGCGGCCGATGCCGGGCAGGCTGCGGAGCCCGGCGACAGTCCGTGGAAATTCGCCGGCGTGATCGGCGACGATTGTCTTGGCCGCGGCGTGCAACTGCCGCGCGCGGCGGTAGTAGCCAAGCCCCTCCCAGAGCCGGAGCACGTCGTGTTCGGCCGCGGCCGCCAGCGCCGCTACGGTGGGAAACCGCTCCAGAAAACGGTCATAAAAATCCCTGACCCGCTCCACCTGCGTCTGCTGGAGCATGATCTCGCTCACCCAGACGCGATACGGATCCTGCGACCGCCGCCACGGCAGATCCCGCCGCGCGTGGCCGTACCAGGCCAGCAGTGCCCGCACCACGGCGGCCGGCTTGGCCACCGCCGCCGGCGGCCTGGTGCGACGTCGCCTCGCGGGCTTCCCTGCCTTCTTCACACGAGCCTCTTGCAAACCGGAGTTTCTTGAGTTCCAAAACACCATAGCCTAGCCGCTGGGTTCCGCTGCGTCTTCGACATCCATGGCCGAAAAACTCACTCTCAAGCGTCATGAAACCCCAGCCGGTCCGGCCTGGGAGTTCGTGCATCCGCGGTGCGCCCGTCGGCGCCGCGCCGACATCGAAGAGGTGGAGGCGATGGTGGAGGCGGGCGAAACGGAGGTCGCGCGGGACGAACTCGTCTGGCTCCTCTCCGAGTGTCCCGACTTCCTCGATGCCCACGTGCATTTGGGACTGATCGCACTCGAGGAGGAGGATCCGAAACTGGCGCGAGGCCACTTCGGTCGGGCCTATGAACTCTGCCTGCGCGCGCTGGAGGCCGTCGAGAGCCCGCAGCCGCTGCCTTATGCGCTCGATGGCAACAGGCCGTTCTATGAGGCGGCGAAAGGGCTCGTCCACTGCCTGCTCGACATGGGCCGACAGAAAGTGGCCAAGGATGTCTGCAAGCG
>JBBAVO010000173.1:1588-5943 GCA_040397635.1 Pirellulales bacterium
GCAGTTCGTGCGAGCGGCCTCGCATGACCGGATCGCGGGCTCGTATCTCTTCATCGGGCCAGCCGGCGTCGGCAAGAGCACGGTTGCCGTGGCGCTGGCCAAGTCGCTGCTCTGCGAACGGCCTCGCCCCGGCCTCGTGGCCTGCGGCGCGTGCGCGTCGTGCGTGCAGGCAGACGGCGGCAGCCACCCCGACATCGACATCGTCGCGAAGCCGCCCGACCGCGCGACGATCCCGCTCGAGATGCTCATCGGCGATCCAGAGCATCGCATGCGCGAAGGGCTCTGCTGGCGGCTGCTCCTGCGGCCGGCACTCGGCGGCCGCAAGGTGGCGATCATCCTCGATGCCGACCATCTCGCCGACGAGGCGGCCAACTGCCTGCTCAAGACGCTGGAAGAACCGCCCGACCACGCCGTGATCATCCTGGTCGGCACCACGCTCGAACGACAGCTTCCCACGATCCGCTCGCGATGCCAGATCGTGCGATTCCAGCCACTGGAGGACGAGGCCGTGGACCGCATCCTCACGGCGGAGGCCGTGGCCACTGGAGGGCCTGTCGATTCCGCTCTGCTTCACCGGTGCGCGGCTGCCGCCGGCGGCAGCCTCGCCCGCGGGCGGCAGCTGCTCGATCCGGCACTGACGGCCTTCCGCGGTCGGCTGATCGAACTGTTATCGCAGCGGCCGCTGCACGGCGTGGACCTGTCGCGGGAAACGAGTGCGTTGGTGGATGCCGCCGGTAAGGAAGCGCCGCCGCGGCGGGCCCGGCTGCGGGTCGTACTCGAAGCGGCGATCGATTTTTATCGTGCGGCCCTGCGGCACTCCGTCACTGGCGAGCAGCCCGCCGATCCGGCGATCGCCCAGCGCGTGGGGGCCTGGGCTGCCGGCCCTGAAGAGGCCACGCAGGCGATTCGCAGCACGCTCGAGGCCTTGGAATCGATCGACCGCAACGCCAACCTCACGATCCTCGTCGATGCCTGGACAGCCGTGCTCGAACAGCCGGCACTCGCCCGGGGCTTCTGACCGCCGGCTCTCCCGCACGGAGATCGTCCCTCGGGCTGCGGGCTTCCATGGGGACCCGCAGCCATCCAAGCCCGCAGCGCGAGCAAGGGAATTGCCCATTCTGCCCGCCCCCTGTCGGCCACCTCGTTTGCGGGGCCACCTGGGCTGTTTGTTCCCGCCGCACCTTCTGAATCGATTTTTTGGATGGTACCTGTCGATCCTCTTGGAAGGCCGGCGCCGTTCCCTGCTGTGATGCATCTCGCAGCGTGTGCAATGGGGCCGAGCCGACCGTTGTCGAAGGCCAGGGGGGCGATCGGGCATGTCCGAAAAAAGGGCGGGCGGAATCTTGGCGTCGTCGTTCGTTGCCGGCCTACTCCTGGCAGCGGCAATCTTTTCGCCAAGGGCCTGGGACCCGGTGCCGGGGCCCTATTTCGGGCTCGAAGACCAGACCACCGCCACATCCCCCTCGACCGACAGGATGGAGGCGGCGCATGCCGAACTCTCGGCCCGCTCCCAGACGCGCATCTCGGCCGTGACAGCACCGCCGATTATCCCGCCGGCCATGCCAGCCATTGCCCCGACCACTCCAGCTGAGCAGTCATTCCAGCCGTTGACGCCGGTCGCACATCCAATCGAACACGTGGGCGTGCCCCCCGAGCGCATCGCCATGGCCGACACGACGAACCCTGCTGCGGTGGCCGTCCTTGCAGAGACGCTCACGCCACAGCCCGCTCCCACAACGCCCGCATCGCCGTCGGTGGCAACCGTGCCACCGGTGCCGATGCCAACGGTGCCCGCGCCTGCGTCACCGGTCGCCGCGAGCCCGGACACGCGAACCACGCCGCTGTCAGTGGAGCAGTCCGCTCCCCCCGCGTCGCTGAAGGCGATGATGACGCGGATGCAGGCCGCACAGCCTCCTGTCGTCCAGCAGCCTCCTGTCGTCCAGCCGGTCGAACAGCCTGTGCCGCAGCCGCCGCAGTCCACGACGCCTGCTTCGCCGCACACCTGGTCGCAGGCTTTTGCGCAGGCCCCCGCCGTGATTCCTGTCCAACCGCAAGCGTTGGCCGCCGATCACTTCCGCCCAGCGAGCAGCCAGCCGCGTTCGATCAATGCGCCAACGACAGCCGGAGGACTGGGTGTGCCGCCGCTACCGGGCGAACCATGGACCGATCCCGATGGTGTCAACTGGTCGGATGTGATCGCCGCCCCGCAGGTGCCCGATGCGGAACGTCGCCGTAACTGGCTGGGAGAGTGGCGGCCCGAGCCACGCGTGAGCCCACCCCGTGCGGCCGACCAGCGAGTCACTGGGAACGCGGCGACAGGCCGCCTCCTCGACCGGCTTCGTGGGGGCGACAGGCGGGCCGCCCAGACTCCAGTCCCCGACGCAGGTTCTGCCATTCCAACCGAAACGCCTCCGCCCGACATCAGCCAGTGGCCGCGGCCGCTCAAGCTGGGGCAGCAACTCGACCATCTGGCGACGCTCTCCACCGCGGGCGGCGCAGGCTGCGAGCCGATCGGCATCTGGACGCAAGGAACGCGGTCCGCGATCCAGGGTGTTCAAGACACGCGGGGCGCCCGCGATCCCGCGGCAGACGCCAGCCTGCTCGTACTGGGAGAGGCGGTGCTCGCCGGCATGTCGCTGGCCGACACAACCGTCGACGCGAGCCTCGCGACGCACACCCGCCGCACCGCTCTCGCCGTGGCCCGCCGCGTCGCCGTGTGGCGATCCACCGCGGCCCTCTTCGCGTCGCTCGACCGCAACCCACAAGAACTCAGTGCCAACGACGCCGCCGCCGCGATGACTCGCCAGGCTGCGGGCCGTACGGTTGTGGAGATTGCCCGACTGCTCGACGCGATCGAGCGGTTCGAGCTGTCAACGTCTGCGGCCGACGCCATGGCGGTGAAGACCTCACTCGGTTCGATCTGCAGCTTCTATCCGACCGCCGCGCGGCCGGTGGCGCGGGCGCTGGAGGATCATTACCTTGCTCCCAACGTGCGGATCGCCGTGCATCAGCAGTTTCTCGGGAAGCTTCTCCCGGGAGCCACCGTCGATACCGCACCGTTCCAGGACGTCGTCATGGGCCGGGAGGTCCGCGGCACCCGCACCGTGGAACGCACCACGACGCTGCGGCTCGTGCCCGACGAGGATGAGATCTGCTTCAACCTCGAGGTGCATGGCGACATCGCGTCGCGGGCGGTCACCGAATCGGGGCCCGTCTCCGTGACGGCCCGCAGTGCCTCGGCGTTTACCGTCCGCAAGCCGATCACGATCTCGTCGCAGGGTCTGCTGTTCGGCAACGCCGCCGGTGATGCCTCCAACCGTTCACGTGTCGACAACATTCAGACGAGCTTCGATGCGTTGCCCGTGATGGGCTCACTGGTCCGAAACATCGCGAAGAACCAGCAGGTGGAGGCGATGCCGGAAGCCAACCGCGAAGTGATCGACAAGATCATCTCCCGCGCCTGCCGCGAGGTGGACACGCAGGCGGAGCCGGAGTTTGCCAAGATGGCGGATCGCATTCGCGACCGCGTCTGGATGCCGCTCGTGAAGCTCGGCCTCGACCCGAAGGCGGTGGCAATGCAGACGACATCCTCGGTGGCAACCATGCGGCTACGGCTGGCGGGAGACACCCAACTGGCCGCCCACACCCCGCGGCCCCGTGCTCCCTCCGACGCGATGCTCAGCCTGCAGGTGCACGAATCCTCAGCAAACAACGCGTTCGATCGGCTCGGCATCGCCGGGAAACGGCTCACGCTCGAGGAACTGATCCAGCTTGTCTGCTCGCAGATCGGCGTCGAGCCACGCATTCCCGACGAGCTGCCCGAGGGGGTCGCGGTGGCATTCGCAAAGACGCAGCCACTCCGAGTCGAGTGCCGCGATGGCCTCGTGCATATCCATGTCGCGCTCGACGCGATCGAGAGCGGCCGCCGCGATTGGTATGACCTGACCGCGCACGTCGCGTACCGGCCGGTCTGTTCAGGCCAGCAGGTGTTTCTCGAACGCGAGGGCCCGGTTCAGCTGGGCGGCCCGGGCCGCGAAGGGCGGATGGAACTCGCATTGCGAACCATCTTTGGCAAGATCTTCCCGAAGGAGCGACCGATCGCGTTGCTGCCCGATCAGATCGCGAAGAATGAGAAACTCGCCGACGTGCAGGCCGTGCAGGCGGCGAGCAGCGACGGCTGGCTGGCAATCACGCTCGAGCAGCGGAAGGCCCCGCCGCCCGTGATCGCGTCCCCGCCGAAGCCGCAGCAGCCCCGCCCCGCGGAAGCCCGCCGCAAAACCGTCTGGCGGTGAGACGGCTACGGTTCGGGGCTGCCCATGCCCCGTCGCCGGACGTTCGCTCCGGCATCCTGCCTG
>JBBAVO010000174.1:0-5936 GCA_040397635.1 Pirellulales bacterium
CGCGGGTGCCGTCGATGTCGTCGAACCACTCGAAGCGGGCGCCCCACTTCCAGGTCTTGCTGGCGGACCAGTAGAGATACTGATCGATGCCTGTCCAGATAGCCGTGCTGCCGTTGTCGAGGCCGTTGGCCTGGGCACCGTACCACTGGTGGAAGACGTATTCGACGTTGTCGGACGGGCGGGCTTCGAAGATGAGGCTGTACCGGGTGCGGTTGGCGGAGACGAGCAGCGGTTGCGGTTGGAAGAGCGGCGAGAAGTCGGTGCCCTCATCGCCTGAAATGATCGCAAACTGCACCGCCCTGGAGTTGTCGTCATTCTTCAGTCTGACGCGACCAAGAAAGTTGGCGTTACTGTAGGGAGAGGCGAGTCCGTTCCAGCCGTTGACGAGGCCGCCGTTGACCTCGAGGTTGTCGGTGGCTCGCCAGTTGAGCAGCCCGCCCCAGTGGGTGAACGGGCCAGCGAACTGATAGCTGTAGGACTTCAGGTAGAAGAAGTTGCCGACCGCCGGCACGCCCTCGTAGCCTACGAGGGAATAGAAGTGGCCCAGTTTGAGGTTGAAGTCCTGGGTGCCTACCTCGGAATAGAGCTGCGGGATCGCGACGCCGTAATATTCGCCGCTGTTCCAGTCACGTGGGCCCGGGTTCGTTTCCCAACCGAGCGACATGGCGAGCGGAAAATCCTCGCCGTAGAGGAGGTCGGCACGGGCTCCGATGCCGGCTGATCCGTCGGAGGGCAGGGTCTGTTCGGCAATGAAATAGGCCTGATTCATCATCGGCTCGTTGGCCCGGTCCACGGCGTTGTAGGGGCCGTTGAACTTGCTGGCCGGGCTGGCGAAGTTGCCGATGAAGCCGCCGTCGAGCCAACCGTAGACGCCCCTGCGCTCGGGCTCGCCGAAGAGGTACCAGTCCTGTCCGGATGGGATAACGCCGTTCATCACGTCGTCGTTGAGCACCGGGTCGAACCGCTCGAAGCTGCCGACGCTGCCCTCGCGGCCAACGAAATCCTGCTCTTGCCCCAGGGCAAACCCCGCGGCTGCGAGCGTGATCAAGCCAGAGAAAATGCCGGAAACCGCCCATCCGCCAGATGCCATGTTGTTCTCCATGTCCGCCCCACCGCCGTCGCGCGATTCCTGGGGCAGACGGATTGATCGGTGTGATCGGGCCAGGTGCATTCGCCGGCCTGATCGGCATGGGAAGCAACGGACACAGCTATCGCGGAACCCGAAATCCTTACCGGCGACTGAAAGTCGCCCCGTTTTCGCAGCCTGCCCCGCCCGCTTGGAAGTGTGGGGGCTTTTGGGCAGTCTGACCGGACCGCCGCAAAGCCTCAAACGATTCCGCTCAGGCGGTCGATTCACCGAAATCTCAGGAACATCGCCGGGGGCATGCATGGGGATCTGGCCGATCAGGCAAGCGGTGTGGCCTGATGAGAGATGCTTTGATTCAGCATGCTGGTGGCCCGGGGCGTTGCCCGGTGGTCGCCTGCTGATGGTCCTGACGATGGCAACGCTGGCCGCAGTAGCGACGGTGCAGGACGCAGTGGGCCAAGGCCAGCTCGACCGGTCGGCGGCCGCCCGACCCGACGAGATCGAGACCGACCGCGACTCGTTCACCTTTGCCCCCACTACGGCTGGTGCGCAGCGGACGATCCTCGAAGCGTCCTACTCCTTCATCGACAATCGGCTGGGACCCGAGGCACACAGCGTGCCGGAATTGCTGGTGCGGCGAGGGCTGGGCGACAAGGTCGAACTCCGCGTCGGCTTCAACTACGAGGCGGGTGGCCCCGGCACGGTCTCGGGCAATGAGATCGGCGGAGAGGACGTCATCTCCGAGTATGAGAGCCGGGTGCTCTACGGCACGAAGATCGAGACATCGGAGCAGGCGGGGTGGATTCCACAATCGGCCCTGATCGTGCAGGGCTTCACGCCTACCTATGGCCCGACGACGCAGTCCACGCTCATGGCTGGGGAGGCGTTTGGCTGGCGGTTTGCCAACGGCTGGGAGTGGAACTCGGCCATGCGATACGGCACGGGCTTCGTCGAGGAGGATGCCTTCAACCAGTGGGCTCCCTCAAGCGTGCTGAAGATTCCCGTCGGCGAACGCTGGAACGTGCACACCGAATACTTCGGCATCTTTTCCTCGGGCAAGGAACTGCCGCTGAACATCCAGTACATCAGCTTCGGTGGTCACGTGCTTGTGACCAAGGATCTCGAACTGGGGCTCCGCTACGGCTGGGGGCTGAACGAGACCACGCCCAACTTCTTCACGAATCTCGGCGTGGGCGTCCGTTATTGACCGTCGGATGGCGGCTTGTCCTGCATGCCGACCACCGTCAGGCAGACCACCTCGTCGGGCTCGAGCATCATGGTCACGCGGCGTTGCCCGGCACGGCGAGGCCCCTCGAGGAGCGGATGGTCGCACTCCAGAGTCGCCGTGTCGGCCCCGGGGCCGCGGAGGAGCAGGTCCACCTCCTGAGGGAGTCCGTTGCTGAAAGGCCCGGAGCTTTCCATCACCACGACATACAGACTGTCGTCGGGCTGGCGGTATGCCAATACCGAGGCGGGCGGGCTGACCCGCGCGACCGGATCAGCGACAGCCAGGAGTCCACGGCGCAGGGACTGTTGCACCAGTCTGCTCAAGACCTCGCCCTCGAGATTCAGGTCGTCCGGTTGATGACGCCGCCTGCCAACATCCGTGGCCCCCGCCGCAAAGAACAGGGCGCCCGGGCTCTTCGCGGGGCGATGCAGGGTCAGCATCGGTGCCACCCGACGGTGCCTGCCGTCGCAGGCGGAGAGCACCTCCGTGGCGCCGGCCAGTTCGTACATTGCTGTGCCGTCGTGCGCGACCCGTTCGGTCAACGCTGCCGTTTCCAGGCCCGTGAGCAGCGTGTCTTTGGCGGCACGTTCCACGGATCGAAATGCGACCCCTTCACTGAGCCGACGGATGCCGAAGAGATCTTCCAGCCCCGTGGCGTCATCAAAACAGACCAAGGCCATGCCCTCCTTATAAAGGCGGCGGATGGCCGCGACCTGCTCCGGCGTGGCACCGCGCATCGGGGGCAACACCAGGATGTCGGCACGTTGGCGGTCGAGCTTGCCGACGTCGGCGATGTCGAGAAAGAAGCCGCCCGCGAGGCCTGCCAGACGTGACTGCAGGTAGGCGTAGGCCGGTGCCTCAGCCGCCGCGTTGTTCACTACGCCTCGTTGCCACGAGGGATCGAGATCGGCCGCCGCCCACGAGCTGACGAAGGCCGGCGACCGTACCGGAGTGAGGCTCGTGACGTCCGCTGCCGCCCGCAGGCCGTCGATCATTCCGAAGAGCATCTCCTGGGTCCACTGGCCAGTCTGCGGGGCGATGTGTGTGTGTCCGGCTGGATGGAGAGCGTCGTCTGCGAAGTACCACGGGCCGAGCGTCTGCTCGGCGACCTGATGGGCAAGAAAGTTACGGCTGGGGTAGCCCAGCCCGTTCGGGGCCCGGCCCTCGGCGGTGCGGTTGTCGATCACGTAGCCCTGGGCGCCGTACATCTCCCACCCGCAGCCGGCCTTTGGAAAGGCCATCTTGGTCTGGGCGATCGAGGGTGTGTAGCTCGCCGGCTGTCGGCCGAAGTCGTGCGGGTAGGTCTCCATCTTGAAGACGTCGATCAGTCGGAGACTCCCCGCGACCACTCGCGCATCCCAGCCGTAGTAGCGGCCACCGTAGAGGTTGCCGTACGAGAAGGTGTTGATCAGGGGTGGGCCATAGGAGCAATACTCACTGCCGGCCGCATGCTCGTTCCACAGCGTGCGCTGTGCGGCCTCGTTGTCGGTCCGCACGCGGCACCAGTGATCGATCCATTCCTTAAAATGCGACTGCCGAATGATCCGCTGCCTGTCTGCAACGGTCGCCTTGGGATCGCGCAATGCCGCGTCGTCCGGCTGCGGCTGGTATTCCTTCGATGCGAGAAACGCCTGCACGGCCTGATCAGAGAAGGAACCGGATGTCCATATCCGCTGCCCTGGGGAAAAGGCGAGCTTCGCATCCGGAATGGTGACACCGGGCGGCACACCAGTGATCTTCATGTTGAAGGCGGCTAGCATTTCCTGCCAGCCGGTGTTGCGGGCGCCGGACTCCGAGACATAGTGCCCTGAGTCTTTGGTCGTGGTCATGGCGGGGTAGAACTGTCCGGCGATCGAGGGGAGCCCGGAGGCACGTGCGGCGGTATTGCCAGCACGCTGCTTCGCGGGCACGACGCTGAAGGCCCGCTTCAGTTCGATGCCGTCGGCATCGAGATCCAGCCAATACACGCCTGGTGGCAGCAAGCCGATTGGCAGCTCGGCGCTGATGAGTTCGCGGCCGATGCTGCGGAGCGTTGTCGCCCGTTCGCCGGTGGCAGCGGCGAATCGTTTTCGGCCCTCGCCCCCCTCCACCGGTCGCCGGTAAGCGTCGAGGAGCCGCCACTGAAACTCGGTCGGCAAAGGGGTTTTGGGCCCGGCGGCCAACGACACCGTGAACCGTGCCGGATCGCCCTCCAGAAAATAGTGATTCTCGCTGAAACGCTGGACGAAGCCCTTCGCATCCGAGTTCTTGTCGGAGACCCGGGCGATCAGTCCGGCAGACGGTGGGCTGTCGAGCGTGAGGGACAGGTCGCCGACTCGCAGCGGCATGCCGGCGTAAAGCAGTTTGCCATCCCGGTGGTAGATCGCCTCCACCGGGCCGCTCGCCTCGAGATGATCATTGTCCATGAAGTATTCCCAGCCGACGACGACATTGAAATCTTCCGGCAGGGCGGTGACAAAACGAGTGGACGACTGTGGGCCAGTGGCGTCGGCGGCCTTCTGGGTATGGAGCGCGACGCCGTAGTGTGGCGGTTCGGCGTAGGAGGTCATCAGCCGTAGTAACTGTGCTGCGCCGCCGCCGGGAAGGCCCGGTCGCATGTTGCCCAGAATGCCGTCAAAAATCCGCTGCTTGAGGATCACGCTGCCATTGGGCCGCTCGAGCCGGAGATAGGGCGTGAGTGCGGCGGTGGCCCGTGCCTTGAGACCTTCCAGCACCGGAAACTGCACGCCGCCCGTCACGCGAAAGATGCGTCCTCTTGGCGCATCGGTCCGCAGGTCGTCGAGCCCCGTGCCAACGATCTCGGCGATCTGAAGCTCATGATGGGTCGCCACACTGACGGCCCGCAGACTCTGGGGGATGTCGTATCGCTTCTGGAAGAGAGTCCGGATGGCTTCGCCGCGGTCGGGCGATTCCAGACGAATATCGTCGAAAAAGAGTGGCGCGACATCCTCTGGAATATAGGTGGCCGGGTTACTCGAGAAGGTGATGTTGCCTGAAGCAGGAGCCCGTGAGGCTGGATTCGGGTCGGTGAATTTCAGGAGCGACTGATCGTTGCGGCTGAACTCGATATCGCGGTCATGCACTCTCAAGCGGAACCGGATGGCCTCGGGAACGGGCAGTTTGAACTCCGGAACCTGCGGCGAGGCCAGTTTCTGCATAATTGGCGGCGACGTGGTGTTGTCCCAGAAGGCCAGGTCGACACGATTGTAGGTGCCCATCCAGAGGGCGATACGGTAACCCCGGAGCCCATGTGGGTCGGTTCGGAACTCGACGTTCATCGTCGGCGCACGCAGGGCCATCGGATGCGGCTTGACGGTGAAGGTGAGGTCGAAATCAGCGACCTTAGGCGCGACGAGCATGTGCCGATTGCCATTGTTGATGGCATAGCGGCCCCCGATCGTTTCACCGGAATCGAGTGGCTTGTCCTGCAGTTCGTAGATGGACGATGGCTGTTCGCCGTCGGCGTAGCTATTGAAGTTTTCGTCGTAGACGAGCGTTGCCGGGGCGGGAGGATCCCCGAGGCACAGCCCCGTCATCGCCACCAGGAATGAGATCCCGATCGCAGTCCGGACGATTCCACTCATAAGATCGAGTCCCTGAAGCCGTCTCTCCACCGTTGCG
>JBBAVO010000175.1:0-5930 GCA_040397635.1 Pirellulales bacterium
AGCTTTTTCGCCTCGTCGATGGCGTCGTCAAGCGTGCCGAGACGATCCACCAGCCCGAGGTCTTTCGCCATCCGACCGGTGAAAACGCGGCCCTCAGCGAGCTTGCCGACGGTTTCCATGTCGAGCTTGCGGCCGGCGGCCACCTTCGACGTGAACAGCCTGTAGACGTCTTTCATCGTCGCCAGAAACACCTCCCGCTCCTGCTCGGTAAACGGCGTCTGCATCGAGAGCCAGCCCGCATTGCGGCCCTTGGACACGACGTCCGTATGCACGCCATATTTCTCCAGGGCCTTGCCGACGGCGATCTTGCCGCCCACCACGCCAATCGATCCAGTGAGCGTGCCGGGGGCCGCCACGATCTTGTCGGCCGCCACCGCCACGTAATAGCCGCCACTGGCCGCAGTGTCCCCAAGGCTCGCCACCACAGGCTTGGTGGTTCGCTCCGCCTCCCGCCAGATCAGATCGCTCGCCAACGCCGATCCGCCAGGCGAATCGATCCGCAGCACGATCGCGGCCACCTTGTCGTCTTTCGCAGCATCCCGAATCGCCTCGATGACGCTGTCGGATCCGGCCGACCCGCCGGCGAGCAACTCGTCCTTGCCCTTCCCTTCCTTGATCTCCCCCGTGAGATAGATGATGGCGACCTGCTTGTCCTTGCCTGCAGCTGCAGCCTGCTTTTGGCCCGAGAGGAGTTCGACGAGCTTCACGAGCCCGCCGATACCGGAGAAATCGTTGTCCATTTTCTGCTCGGCATAGTCACGGGCCACCTTCGGTTCGTCGAGCTTCAGACGGCCGGCCAGACCGCTGATGATCTCATCCTCGTAGGCCACAGCATCGATGAGCTTCGCCTTGAGGGCCGTCTCGGGTGTGAACACACCGGTGTCGATCAGCGTGCGAACCTCATTCGCGGGCAGCTTCCGATCGGCGGCAATCCGCTCGACGAGCTGCTCGTAGAGATCCCCAACGAACTGCTCGTATTGGGCACGGAGCTGCGGGCTCATGCTCGTCCGCGTGAGCGGCTCGCCCGCCCCCTTGAATTCTCCCACCTGCAGGATCTCGGCATCGACTCCGAGCGTGTCGAGCATCGCCTTGAAGAAGGTCACCTCCGTCCGCACACCCGTGATCTCGAGCGTGGCCGCCGGCGGCATCGACACCGTGTCGCAGGCCGATGCCACCACGTAGTGCACCGGATCGCCTCCAACAAGATGAGCGGCCACCGGCTTGCCGGCCTTGCGGATCCTGCCGATCGCTGCCCGCAGTTCCTCAGCACGTCCACGGCCGATAGCCGGCGATTCGATCGACAGCACCACCCCCTTCACCCGCGAATCGGTGGCAGCTTTGTCGAGCCGCTCGACGAGACGGTGCAGGTGCGGCGACACATCAGCCAAGAGCCCGCCCTGGCCAACCCCGTCGGGGATCGACCCGGCCAGTGTGATCTGGGCGATCACCGGTGACTTCTTCTTGGACTGCTTGTCGGTGGTCTTGGCATCTTTGACGTCTTTGTCGGCCGCCTTGCCCACCTGGCCCGCAGGCTCAGCGACCGCCGTCTGGCCGTGGACAGTCGCCAGAGGCATCGCGGCCGCCGCCAACAGCAGGGCCGTCAGGCAACCAACGGCGAAAACAAGGGCACGACGGAAGGTACCGACCGGGCTCGAAAGGCCACTCAAACGATGCATGGTGGTGCAGCTCCCAAAAAGTCTTGCCAGAGGACTTGAAAATGAACGGCCGTATAGTAAGATACTGGCGTCCACACACACGAAAGACTATGAAACTCTGCCGTTGGCGGAGGTATTCATCAGGTCTCGCGATCATACACCAGTTCACCACAACACCCCAAGGAAAGCGTCGTCACCGCTCGACACACATGTCCAAAACCCTCGCCGGCAAAACGTCGTCCAAGAAGGCCTCTGTCCAACGCGCTGCTGCAGGCAAATCGGCGGGAAAACGGCCCGTCGCTTCAGCCGCGGCGCTGCGGAGCGTGGCCTCGCTCCAAAACGGCCTGCTTCAAAAAGGCTTCCCGGGCCGGACGGCAGATGCCAGCGTTACCGACGGCGAGGATGCACCGACCGAGCGTCAAATGGAGATTTACTCTTTCATTCGCGACAAGATTCATTCTCGCGGCTACGGTCCGACGGTCCGCGAGATCGGCACGGCTTTCAAGATCCGCTCACCGAACGGCGTGGTCTGTCATCTCAAGGCGCTTGAACGCAAGGGACTGATCACCCGCGGCAAGAACATGTCGCGGGCGATCGAACTGGTGGCAGAACCGGCTCATCTCCGGGGGCTGCCACTGGCGGGCTTGGTAGCGGCCGGCACGCTGCGACCGGCCGAAGAGCAGAGCGAGCGGATCGACTTCGAAACCCTCTTCAAGCGTGACAATCACTTCGTACTCAAGGTGATGGGGGACTCGATGATCGACGCCCAGATCGCCGATGGCGATTGGGTTGTTATCCAGAAGAAGCAGACCGCGCATTCCGGCGACATCGTGGTGGCCCAGACGGAGGACGGCGAGGCCACGCTGAAGCACTGGTTTCCGGAGCGGGATCGCATCCGCCTGCAGCCGGCCAATGCTGGGATGAAGCCGATCTATGTGAAGAACGCGAGGGTGCTTGGCGTGCTCGTCGGCGTGGTCCGCAAGACGGGCTAACTGGGTCACGCCACCGGTGCCGCTTCCTGCAGTTGGTGCAACTTGTTGTAGAGCGTCTTGAGACTGATGCCGAGTTCCTCGGCCGTGCGGACCTTGTTGCCGTGGTTGCGTTCAAGCCCTTCGAGGATTGCCCGCATCTCCAGATCGCGGAGGCTTTCGGGCTTGCGCGGTGGCGTGGTGGCGACGGGTGACGCAACTGCGTTGCCCGTGGGGTCGGCGTTCGGTCCGGCGACGGGTTTCGCGGGAGCGGTGGCCTGGGGAAGTGAAGCCCCCAGCCGGGCCGGCAGATGCTCCACTGACAGCGGCAGGTCATCGCAGAGCACCAGCGCGTGCTCGATCACGTTGGCCAATTCGCGGATATTCCCCGGCCAGCGATGGTGGGCGAGCGCCGCAAACACCTCTGGCATCGCGACTTCGGCATCGGGTGGCATCTGCGGCCTTGCCTTGCGCACGAAGTGCCGCACCAACTCCGGTAGATCGTCGATCCGTTCCCGCAGCGGCGGAATCGCAATCTCGAACGTATTGATCCGGAAGAGCAAGTCCTCACGAAACTCCCCGGCACCCACCATCTCCTCCAGGGAGCGGTGCGTGGCGCAGACGACCCGCACATCGACCGTGATCGGCTGGTTGTCGCCCACGCGGCGGATTTCACCGCTCTCGAGCGCCCGCAGCAGCCGTGACTGCAACTGCTTGGGAAGTTCACCGATTTCATCGAGGAAGAGCGTGCCGCCGTCGGCCACCTCAAAGAGTCCGGCCCGGTGCTCATCGGCACCGGTGAAGGCACCCTTGCGATGGCCAAACAGTTCACTCTCCACCAGATGCTCCGGCAGCGCGCCACAGTTGACCGCCACCAGCGGCCCCGTAGCCCGAGGGCTGCCCTCGTGGATGGCCCTGGCCACCAGTTCCTTGCCCGTGCCGGTCTCGCCTCGGATGAGCACGTTTGCATCGCTGGCCGCCACGCGGGCAACCAGTCGCCGCACCCGTTCCAATCCCGAAGATGCGCCCACGAGCTGGCTCGTGCCCTCGGCCCGACGGACGCGGCGTTCGAGCGCCCGCAGCCGGCTTGTCAGCTCCCGCTTCTTCCTCACCCGCTCGAGCACGGCCTGGATCTCGGCTAATTTGCAGGGCTTGGTGAGGTAGTCGAAGACCCCCTGCCGAACCGCCGCCACCGCACTCTCGAGTGATGACTTTCCGGTGATGATCACCGTCTCCGTGTCGGTCGACGTCTCCCTCACCCGCGTGATCACTTCGAGACCGCCCACGCCTGGCATGTCGAGATCGACAATCACGCAGTCGTAGGAGGTGCGATCGAGGGCGGCCAGCGCCGTGCGACCGTCAGGGCAGACCGTCGCCTCGTGGCCCAGCCGCGGTAGCTCGATACGCATCAATTCCTGGATCGAGGTTTCGTCGTCGGCAAACAGGATTCGCATCGGTCTGACGTGCTGTTTCATGGCAAACCTCCCGGATGGGCGTTAGGCGGCGTGGGCATGCTGGTCGGTGGCTGGAGGTGGGCTCTGGGGCACGGCAGCATCGCCCACGGCCGCCAGCGGCAGCGTGACCCGGAACGTCGAGCCCTGTCCGACCCCGGCGCTCGAGGCTGCGATCCTGCCGCCATGGTCAGCGATGATGCGATGGACGATCGACAGCCCGAGCCCTGTCCCCTGCCCTGACCGCCGTCGGGTGAAGAACGGCTCAAACAGGTGTTCGAGCACCTCTTCCGTCATGCCACAGCCATCGTCAGTGATCGTCAGCAGCGCCTCGGTGCCGCTCCGCCGCACGCCCACGCGGACATGCCCAGACCCATCGATCGAGTCAAACGCGTTGACGAGCAGGTTGAGGACCACCTGCTTGATCTCCTGAGGATTGACCATCACCAACACGTCGGGGCCCTCCTCGATCTCGATCGAGCGACCAGCGAACCGGCCGACATGCCGCAGCATGTCGGCGACATCGGTGACGAGCGCCACCATCGCGGTCGCCTGCCGGCGGACCTCGCCGAGACGCGAAAAATCGAGCAGTTTCTCGGTGATTCCCTTGCAGCGGAAGGCCTCGTTTTGGATCAGTTCCAGATAGCGTTTTACGATCGGCGCATCGGCGTCGTCCGGGGCCAGCGACTGCAGCCGGCTCTCGAGCGATTCCGCACACATCGCGATCGATGCCAGCGGATTGTTGATCTCGTGGGCGACCCCCGCGGCCAGGAAGCCGACGCTCGCCAGCTGCTCGCTGCGGATCACCTCGCGGGTGCGGAGCTGCACCTGCCGGTCCAGGTCGTCACGGATTTCCTCGAACCGCTCCGTCATGTCGTTGAGCGCAGCGGCCAGTTCCGCCATCTCGTCGCTCGTATCGAGCTTGAGCCGGAAGCCGAAATCGCCCGCTGCCACCCGCCGAGACCCGTTGCCGAGCAGACGCAGCGGCCGAAACACCCAGCGGTAGCTGAGTCCGCCGAGTGCCGCCAGGAGCGCCGCGGCCGCCAAGGCCGAGGCCCAGGTCGTGACGATCAACGTGCGATAGCCGCTGCGGACTTCGTGCGAGAGGTCGTGGAGACGCTCCTGCAGAAACGTGGGCAACGCGGCTGACAGTGCTGCCAGCCGGTCGAGGTGCGGCCCGCTCTCGAGCAGCCGCCCTCGCTCCCAGGGCACGCTGTTTGCCTCCTCGCCCGCATCGTCCGCCACCGGCGGTGCCGGCGTGATGATTGCATCGATGGTGTCGAGGCAGTTCGCGATGCCCACGGCCGTTTCCCGTTCGCGGCTCCGGTCGCCGAAGGGAAACGGCATGTCGTCCGGTTCGCCCTCTGCCAACTCTTCACAGTAGCGGTCGAGCGTCCATCGTGTGCGGACGATCTGCCCGGTGAACGTGTCTGCGAACACTGGCTCCTCGTCGTCCTCAGTCGCACCTGGAGTCACCATGTCAACCAGTCCGAACTCAGCCTCCCCCGAGAGCGCGCGGGCGTGCGCCAGCCGCAGGCTCCCAACGCTGGCGTTCAAGTCGCTGGCGCGGGGCAGCTCAGCCGCCCGACAGCTCAGCGACCGCACCAGCCGCCGGTAGGAATAGACGCCGAGAAAGCTGCTGGCCGACAGCACGGCGACCATGATGCCGACGAGCGCACCACCGAGCAGGAGCTTGTTGCGGATAGGGCGTCGCTTGATCACGTCTCGATTCCCTGCTGGTAGACTGCGGCGGCGGGGGAACGTAGCAAAAGCCCCGCCGTGCCAGAAGGGCGACTTCGTCCCGGGAAACCTGGCATCCTGCCACGCAATCGTGGAGCGGGAGCCGGGATCGGCGG
>JBBAVO010000176.1:0-5903 GCA_040397635.1 Pirellulales bacterium
ATCCGGTCGGCGAGCGTGAGCAGTTCCGGCAGCTCGCTCGATGTCAGAATCACGCCGAGCCCCTCGCGGCAGAGCCGGTCGATGAGGGCGTAGAGTTCAGCCTTCGCACCCACGTCGATGCCCCGCGTGGGGTCGTCGAGCAGCAGGATCGCTGGTTTCGTCAGCAGCCAGCGGCTGATGATGCACTTCTGCTGGTTGCCGCCGGAGAGGCCGGTGATCGCCGCATGGGGCCCCGGTGTCTTCACGCCCGTGTCGCGGATCGGTCCGGCGACGAGAGCTTCCTCACGCTGCCGCGAGAGCAGGCCGCCGCGAAGGGCCTCAGAAAGGCTGCAGAGGCTCACGTTGCCGGCAACGTCGAGATCGGGAAACAGCCCGAGCCGCTTGCGGTCTTCCGTCACCATCGCAATCCGGGCGTCGCAGGCCTCACGTGGATGGTGAAAACGAACCGGCTTGCCATCCAGCCGGATCTCGCCGGTCCAGGTCGGCTCGCCGGCGCCGAAGATCGTCTCCAAAAGTTCCGTGCGTCCGGCGCCCATCAGACCGGCGACACCGAGGATTTCGCCGGCATGCAGGTCGAACGACACGTTCGAGAGCCGGTAGCCCCGCGGGTGATCCAGCCAGGGGAGGGTGAGGCTGCGGACTTCGAGCAACTTCGGCCCATGGGTGCGGGCTTGGCGAGCGTCGTGGTCGGCCAGTTCGCGTCCCACCATCCAGCTGGTGATCTCGCGGGGATTCGTGTCGGCCCGGTTCACCGTGCGGACATGCCGCCCATCGCGGAGCACGGTGATCCGATCGGCCAGTTGGAACACCTCGTCCATCTTGTGCGAGATGTAGAGGATCGTGGTGCCGACAGCCAGCAGCCGCTTGATGGTCCTTTCGAGTCTCGCCGATTCCGACTCGGTAAGGGCGCTGGTGGGCTCGTCCATCACCACGATCGACGCGTCCAGCGACAGGGCCTTGGCAATCTCAACCAGTTGCTGGTCTCCAACCCGCAGGCTACCCGTCCGCGTGGCCGGCGACACCGGGCACTCGAGCGATTCGAGCAACCGGCCGCATTCGTCGTGCATGCTGCGGTCGTCGAGGAGCCCGAGGGCGGTGCGTTTTTCGCGGCCAAGAAACACATTGGCCGCCACGGAGAGGTCCTCCACGAGCGCCAATTCCTGATGGATGATCGCGATGCCGGCCTGCTCCGCATCCCGCGTGCCCGTGAATCGCGCGGGCACGCCCGCGATCTCGAGCGTTCCCTCATCGGGCTGGTAGACGCCCGAGAGGATCTTCATGAGCGTGCTCTTGCCGGCACCGTTCTCGCCGCAGATGGCGTGGAGTTCGCCACGGCGAACTTCGAGCGTGACATCAGCGAGTGCCACGACACCCGGAAATCGCTTCGTGATGCCTCGCATCACGACGGCTGGGGAGTCGGCGTGGTCGGCGGCCTTGGTGCCTGTGGAAACGTTCATGCCCGCCCTCGCGTCATCAGGCAGTCCGCCGCGATTCCCAGGTCCGCAGCAGGGATAGAAAAACGGCTGCGCCGACGCCGGCGGCAATACCAATACGGCCTCCGGCGGTCATCGACACGATGGCACCACACAACACCGCCAGCGTGGGAATGGCACACAGTCCCAGGGCTCCCGGCAGGAGACCTCGGCCGCCCTTGGCGAACTGCCCCACCTGGGCCAGCGTGACGGCGATCACCACCACGATGCCGACGATCAGCCCCTCGTAGACGTCGGCACCTGTCTTGATGATCTTCGACACCGCGTCGATCACGACCCGTAGGAAAATCGTACCGAGCACCGTACCGGGTACGGTGCCGACCCCGCCTGCCAGGGAGCAGCCGCCGACGACGGCCGCGGCGATGGCATTGAGTTCGTGGCCGCGGCCCTGATTCACAGGTGCCGCCACCGATTCGTTGGCCATGTAGAACAGGCCCGCCAAGGCCGCCGTCATCGCACCGAAGCAATAGGCGAACCACTTGACGTTGTCGGTGCGGATACCGGCGAGCCGCGCGGCCTGCTCGTTACCGCCGAGGGCGTGGATATGCCTGCCAAGCACCGTCCGCGTGAGGAGCAGCCAGGTGATGATCGCGAGCACGCCGAACACGGCCACCGGAATCCAGACGTTGTCGCGAACCGTCTTGAAGAAGGGGTCGGAGATGTTGATGAGCGCGCTCTTCGTGGGAGTGAACGCCGCCGTCGTGCTCTCGCAGAGGGCCCTCGCGAAGCTCCGCAGACCGACGAGCGTGGCTAGCGTGGCGATGAACGGAGGAAGCCTCACGGCAGTGATCAGCCAGGCATGAAGCGTGCCCACCAGAAATCCGACCAGCAGGCTCGCGAGGCATCCCGCCACCACGGCAACCGCTCCGACCGGCTTGAAGCCCATCATCTGGGCAGGGGCGAGTGCGAGCATCGTCGTGGCGCAGACGGTTCCCGAGAGCGCGATCATCGAGCCTGCCGAGAGGTCGATGCCACCGGCGATGATCACCACGGTGGCGCCCAGGGCAAAGATGCCGAGCAGGGCCGTGTTGCGGGCGATGTCGCGGAGGCTGTCGAACGGTTGAAACCAATAGCTGTGGTTGGCATCCACCAGGGCTGTCAGCGCGATGGCGATCGCGATGGCGGCGACCAGAGCCCACTCACCTGGACGGAGAAGGAACGCCGGCTTGTAAGACGAGTGCGACTGCGACATGGCTGGGCTCTGGATAGCGGCCGTTGGCCGGCGTCAGGAACTCGACAGGCCATACTTGGCCAGCCACTCGCGGAATGCCGGCAGCGGCAAAACCTCGACGTTCTTCGTGTTCAGCTTTTCGCTGCCGAGCGGACTTGCGTCGGAAGGCACGATCAGCCGCAGGCCCGTGGTGTAGATATCGCCATCGGGCTCACCCCGCCGTGGAAACATTTCTTTGATGGTCGCCTCGTCACCCCCGAGCATGGCACGCAGCAGGCGGACAGTCTGGATACCCATCTCGAAAGGATTCTGCACCACCATCGCGTCGATTTTGCCGGCGGCCATGTGGTTCAAGGCCGCTGCCTGGGCATCGAACGTGACGACCGTCAGGCGATCACGGACGCCGCGTTCATGCGTTACCTCGGCGATCGCCGGAGCGTTGTAAGCCCAGATGCCGACAAGCGCCACGACGTCTGGGTGGTTGACCAAGGCCGTGCGGACGTTGTCACGGGCTTTGGACAGGTCCATCTCGTCGCTCATGCGGTCGGCCTCGGTGAACCCACTGCCGATCGACTCCTTGAAACCGTTCATCCGCGCCCGCGCGTTGTCGTTGTCGGTGAAGCCGGCAAACTGCACGTACTTGCCGGCGGTCTTGCCACGGCTCTCGAGAAGCGTTTTGGCTGCTGTGCCGAGCAGGCGTCCTCCCTCGATGTTGTCGGTGCCGATGTAGAAGGGCCGTGCGTCACGGAACGTGTTGCGGTTTACGTCGCTGTCGACCGTGATCACCTTCACCCCTTTGGCGGCGAGGTTTTTCATCTCCTCGACGATCGCGGCATTTTCCGCCTGGATGACCGAGATGGCCACGCCGGCCACGTCGGACTGGCTGCCGAGTTGCCGCAGCTTTTCGATCTGCCCCTGCGCCGAGGCGTTGTTCTTCTCCATCACGACTCGCAACCCCTGCGACTCGATGCCGAATTGCTTCGCGCCCTCGATCAGGCCGGCATTGCAGGCATCCCAGAAGGGATCGTCGCCGTTGGTGATGAAGATCAGACGCTTGGGGCCGGACGCTCCACTGCCGGATCCCGGAATGGTGCCAGTCGTCGTCGCGGACGTGTTGCTGGCCCGCTGATCGGAGCAGCCCGCGAGGGCTAAGCAACTGCACAGCAGGAGCGACACAAAGTCGCGGCGTTGAAGGGGAAATGTTCGATCGTGCATGATTCTGTTCCCGTGTTTCAGCCTGGAGGCTCACCCTCGATCCGCTCAGTAGCGTAGCCCATTTTTTCGGACATGCACCAGTGGTGCCTGCTCGGGACCGGTGCCAGCCGCGAGGACTCGGGCGAGGATGATCACATGATCGCCCATCTGGCCGCCGCCTCCGCCGGCCTGTGTCACGGCCTGGCATTCGAGCCAGGCAATCGCGTCGGGGATCAGGGCCGTGCCGGACGGGCTGCGGTCCACTGCCAGTCCGGCGAATGGATCCTCGCCCGGGCCCGCGGGCTTGCCGAAGCGGGCCAGCAGCGGTCGTTGCGACTCCCCCAGCACGTTGACGACGAACGGCGAGCACTGATCGATCGCCGCCAGAAGGTCACGAGACGTGCCCACTGCGATCGTGATCAGCGGCGGCACGAAGCCGCCCTGCATGATCCAACTCGCGAGCATGGCGCGGTCTGTTGCTTCGGCATCGTTCTCCTGTGCGCGCCATGTCACCACGAACAGACCGCTGGGAATGCGTCCCAACGCAGCGGCGGTGCCTTCGGCATCGGGCGGTTCATTCTGGGAGGTTGGCTGTGGCTGCGTCATGGCGGTCGTGGTGTGAAAGGGCGGTGAATGGGGGCTTCGAAAGTTCGCAGGATTGCCCCGGTTTCCCCGGTGACATGCCTACCCACGATCGCGGCCGGTCGATGTCTTCCGAAACCATTCCTTCGCTGGTGGAGGGAGCTTCGCGAAGCCGATCAATATGGGGCCATCAATCGCAGAACCGTAGAGTGTTGCAGCGGTGGTCATGATCCGCAACCCGCCGCTCGTTGCGGCGGGTTGCTGGCCGCGTTGCTCGTTTCACCGATGGTGTTCATGCTGGTCACTGCCCTGCCCACGACACGAGTCTCCGCGAGCCTGCCGTCGTACGGCGACGCAGCGGGCCGTCGCGCGTCCGTGCTCCTCGTTGCCGTCGCGTTGGCCCTGTCCATGGGCGGAATGGTGGCTGCGGCCGAGTTAACCTGGACAGCAGAGCGAGTGGACTCACCCGGCATCTACCCGATCCCAGCGCCGCTGCAGGAGTCGGCTCCGATCACCGAGCCAGACAGTCTGCCTCCGCTGCAGGTGCTGCCGCCCACGCAGCCGCGCGGGCCGGTCGTACTCGACATGCCCTACGAAGCGGCGCCATGCTGCCCGGATGAATGCACGGTGCCCGGCGGCGGATTCCCCGAAGGCTTCGACGATCTGTGGGCGGCGCGTCCATGGTTCTGGCAGATCTTGCCCAACAATCTGATCTACACGAGTTACCTCGCCGGGCCAAAGGAATCACGGATCGGTACCTCGGTGTATCGCGACACTGGGAACGATCCGCTGAATCCCGGCACGGCCAACGGCACGATGTGGGATACGACACTCGGCGGCCGGGCGTCGATCCTGCGATTCGGTTCTGATCCCGTGCTGCACCCGCAGGGCTTCGAGGTGCAGATCGAAGGAGCGGCATTCGTGCGGCTCGACCCGCAAGAAGATCGGGACCTCCGCAGCGCCGACTACCGGTTCGGCGTGCCGCTCGTCTACGGCATCGGCCGCTGGCAGACGAAGCTGGCGTACTACCACAACAGCGCCCACCTCGGCGACGAGGCGATGATCAAGCACCCAGACTATGAGCGGGTCAATTACGTCCGCGACTGCATCGTCTGGGGCAACTCCTACTACCTGTTCGACTGGCTGCGGCTCTACGGCGAGGTTGGCTACTCGTTCTTCAATTCCGGGGGCTCGGAACCCTGGGAATTTCAATATGGCACGGAACTGATTCAGGCCAGGCCCACCGGTATTCGCGGCGCACCGTTCTTCGCCATCAACGGCATCTCGCGACAGGAACTCGACTGGGGCGGGAACGTCTGCGTGCAGACCGGCTGGGCATGGCGGGGCCGACGCAGCGAGAAGCTCTTCCGGATCGGTTTCGAGTACCTCTACGGCTCCGATCCGCAGTTTGAGTTCCCGTTTGCCAACCAGAACCGCTACGGCGTTGGCATGTGGTATGACTT
>JBBAVO010000177.1:0-1444 GCA_040397635.1 Pirellulales bacterium
GCGATTGAAAACGCGATGCTCGGCGCGGCCCACGCGCTGGCCAATCCGCTCACGGCGGCCCACCATGTCGTGCATGGCCAGGCGGTGGGCCTCATGCTGCCGCATGTCGTCAGGTTCAATGCGGTCTCCTGCGGCACGGCCTACGCGGAGCTCCTGCACGACGTCGGCATCGATACAGGCCCGGAGGCGGCCGGCGACGAACTGGCCGCATGGCTCTCCCGGCTGCTGGCCGCGTCGAACCTGAGGACGACGCTCTCCGCTCTTGGCATCCCCGCGCCCAATGGGCCGGCGCTCGCCGCCGCGGCGGCCACCCAGTGGACCGGTGGCTTCAACCCGCGGCCTGTCAGCATCGACGACTTCGCCCGCCTCTACGAGGCCGCCCGATGAAACGACTACGACTGCTCGCCACGCTGTTGGTGCTCTCTCTGTTTCAGGGGGCGGTCGCAGCGGATGAAGCCGCCCCGGCCGATGCCTGGCCGATGGCCCGCGGCTGTCCATCGGGCACCGGCCGATCGGCGACGACACTCCGCCTGCCGCTGATAGAGAAGTGGCATCGCGGCCTTGAGAAAACGGCTTTCGGGGCCGTGCCCGTGATCGCCGGCGACATGATCTTTCTCGGTGACCTCGACGGGACATTCCATGCGTTCGATCTCGCCTCAGGCGCTACGAAGTGGACGTTCAAGGCCGAGGCGGCAGGGTTTTCGTCTGCGGCAGCCGTATCGCTCATCCCCGCGCAGCAGTTGGTCGTCGTGGGCGACGACACCGGCATCGTGCGGGCCTTCGACCGTCTCACCGGCAAGGTCATCTGGGAGTATGAAACCGAAGGTGAAATCTCCGGCGGCCCGACGATCCTGGCCGGTGCCGACGGCGGCCGCGTGCTCGTCGGCTCGCAGGATGCGTCGCTGTCGTGCCTGCAACTCGCCGACGGCAAGCTGCTCTGGAAGCATTCGATCGCCGACCAGATCCGCTGTTCGCCGACCGTGGCTCGCTCCGCCGATGGAGACCGGGTCTTTTTGGCCGGCTGCGACGGGAAGCTGCACGTGATCGATGTGCAGAGTGGCGAGGAAAAGGCAGCCGTGCCGATCGATGGTCCGACCGGGACGACGCCGGCCACCAATGGCGACAGGGTGTTCTTCGGCACCGAGGGAGGGGGCTTCTTCGCGATCGACTTCCTCAAGGCCGATGTCGCCTGGCGGGGTCGGTCGGCGGTCAATGGCCAGTCGTATCGCTCGAGCGCGGCGATTGCTGGTGATCTCGTTATCGTGGGCTCACGCGGCAAGGCAGTCGAGGCTTTTGCGTGTGCGGACGGCACCCGGAAGTGGCGGCATCCCATGCGGGGGAAGGTGGACGCCTCGCCGATCGTGGCAGCGACCGAGGCCGGCCAGCCACTGGCGATCGTCGCCGACAGCGCCGGCAAGATCGTGGCCCTCGACGCGGCGACGGG
>JBBAVO010000177.1:1544-5882 GCA_040397635.1 Pirellulales bacterium
CTCCTCCACGTCTTCATCCAACACACCTCGGCAAGCCTCTCGATCAACGAAAACGCCGATCCCGACGTGCCCCGTGATCTCGAAATGGCATTCAACCAGATCGCCGCCGAGGATTTTCCCTACGTGCACACGATGGAGGGGCCCGACGACATGCCGGCCCACGTGAAAGCCTCGATGATCGGCAGTTCCGTCACCGTGCCGATCAAGGATGGCGGGCTCTGCCTCGGCACCTGGCAGGGAATTTACCTGTGCGAACACCGCGATCGCGGCGGCCCCCGCCGGCTCGTGCTCACCCTGCAGGGGGAGTGACGGCAAGCCGAAAGAGGCCCTGGTGGAGGCATTCCAACTGTCACGACCAATTTTTCCTGCATTTCCGCCCCCCTTTCGGCCGATACTTCGTTGAATTCAAGGTGCGTTGGGATGGCGGGGAGAGGGAGCGAACCAACTCCGTAGGCGACCCGTAGTATTGGTTGCGACCCGGTTTTGGACGGCCTTAGTACGGCCGGCGGACCGGGCGAGGAGCAGCAAAATGGCACGAAAAGACTCTCTTTTGAACCTGCGGGCGATCCTCGTCCGCCGTCGCGACGCCCTGCGAAGTGCGCTCGCTGGCGACCTTTCCCTGCTGAAAGACCTGCGGAGCGAGTCGCCCGGCGACGTCATCGACGCAGCGTACGATTCGACGCAGGACGAGATCAGCTCCCAGCTCGCGGAAGTGGAGAGCCGCGAACTGGCCAACATCGAGAACGCCTTGGAACGCATTCGGGCCGGCAAATACGGCTCCTGCGAGTTCTGCGGCGGCAAAATCCCGATGGCCCGGCTCAACGCCCTCCCCTACGCCACCATGTGCATCGAATGCCAGCGGGAACTGGAGCGATCTGGCTCGTCCGGCATGTCGCGGCATGATGATCGGGAGGAACAGGCCGAGGAATCGGTCGCCGGCGACTACGAGTTCTGAAGCGGGGTAGCGACGGACGATATGATGTCGCTCGGTGGACCGATCTGCCGATGGTTCTCGGCCATTCGATTCTGGCCCCCGAGCGAGCGATTCATGATGCCTGTCGAACCGTGCCTGACACGCATTTCCGCTCCCTGCGCGACGGCCTTCGCAGTGCTGCTCGCGATCGTCGCTTCGTCGACGACTCGTGCCGACGAGCCGTCGACGCTGGGGCCTCCTGCCGTGAAGCTCGCGCCGATTGACCGCGCCGCTGCCGGGAGCGGCGGACGGGTCGATCCGATGCGGCCGGCGCGGCTGTCGAACTCGGAGCGGGAGAGGCTCTACGAGCAGGTCTCGCGCGATGCAGAGGCGCTCGAACGCCAGGGTGCCCAGCTCCGCCGGTTGACGCAGCTGCTCCGGCCCACGGTCGTCCACATCGATGCCAGAAAACCGGCGCTCCGGCCGAAAAATGGCAAGGCAAGCGAGGACGAGGCGGGCTCCGGCGTGATCACGCTGGTGGCCGGACGGACGGTGGTGATCACGAACCGCCATGTGGTCAACCGAGCCGAGCTCGACAACATCACGATCCGCCTCGACGGCGGCCGGGAAATACGGCCGATCCGGCTCTGGTCCGATCCCATGACCGACATCGCCGTGATGGAGATCGAGGGGGATGATCTCGAAACGGCACATCTCGCCAATGGTGACTCCCTGCAGATCGGCGACACCGTTCTGGCGATCGGCAGTCCGTTCGGTCTGTCGCATTCCGTGACGCTCGGCATCGTCTCGGCCAAGGGTCGCCGCGATCTCGAACTGGGTGAGGGCAACGTCAAGTTTCAGGACTTCATCCAGACCGACGCCGCCATCAATCCGGGCAACAGCGGCGGGCCGCTGGTGAACCTCCGCGGCGAAGTGGTCGGACTCAACACCGCCATTGCCAGCAATTCCGGCGGCAGCGAGGGGATCGGCTTCGCCATCCCGATCTCGATGGTGATGTTCGTGACGAAGCAACTGGTGGAAACGGGCTCAGTATCACGGGCCTATCTCGGCGTCACGCTCGACCGTGTCTTCACGCAGAAGGCGGCCAACCGTCTCGGCATGGTGCGGGCGGTTGGGGCGCACGTGTCGGGAGTCACCACAGGTTCTCCCGCCGATGTCGCGGGCGTGCAGGCCGACGACGTGATCCTGGAAGTGGACGGTGTGGCGATCGAGGACGACGATCACCTGGTGAGCCTCGTGAGCGTGACGCCCACCAACAGCACGGTGACGCTCAACGTCTTTCGCAATGGCGAACGGATCTCCCTGCGGCTGCCGGTCGCCAGCCGCGAGCAGTTCGAGGGGAAGTAAAGACGCACGACATGGGCGACTCACGTCGCCGAAGCGGCGGTGGCCAGCGACCGCAGGATGCAGTCCTTCACCGCGGGAACGTCGCAGTTGACGAACAGGTCGGCGTTGGGCCGCTGCTGGCGGACCTGCCGGCGGTCGATCACCAGCATGCCCGCCGTGAGGTCGCCACCCGTCTCCACGTCGGCCACGATCGCCGCCCGCTCGAAAAGCTCGGGGTTCGTCGCCGCCACGAGCGCCACCACGTCGTGCAGCCAGACCCCCTCGCTGCCGAGCAGTTGGCGATGCGCCCGGAACGTGTGCGGCAACATGCGCCGCAGCAGCAGGCCGGCCCGTGACGTTTCGTCCGGCAGCTGTTCCAGGAAATCAAACTCGAGCATCACCTGGCTGGTGGTCTCAAGCGGCACGAGCGACTTCGTGAGCGGTTCGCGGATCACATGCCGAGCTGCCGGCGGATCGCAGTAGAAGTTGAGGTCGGCGACCGGCGTGACGTTGCCGGCTCCATGCGCCGTGCCACCGGCGATGATCACCCGGTCGATGATCTCGGCGATCGAAGGATCCCGCCTCAGCAACCGGGAGAGATTCGTGAGCGGCCCCAGCGCGATGATGGTGACCTCGCGGGGATTCGCGCGGATCGTCTCCCACATCACCTTCTCCGCCACGTGCCCGCCGTGCAGTTGGGCCCGCGGCAGATCGATACCGCCCAGCCCGTCCCCGCCGTGCATGTTGAACGGCTTTTCAGGAAGCGCAGTGTCGTTGGGGGCGATTCCGATCCGCGGCAGCCGCGGAGGATCGAGATACGCCACGATCGCCTGCAGGTTGCCGGTGGCCTGCTCGGAGATCACGTTGCCGCCGACTGCGGTGACAGCCACCACATCCAGCCGCGGATCGAAGAGGGCCATGGTCAAGGCGACGGCGTCGTCGATCCCGGGATCGACATCCAGGATCACCTTGCGGGGCTGTATCAAGGGCATGATGGAGTTGGCGTCGTGGTGATTCGCTGCGATCGGTCCATGGAGTAGGCTAACGAATTCAATCCTAGCTGAAACCGACACACCATGCTGTCTGCTCCGTCCGGAACGACGGCTCCTGCGAGATTTCCATGGCTCGACCGGCAGACACCTCTGACATCTCCGATTCGCTCGCCCGCCTGCGGCTGGGGATTCATGCCAGCCGCGGGGAGACGCAGCAACTGGTAGAAGGTGTGCTGGCAGGGACGGTCGATCTCGATCTTTTCGGCCAGTGGCTGCTGGCGCTGGCCGACCTTGGCGAGTCGGCCGACGAGATCGCCGGTGTGGCCGAGGCGCTCCGGGGCCGGATGCTCCCCGTTCAGACCACGCACGCCGTCGTGGCCGACACCTGCGGCACCGGAGGCGACGGCTGCGGATCATTCAACATCTCCACGGCGGCGGCGATCGTTGCGGCGGCGGCCGGGCTGCCGGTGGCCAAGCACGGCAACCGCGCGGTGACCAGCCGCACCGGATCCGCCGATGTACTCGAGCAGTTGGGCATCGCGGTCGGGGTGCCGCCCGAGGTGGCCTCACGGCACCTCGCTGATCTGGGCTTCTGCTTCTGCCTCGCGCCGGTGCACCATCCGGCGATGGCCCGCGTGGGTCCGCTGCGGCGGTCACTCGGGCGACCGACCGTCTTCAACCTCGTCGGGCCGCTCTGCAATCCCGCCGGTGCATCGGTGCAGGTGATCGGTGTCGGCCGCGCTGCCGCGCGGGAACCACTGGCCGAAGCCGCTCGACTGCTTGGCGCGAAACGCACGCTTGTCGTCTCGGGGCATGTCGGTGACGACACGAACACGAAAGTCTTCGACGAGATCAGTCTGTTTGGTCCCACCGACGTGATCGACGTGTCAGCTGGGGCGACCACCCATTCGCGGTGGACGCCCGAGGACTTCGGCATCACGACGCAGCCGGCTGCACGTCTCGAGGAGCTCTCGGTGGCCGGCCCTGCCGAGAGCGCCGCGGCGATCCGCGACGTGCTCGCGGGCGTGAAGGGGCCTCGCCGCGATGTCGTCGTGCTCAACACCGCCGCCGTGCTCTGGGCGGCGG
>JBBAVO010000178.1:0-5864 GCA_040397635.1 Pirellulales bacterium
CGTTCCCCGGTGACGGCTGGGGAGAAAACAGCCCGGCGGTGATCTCGCAGTGATCACGACGGCTGGGATTCCTTCAACGAGAGGAGGTGGTCTAGTGACGCAAACTGACTGTACGGGAGGGCTGCGCCGATAGCGGCGAGTCGACGGGCCTGCCGTTGATGCAGCCCACCAAATGGTTCCTACGGCTGCCGCCCCTTCGGGGGCGGCAGCTTTTTTTGTTGACCGCTCGCACTGGCTTTTCGTTCGTCACGGTGCGAGAGTTGCATTCGGCTCGCCTCCCTCAGGAGGCGGGCCAATCTTCGGAGCCCCACCGTGCATGTTCCATCATTGATGGACATGGTCCGCCGGCTCACGCCGCGGATCATCGCGGACAAGGACGCCATACAACTCGTCTCTCCATTCGCCTCGACGGGTGTCGGTTCGCCGCTGCGCGAAAACCGCGAACGTGCCGATCTACGGCCTCTTCGCGGAGAGCTTCTCTCCACGGAACAGCTGCAGCGATACGCCCGCACAATGGCCGGTGCGCACCGCCTCACACGGCACCACACGTCCGGAAGGCTACTCACACGGCTGACTGACAACGAACGCGTGCTGGCCGAAACCTACGAACTCCTCGCCGCTGCGACCCGGCGGGGCAGACGCATCGCGCCGGCGTCGGAGTGGCTGCTCGACAATTTCTACCTGATCGAGGAGCAGATCCACTCCACACGCCGCCTCCTGCCCCGCTCCTACCTCGACCAACTGCCCGGCCTCGCCTCCGATTGCCCGCGGACCTATGCCATCGCGATGGAGCTGATCGCGCACGCAGACGGCCGCGTGGACTCGGCGGCACTCGACGCCTTCATCGCCGCCTACCAGTCGGTCTGCCCACTCACACTCGGCGAACTCTGGGCCATGCCGCTCATGCTGCGGCTCGCCCTGATCGAGAATCTCCGCCGCGTGGCCCAGCGGCTCGCGACCGCCCGACATCAACGCGACATCGCCGCTGACTGGTCCGAGCGGATGCTCGAGGCCGCGGAGAGGCGGCCCGCTGACCTCGTCGCCGTCCTGGCCGACATGACACGGGCTTCCCCTCCCCTGTCCGGCGCCTTCCTTGCCGAGTTCACGCGGGCATTGCAGGGCCACTCGCCTGCCTTCGCACTGGCCGGCACCTGGCTCGAGCATTGCCTCGCCGGACAGGGCCTCACGATCGAGCAGTTGGTGCTGGCCGAAGGGCAGGCGCAGGCCGCCGATCAGGTTTCGGTTGGCAACAGCATCGGCAGCCTGCGGTTCCTCGCGGTGCACGACTGGCGCGACTTCGTCGCCGAGCACAGCATCGTGGAGCAGACGCTGACCAATGATCCTGCCGCAGTGTATGGCCGGACCGATTTCGCCACCCGCAACCGCTACCGCTCGGCCGTCGAAACCATCGCCCGGCGGACGGGGCGATCCGAAGAGGAGGTCGCCGAGCGGATCGTGGCGCTCGCGCACGAGGCCAGTGTCAACGGAGTCCACACGTCGCCTCCGCGTGAATCGCACGTCGGCTACTGGCTGGTCGATGCGGGCCGCGACCGTCTGATGCACGAACTCGGCTGTCGCTTTGTCGGGGTGGCCGCCTGGTTCGCGCCGTGGCGTTCGTGCATCGCGGCAGCGCAGCGGAGCACGCTGGGCCTCTTGCTGGCCACCATCACGATGCTGACCGCCGCCGGTGTGCTCACGTTTCTGGAGGCGGCCGGCCTGGAGGGCAGATCGTGGCCCCTCGTCGTGCCCATGCTGCTGGTTGCCCTGCATCTTGCCGTGGGGCTGGTCACCTGGGCGGCGACGCTCGTCGTCCGGCCGCACCCTCTTCCGCGGCTCGATTTCAGGGAGGGCATCCCGCCCGATCAGCGCACCCTCGTCGCCGTGCCCGCCATGCTCACCGACGCGGCCACGGTCGATCGACTCCTCGAAGGCTTGGAGATCCGCTTCCTTGCCAACCGCGATCCGCACCTGCATTTCGCCCTGCTCTCCGACCTCCCCGATGCCCCGGCGGAATCGCTCCTCTCCGATGAGCCGCTGATCCGGCAGGCCGTGGCAGGGATCGATGCGCTCAATCGGCGTCATCCATCCGATCACCACGACTCCTTCCTGCTGCTGCACCGCAGCCGCGCATGGAACGCCCGCGACGGCGTATGGATGGGCCGCGAACGCAAACGCGGCAAGCTCGCCGATTTGAACGCCGTGCTTCGCGGAGCCGCCCTCACCGGCCCCGGCGGACGCTTCTCCCACGTGGCTGGAGACGGCGAGTTCCTGCCGCAGGTGCGATTCGTCATCACGCTCGACGCCGACACCGACCTGCCCCGCGACGCGGCCCGCGAGATGGCGGGCGCCATGGCACACATCCTCAATCGGCCCGTGCCCCACCCCACGCAGCCACGCATCATGGCCGGGCATGGCATCATCCAGCCGCGTGTGGCGGTGAGTCTGCCAAGCGCGCAGCGGTCGCGTTTCAGCAGCCTCACCTCGGGCACACCAGGGATCGATCCCTACACGCGGGTCGTCTCCAACCTCTACCAGGACCTTTTCGACGAGGGGTCCTTCATCGGCAAGGGCATCTACGACGTCGATGCCTTCGAGCACTGCTGCGGCGTATTTCCCGAGCACACGATCCTCAGCCACGACCTGCTCGAGGGCTGCCACTGTCGCTCTGGATTGGAGAGCGACGTGGTGCTGCACGAAGACCATCCTTCCAGCTATCTCACCGACGCGCGGCGACGGCACCGCTGGATTCGCGGCGACTGGCAGATCCTCTGGTGGCTGCTCCCACGCGTGCCAAATCATGGTATGGCGGGTGTGAAGAACCCCTTGTCATCCCTTTCCCAGTGGAAGATCTTCGATAACCTCCGCCGGAGCCTCGTGCCTCCGGCGATGCTCGGCCTGCTCATCGGGGCCTGGCTGTCGGGCTCGTTGCGGCAGGCCATGGCGGCTGCGGGGCTGGTCGTTCTGGCAGCGCTCCTGCCCCCCTTGCTGGCCTGCCTACTCGACTTTCTGCGAAAGCCCCACGACGTGCCGCTCTCGACACACCTTGTCGAGGCCGCTCGGTCGGCGACGAGGCCACTGATGCAGGGGCTGCTCCAGCTTGCCATGCTGCCCTACGAGGCGAGCATCGCGATCGACGCCATCGCGCGGACGCTCGTACGGATGTTCCTCACCCATCACCACCTGCTGGAATGGCGCACCGCAGCCGACACCGAGCGAACGGCGGCGGGCGATCTGCCCGGTTTCATTCGCGCGGTGGCCGTCAGCCCGCTGATGGCCATTCTCCTGGCCGCGGTTCTCTTCACATATGGTCATGCCGACATGCTCGTGGCTGCATTTCCCTGGCTCGTGGCATGGCTGCTCGCGCCGCTGATCGCCTGGTGGATCAGTCTGCCACTACCGCCACGGACCGTCCGACTTTCGGGCCCCGAGCAGCAGTTCCTGGCCACGGCCGGAAGGCGCACCTGGCGGTACTTCGAGGAATATGTGACGGCCCATACCAACTGGCTCCCACCCGACAACGTGCAGATGAACGGCGAGTTGGTCGTGGCAGCCCGCACCAGCCCCACCAACATCGCGATGGGGCTGCTCTCCGACTTGGCTGCCTGCGACTTTGGCTGGTGCTCCGTCGCGCAGCTCGTCGGCCGCGTCGGCCATACGTTCGATACGCTCGACAGCCTCGAACGGTACCGTGGTCACCTGTTCAACTGGTACGATATCCATACGCTTGCTCCGCTCTCCCCGCGCTACGTCTCCACGGTCGACAGTGGCAACTTTGTCGGCAGCCTCCTCGTGCTCGCCGGGGGGCTCGACGAACTACGGGACGCGGTCGCGGTGTCGCCGCGGCTCTTTGCCGGCCTCCAGGACTCGCTGCGTGTCCTGGCCGAATCCCGCCACGGATCGCCGGCCGGCCACAGTCGTCAGCGTGATGGGGCGGCCTGCTGGCCCGGGGTTCCCGACGAACTCCTGCGGGAGCCTGTCACGGTGGCCCGTGCCGCGGCGGCGCTGCCCCGCCTGATCGCGGCCGCCGCGGCGGCCCGCGGTGATCTCGCAGCCGACACCGACGCCGAGTGCCGCTGGTGGACGGAGGCGGTGATCCACGCCGCCGCCGACCAACTCGCCGACCTCCATCATCTCGCGCCATGGACCACGCTGCCACCGCCGCCCGAGCATTTCTGGCAGCGGGTCACTGCGCAGTCGAACCCACGGGCGGCCAAGCTCCGCGCGATGCTGGACCATCTCAACGGCAGCCCCACCCTGCGGGAGATCGTCAGCCTGCCCGAGACGGTGCTGCCCTTGGTGGAGGAAGTGGCGCGGGCCAACGACACCAATCATTCGCCCGATGCCCCGGCCTGCTCGCGCTGGCTGCGACTGCTGCATGCATCGCTCGAGACCGCCACGCTTCACGCCATTGAGCGGCGCGACGAACTCGGGCAGCTCGCGGACGCCTCCCGGGCGCTGGCCGACATCGACTTCCGATTTCTTTACGATCCGTCGCGACGGCTCTTCGCCATCGGCTTCAACGCCACCGAGCATCGGCTCGACGCGGGCTACTACGATCTGTTGGCGTCGGAGTCGCGACTGGCCAGCTACGTGCTCGTCGCCCGCCGCCAGCTCGACCAGGATCACTGGTTTGCGCTCGGCCGACTGCTGACGACCACCGACGGCGCACCGACGCTGCTCTCCTGGAGCGGCTCGATGTTCGAATACCTGATGCCGATGCTTGTGATGCCATCCTGGAGCGGCACACTGCTCGACCATTCCTGCCGCGCGGCGGTGCACCGCCAGATCGGCTACGCGGAGCAGCGCGGGGTGCCGTGGGGTATCTCGGAATCAGGTTACAACGCCCGCGATGTGCAGATGAACTATCAGTACAGGGCCTTCGGCGTGCCGGGGCTGGGCCTGAAACGTGGGCTGGCCGACGACATCGTGATCGCTCCCTACGCCAGCGCCCTGGCATTGCTCGTCGCGCCGCGAGAGGCCTGCAGCAACCTCCGGAGAATCGCCGCAGACGGTGGATTGGGTACGTGCGGCTTCATCGAAGCGATCGACTACACGCCCTCCCGCCGCGTGCCCACCAGCACCAGCACCGGGCGGACCGACCCAGCCGAAACCGAAGCCGCAGTCGGCGGCGGCTTGGGCTTCGCAGGAGGCGTGCCTGTGCGGCAGTTCATGGCCCACCATCAGGGCATGAGTCTGCTGGCCTTCGCTTCCGTGCTGCTCGACAGCCCCATGCAGCGGCGATTCATGGCCGATCCGGCGCTCAAGTCGGCGACGCTGCTCCTGCAGGAGCGGATTCCGAAACTCACGGTCACGGTCTTCCCGCATACCGGCGAGGCGGCCATGGCCCGCGGAATCCCTGCCGCACAGCCAAATGCAATCCGCGTGGTGACCGACTTCGACGGCCCGCTGCCGGAGGTGCACCTGCTCTCCAACGGCCGCTACCACGTCGCCATCTCCGCCGCCGGCGGAGGCTGGAGCCGATGGCGCGGCCTCGCCGTCACCCGTTGGCGCGAAGACGCCACCCGCGACCACTGGGGACAATTCTGCTACCTGCGGGATCTCGATAGCGGCGTCGTCTGGTCCAATACCTGGCAGCCGACGACGCGTGGGAATCGCCGCGGGGAGGCGGTCTTCATGCAGTCACGGGCGGAGTTCCGTCGCCTCGACGAACAGATCGAGGCACACACGCTCGTCAGCGTATCCACCGAAGACGACGTGGAACTCCGCCGCCTCTCCCTCACCAACCATTCCGAACGCCGCCGCTCGATCGAGGTCACCACCTACGCGGAGGTGGCGCTCGCCCCGCAGGGCCAGGACGAGTCGCATCCAGCCTTTTCCAACCTCTTCGTGGAGACCGAGATCCT
>JBBAVO010000179.1:0-5833 GCA_040397635.1 Pirellulales bacterium
AACCGTTCCACCATCCACGGCATCACGAGCACCAATGTCGCCGCCATCGCCACGAGCCGGGGCGCGAGCCCCACCAGCGGTTCATGGACGCCGGTCGCCGCCTGCACCAGGCCGGTGATGACCGCCACCGCGAAGCCGGCGAGCAGCACCGGCGCGATCACGAACAGTCCGGAGAGGATCGCCTGCCTGACGAGTTCTACGAGGTCGCCGTCGGTCATGACTGGAGCCTCCTCAAGAACCGGTGCTGCGCACGCCGTCGAGCAGAGACCTGACCACCAGCGACCAGCCATCGGCAGCCACAAACACCATCAGTTTGAGTGGCAACGACACGAGCGTCGGCGGCAGCATCACCAGGCCCGTAGACACCACCAGCGTCGCCACCAGCACGTCGAGCACGAGAAACGGGAGCAGCAGGCGGAAGCCGATCGCGAAGGCCGTCTTCAATTCGCTGACGAGGAAGGCCGGCAGCAGGGTCTCCACGGGAACGTCATCGTAGGTGGCCACCCGCTTGGGCGCGGAGGGATGCCGCGCGAGAAAGTAGAGCATGGTGTCGCGGTTGCCCGAGTGTTCGATCTGGGTCGCCATCCAGCGGCGAATCGGCAGCGTGCCCTGCTCGTAGGCCGCGGACAGTTCGATCCGACCCTGCTGGTAGGGCTCGACGCCGTCTCGGTAGGCGGCGGTCCAGACCGGCCACATCACCAGCGCCGAGAGAAAGAGCGCCAGCGACGTGAGGATCTGATTGGAGGGGAGTTGCGGTGTGCCGAGGCCCTGCCGCACGAGCGTCAGCACGATCGACATCCGCACGAAGCAGGTGGTCATCAGCAGCACCGCCGGCGCGAGGCTGGCGACGCCGAACATCACCGCCGCGGAAAGCGTCGCGTCGAGCGAACGGCCGCCGACGAACCTGGCAAGCATGCCGGAAAGGGCTACGGCGTCACCTCGTTCGGCCCGGGAGCCTGTCCGCTGGGCCGAAGCCGTGGGCTGCTCGGGCATGGAAGGCTGCGAGACGGCGGGAAGCAGTGCGGGTTCGACCGCGACTGGCACCGTGGCCGGTTCAAAGGCGACGCTCGCCGGCCGGATGGTCTGGGGAGTCGCCTGGACCTCCTCTGCGGCAACGGTCGGCAACGGACGGGCGATCAGCACTGCCGCCAGCAGCAGTGCGTACTGAAGAAGGTGCGCAGGCCTGCGGAGGGTCATGCCGCCTCCCCGCTGGCGCTCGCCTTGATCGAGGGCTGAGCCGTTGGCACGAGGCTTCGCGGCGCCGCAGACGGCCGGATCGGCGGATAGACTCCGCGACAGGCGGCGGCAATGCAGGCCGTGGCCTGCGGGTCGGTGAGTTCGGCGAGTGTCTGGCAGCCAGCCGCCGAGACGCCCACGAGCAGTGTCTTGGGTCCGAATCGTACGATCCGCACCGCGTGCTGGCCACCGAGCGATCCTTCCCCGAGCACCTCGAAGACATCGGGAGGCAGCACGGTCGCCCGCCGCCTGGTGAACGCCGTTGCGGCCGCCACCACTGCGAAGGCGGCCCCGATCGCTGCCAACAGTTTCCAGTCGGAGAGTTGCCCCGAGCGGATCCCAACGCCGTTCGACCCGGTCGCGAGGTCGGCCGCAGCAGCATCGCCGCGTGGGGTCAGTGGCAGTGCCGGAAGAACATGCGGCGCACTGCTGCCGTCAAGGCTGGTCGCCCTGTGTCGAGCCGGCATGCCCGACGCCACCGCTGTGGTCTGGAGCGACGCGGGCAGTGGCTCGTCGGTGGAGGCCTGCATCTCGCGCAGCATCGTTTCCGGCAGTGGCGCCACGGCCGCGGCTGAGTCTGGGCCGGCTGCCTGCAGCGGGGCCGTGCAGGCCCACATGCCGACGATCAATGCCGCCGCCCGGCCGATCCCGGAGCCGCGCGCAGACAGACTCGAACGAGAGTCGGAAGCCATCGTGTCGGCAGCGTCGGACTGGCCGACGCCCGACCAATCGATCCGTGGCTGCTGCATGCCATGCCGCGGCGACAGGACGATCGACGAGGGATGGCGGCGTCCACCGGCCCACCAGAGGAAGCCGGCCAGGAGTCCCACGCAGATGCTTGTGGCGGCCAGCCAGGCCTGCCGCGGAACTTCGCTGAAGCGCCCGGCAGTGACGGCAGCGATGACCGCATCGAGGCCATGCGAGTGGTGTCGGCCATGTTCCCGGCCATGTTCCCGGCCATGTTCGGCCGACTGTGGGGCGGCCGAAGCAGCGGAGCCCTGAACGCCGGCGGCGAACCGACCGGCCGGTTCGCGACGGGCTTGCGACGGGCCGGCAACGGGAAAGCTGGTGATGATCACCCGCCGTTGCGCTGGGTCACGGGTGGCCGGCAGCAGGCTGAGCACATGCCGACGAATTCGCTCCATCTCCTGGGCCTCGATGGCGATCGGCTGCAGGGTAGGCTGGCCGGCACGCTCCGCCGCCGCCCGGCATGCGGATTGGAAATAGCTGTCGGGAACCGCGATCGAAACGAGGATCGCCCCGGGCATGTCGGCCGTGGCTCCACGACCCGGTTGGGGCTGGGTAGGCGTGGGCTGGGTTGGTGTCGACTGAGGCGGAGGCGCCGCGACGATGATGGCAGACCGGGGCCTGATCTCCGCGGGGGCATTGGCGTCGGCAGGCTTTTGCGTCGGCCCCTGCGGGGAGGAGTTGAGGTCGCCAGCTACGGGGCCCTGCAGCGATTCTGGCCCCGGGGGCAGCGGCGCGGCATCCGTCTCAGTTCCATCGAATTCCACCGAGACGTCCACCGTGGCCCCCTTCAGGAAGGAGAGCGACTGACGAACCTTGCCGGCGAGGTGGTGCTCGTGTGCGATCTTTTTGGCCAGCGCCGGATCGGCACCGGCGATCACCGCCATCTCCCGGTCCGCGACCGCTTCGACTGGCCCGACGTAGACGCGGCCGCTTCGCAAATCGGTGACCGCCACACGCTCTGGCGACAGTCCGGCGATCGACGCACTGACGAGCACGCGGATCGCCTGCACGCGGGCCGGGTCGAGTTCCATGTCGGGCTGCGTGCGGACATTCACGCTGGCGGTCTTGGCAGGGCCGCCACCTTCGAGGCTGTGATGGCTTTCGGTGTCGTAGAGCACCGCGGCCCGCTCGATGCCGGGCATGGAACAGATGACCAGCGACAATTCTTCCTGCGTGGCCACCCGCAACAGTTCGCCCTGCACTGCCTTGCTCTGCCAAGGGCTGTTTTTCTCGAGTGCACGGCGGAGGCTGCCACCGAACTCCCGCGGCAGCGCCTCGGCATCGACCAGAGCCCGCATGTAGGCGCTCTGCCGACTACGGGGCACCCAAACCCGGCCACCGTCGGTGCGGTGGTCGGTGAGTTGGGCCCGATCGAAGGCCGCCTCCATGATCGCCATCTCGGACGACGGCAGGGCCATGCCGGCAAGCAGTTCGACCTCTTCGCTCGTCGGCCGGTCGCGGAGCAGCCAGACGGCCCAGCCCATCGATGCGGCAACGAGCCCAAGCGCGATCACCTGGGCCGGCGTCATGGCCAGCGAGAAACGGTCTCGCGACGACGGCGAGGGTTGCTGTGCGTCCATGCACTGCCCTTCGTGACGGGGAATTGAACGGGTTGTGGGGAGCGAGAATGAGGTTCAGGTCAACGCGGCAGGACTATCGGCACGGACTCTGCGGCGGGTGTGGATGGGTCGTCAGGCTGCCAGCCGCTGGGCCTGCCGACGCGGCAATCGTACGGTGATGGCCACGCCCCCTTCCGGGCAGTTGGCCGCGGACAGCGTGCCGTCGATCCGTGCGGCAGCCGCACGAACTGCAGCCAGCGCCAGACCGGCTCCATCCGGCGTGATGCTGTGTGCGCGAAGGCCGTTCGCGGTCTCGTTGAGCCACCTCCGGACAGACGCCGAAAGCGCCGGCCCGGAATCAGCCACCTCGATTTCGATCGCACTCCCCACATCGATGCTGGTGACGACGACCTCCCGAACGACCGGCGAATCGCCGTTGGGATCGGCCTCCGCGGCCGACTCCATCGCCCGGCGGATGAGCGGCTCCAGCACACGGCGCACGAGCGTGGGGTCGGCGACAAGCGCCTGCTCATGGTGCGTGGCCACGTCGAGCGTGGCTGGCAGCGGTGGCCGGCCCTGTTCGCGACGCACGCGGGCACAGTCTGCCAGGATCGTTGCGAGGAGGCCCTGCGAATGCGGAGCATGCTGCGTGTGCAGAGGGGCTGAGCGGTGGTGCTGGAATGAAGGCGTCATGATGGACCGCGGGTTACGAGGCGGAGAGCGAAGGAACGACGGCGGGCTTCCCGCAGACTTCGTCCATGACCCACCGATTCACATCGGCGAGCACTGCCTTGGAAAGGTCGTTGCTGCCGGGATAGATCCGCATGGCGAGCGCCGCACCGGCGGCATGAAAAAGGCGGAGCGTGCGATCGGTGTGGGCCGCCTGCTCGAGCACGCTCGACCGCCGGCAACAGAACAACATCGGCAGGCGACGGACGTCGGCGAGCTGCGAGAAGAGCGACTCTTCCAGCGGAAAAGGTCCGCCCAGCGAGATGACGCCGGCGAATTCGCGAGGGTGACGGCAGGCGATGCGAAACGCGTTCGAGCCCCCGTCGCCCTGCCCCACCAAAAAGATCCGATTCGGATGGATGGCGATGCGGTCGCGAACCCGGTCGATCGACCGCCAGACGGCCTCGTCGAGATCCGCGGCGGGCGATTCGCCCGGTCCGATCACCGGCTGCACGGCGACGAAGTTACGGAGGCTCACTCGCTGCATGACCCGGCCCAGCTCGAAAGCTTTTTTCCGCGTGGAGAGCTCCGGTGACTCGGGGAGCCAGACCAGCAGCGGATAGTCGTAGCCTGGTTCGTGCCCGAGCGGCGTGAAGAGTCGGTCATCCCCCAGCCAATCCGACGCCATGCCTGGCAAGCGGGCGGCCGCACTGCCGGCGGCGGCCTGTCGGCGGGCAGAGCCGCTCCGGGAGTGTCGTTTCGGAAGGCGACTGTTCATCGGGCACCTCAGCGACTCGTGACGGGGCTCGTGCCAGCGGGGCAACAACCCCTGCCGACCCCTGGTTTCTCCAGGCCTCGGGTTTGTAGCCGAACACTCAGACACCAGCAACGGCAGGATCGGGCCGCAGCATCGCCGGCGCAGACAGGGCAAGAGGGGTAAGTTGTATTTACGCAAAACATGGCATCCTGCCATTTTTGATTGGCAAACGCAGTTTGCTGGTGCTGCGCATGGCATCCTGCCATGCCATCCGGGAAGGGCGGGGCTGGCCACGTCCTGAGAGCCGGCGTTGCTGACCAGCGCAGGCAGGATGCCGGAGCGCAGTCAGCATCGAGTGAGCGGAGGCAGGATGCCGGAGCGAACGTCCGGCGACGGGGCGTGGCCAGCCCCGCCCGGCGGGCTCCCCGAACACCGAAGTGAGCATCAGGCGCCTCGGCGCAGAAGGCCCACCACCGTCCCAGACGCGGTCGCCGAGCCGCCGAGCGAGCGCAGCGTGTTCGGGGAGCCCGACCGGCACTCTCAGGTCCCGGTCACGCCGGCTTGTGGCCCGTGAGCCGGTCCATCACGCCGACGAGTTCCTTCACTGCGGCGATGCTCTTGTCGAGACCGGCCCGCTCATCGGGCAGCAGTGTGAGCTCGATAATTCGCTCCACACCGCCGCTGCCGAGCACGACCGGCACGCCCACGAAGTAGCCACCGACGCCATATTCCTTGTCGCAGTAGGCCGCGCAGGGCACGAGCCGCTTCTTGTCCTTGACCACGGCCTCCACCATCTGCGTGGTGGCAGCGGCGGGGGCGTAGTAGGCGCTGCCGGTCTTGAGCAGGCCCACGATCTCCGCAC
>JBBAVO010000180.1:0-5831 GCA_040397635.1 Pirellulales bacterium
GCAGGTCCACGTTGTTGAGCACCTCGACCTTGTAGGGCGTCCAATACTCGAACGGTCCGAAGAAGTTCCAGTTGGGCCCGCGAAGGAACGTGCCCAGGATAATCAGAGTGATCCAGAGTTCGAAAAACCCGAACTGGTAGACGAGGTAGCTGAACTTCCGCTCCTCGATCGAATAATAGCCGTTGCCCTTCTTGTTGAAGTCGAGGTAGGGCATCGCCATCAGGCCGAAGACGACCATGCTGGGCAGCACAACGCCGGCGTACCAGGGATCGAAGTAGACGAGCATCTCCTGCAGCCCGAGGAAGTACCACGGGGCCTTCGACGGATTCGGCGTCTTGACACTCGAGGCCGGTTCCTCGAGCGGCGCCTGAAGAAAGATCGCCCAGACGAGCAGGAAGGCGGAGACGGCCACCATAGCAATCAGTTCCGTGTAGACCAGATCGGGCCACACAAGCACCTTTTCGTCGTTGAGTTTCTCCATCGGCGGGAGCCCCTGGGCGATCCGCTCGTCGTTCACCACGGCCTGGCTGGTGGCGACCCAGGTGAAGAATGCCAGCATGAATATGAGCCCGACGATCGGCACGTTGTCCGCCTTCATCACAATCGAGGCGAAATTCTCGTCGGCCATCGACAGCCCCATGATCAGGAGGGCCACGTTGAGGATCGTCCAGGCCACCATCGGCTTCACAAAGAACTTGCGGAACACGAAAAGCACCGTAAACAGCGCCGTAGTGCCGAGCGTGTAGAGCACAGGCCCGGACAACTTATTGACGAGCATCCGAACCGAAAGCGGCAACGACGGCACGAGCGACGCCGACCCGGAGAGGGCCAGGCTGGCGAGGACCATCATCACGCCGGCCACGACCGCCCAAGTGATGGCCCAGCCGGGCTGGTTTTTTCGCCGCCAGAGGATCAGAGCGGCCACGCCGTTCATGATCGCGATAAACGTGTAGTAACCGCCGAGAAACCCGGCGACGTCCTTCAGAAAAAAGCCGTTTGAGTGCATGGGATTCGACTTACAGCGGGCCGCTGATGCCGCCGTCCTTTCGCACGCGCCAGAAGTGGATTGCCAGCAGCAGCGATGTCGCCAGGGGAATGGCGATACAGTGCAGCACGTAAAACCTGTTGAGCGTTTCTTCACCGACGAACCGTGCACCGAGCAGGCCGAAGCGGGCGTCGGAGCCGTCGGTGATCATGTCGATCCCGCCGATCGTGAGCAACTGCTGGCCCGGCCCTTCATACCCCAGGATCGGCGTGGCACGGGCCATGTTCGAACCGACCGTGATGGCCCAAATAGCAAGCTGATCCCACGGCAGCAGATAGCCGGTGAAGGAGAGGAGCAGCGTGAGCAGCAGCAGGATCACGCCGATCACCCAGTTGAATTCCCGAGGCGGCTTGTAGCTTCCCGTCAGGAAGACGCGGTACATATGCAGCCAGGTGGTAATCACCATCGCGTGAGCCCCCCAGCGGTGCAATTCCCGCAGGATGCCGAGGCTCGTCACGTCACGAAGTGCCAGGATGTCGTTGTAGGCCCATTCCAGCGTGGGCCGGTAATAGAACATCAACAACACGCCGGTGACCGTTTCCACCAAGAACAGGAAGAAGGTCACGCCACCCATGCACCACGTGAACGACAGGGCGATGCCCTGCTTCTTGATCGAGACGGGATGGAGGTGGAGAAAGAAATTGGTCAGCATCACCACGATCCGATTCCGCCTGTCAAGCGGCATCGGGTGTCGGAAGATACTCTTCCAAATCTGAGAGTTGCGGATGGTTTCGCCGATGGCCATAGGATGAACTTTGTGTGGGGACTGCTATCCCATTCTCTCGTGTGCCGAATGACTTGTTAGACCGTGACGTATGAATCGGAATCGGCCCACTGGCCAAGCTCTTCCTGAAACGCCTTGCTCTTGTCGATTTCCAACTGGCCGTCGTCCGAGATGCGGATCGCATACCGCTCCAGCGGACGCGGAGCCGGCCCCTCGAAATTGACGCCGTCCTTGTAGAACCCGCTGCCGTGGCAGGGACACTTGAATTTCTGCTCCGCCTCCAGCCAGTTGGGCGTGCAGCCCAGATGGGTGCAGACGGTCTTGAGGGCGTAGATCTGCTGCTGCCCCTGAAACTCGCCATTCACGACCCAGACGCCGTACTGCGGGACAAACTTCGTCTCCACCTTGCCGGCCGGGAAGCCCTCCTTGAAGCCCACCTTGAACCGGCTCGGCGGTTCGGCGAGCACGTTGGGGAACATGTATCGAGCAAGGCCGAGAGTGAACAGGCCACCGGTGACCGACAGCGCAGTGAACCCCATCGCCATGAATGAACCCATGGCGATTTCGAGAAAACCACGACGGTCTTCCTCGCCATCCTTTTTGGCAGCAGTCTTGGCCGGGCGAGCCGGCATCGCCGGAGCCGTGCGGACAACAACGGCTTTTTCGGCCGGAGCAGCCACCGGCTTCGGCTTCGCGGCAACAGCCTGCAGTTTTGCCGTGACCTCGGGAGCCTCGGCCTTGCTGACCGGCCCAGGCTTCGCACCGCCGCGGGCGGCCGCCAGGATGCTCGCAGTATCGCGTTGAACGCCTGTTTTCGGCGCCGATGCAGCCGCGGCCTTGGCGGCTGCTGGGGCAGTGGCCTGCTTCGCAGCCGGTTTTACCTTCTCGACAGCGGCGGCCGGCTTCGGCTTCACAGCCACAGCCCCACCTTCTTCGTCTCCATCGGCCGACTTCTTGGCGCGGGCAGCGGCCAGAATATCTGCCACGCTGGGCCGGGCCCCGCCCGCCGCCTTCGCAGCTGCCGGCTTGGGAGCCGGCTTCGCCTTCGACGCGGCCTGAGCCTCAGCCGCCGGGGCCGCATCCGGCTCGGCCGCTGGTCCTGTCGCCGGGTCGCTGGGCTGGGCGGCACCGCCGCCGCTTTTGGCCCGCGCGGCTGCCAGAATCTCCGCCACCGTCATTTTCTTCTTGTCAGCCATCCAATAGCCTCGTCAAAGGTCTATGCCAGATGTGCCAAATGGGTTGATTGAAAACGGCCCGACCTGCCGGCACGGGACGCACCAAATCGCACAAAAAGTTGGTTTCGACCGTGATTGGCAGAGTTCGTGATTTTTTTCACGAACTTCATCTTAAACTGTATCTCTGCTTGCTGTGCTGTCAACGTCGATTGCGAGGGTTCTGAGGAAATCCCGTGCAAATGCGTCATGGTTTCGTGGATGCGGGAGTATGGAAGCAAGGCCGCAACACTGCATACCGCTTGAACCTGCCCGGCCGCTGCCGTCACAATCCCAGCCCGTGCACGCCGAACCGGTTCCGCCGCCGGGGCCCCTCGAAATAGTACGCCAGTCGCCCCTGCCCGCCAGCCCGAACTCGCCCACACACGGCGTTCCCTGCCCCGGCCTGGAACGCCTCACTTTCTCGCCCTGACTTCCTTGAAAGGACCTCGCCCTGTGCCAGCATCTCGCAGCCCGACCGCAGCGACATCGCGTCGTGTTTTGGTGGTCGGAAGTGGCGGGCGGGAGCATGCGATCGCCTGGAAACTCTCCCGCGACGGGGCCGAGGTGCTCGTCGCGCCGGGCAACGCCGGCACGGCGGCAGTCGCGGAGAACGTATCGATCGCGGCCGACGATATTCCGGCACTCGTGAAGCTGGCGCAATCGAGACAAATCGACCTGACCGTGGTGGGGCCGGAAGCTCCGCTGGTCGCCGGCATTGTCGATGCCTTCGAGGCCGCGGGCCTCAGGATCTTCGGCCCGACGGCGAAGGCCGCGCAGCTTGAGGGCAGCAAACTGTTCTGCAAGCAGATCATGCACCGGGGCGATGTCCCGACCGCGATGTTCCGCGAGTTTCGCGGCGTGGCCCGAGCTCGCGACTATCTCCAGGCCCGCGAAGACATGCCGGTGGTGGTGAAGGCAGACGGGCTCGCCGCGGGCAAGGGTGTGTTCGTGTGCGACGATCGCGCTGCGGCGCTCGCCGCACTCGACAGCCTCGGCGGCGACGAGCAGTTTGCCGCCGCGACCAAGGGCATCCTCATCGAGGAACGGCTCGATGGGATCGAGGTGAGCGTGATGGCCATCACCGACGGCCGAACGATCGTCACGCTGCCGCCGCTTCAGGACCACAAGGCCGCCCACGACGGCGACAGTGGCCCCAACACGGGCGGCATGGGCGCCTACTGCCCCGCCCCGTTCGTCGACGCCGACATGCTGGCCGACATCGAGGCCCGGATACTCGTGCCAACGGCCCACGCGATGCGACGGGCCAAGGTGCCTTTTCATGGCGTGCTCTATGCCGGCCTGATGCTCACGGCGCAGGGGCCGAAGGTGCTGGAATTCAACGCCCGCTTTGGCGACCCCGAATGCGAGGCACTGATGATCCGGCTCGAGTCGAGTCTGCTGGAGCTATTCGACGCCGCCGTGGATCGTCGCCTCGATACGGTGGAGCCGCCGCGGTGGCGAGACGGGGCGAGCGTGACGGTGGTGATGGCATCGGAGGGCTATCCGGGAGCGGTCCAGAAGGGCCGCGTCATCCGCGGACTCGACGCTGCCGCCAAAGTGCCTGATGTCGAGGTGTTTCACGCAGCCACACGGGCTGCCGATGGCAGCGTGCTGAGCGACGGCGGCCGGGTGCTGGCGGTGACGGCGGTCGGCCCCTCACTCGCCCGGGCAAAACTGCAGGCCTACTCGGCGGTGAAGGAGATCCGCTGGCTGGGGGCATGGTGTCGCAAGGACATCTCCGACAAGGGGCTGGCCCACGAGCGGGAGCAGCTGGCTGCCGAAGCGGCGGCGGTCGGGGCTGTCGGCGAGCCTGCTGAGCCCGTAGCGGAGAAGCCCGCATGAGGCTTCGCGTCGGCATCGTCGGACTGGGGAGCCAGTGGGAGAGCCGCCACCTGCCGGCGCTGCGATCCCTGGCCGACCGCTTCGAAGTCCGTGGCATCTGCGAGCAGGTGGCACACCTCGCCAAGAAGGCGGCAACCGAGCTCGGCACCGTTCCGGTAGACGGCTTTCGGGCGTTGGCCGCGCGGGACGACATCGACGCGATCCTCTACTTCGCCGATCAGTGGTATGGCGCGACGCCGATCCTCGCCGCCTGCGACCACGGCAAGGCGGTCTATTCGGCGATTTCGCTTCCCTTTGCTCCCGACGAGGCTCGCCTGCTACGACAGCGGGTCGAGGAGTCGGGAATTGCATTCATGGCGGAACTGCCCAGACGGCATGCGCCGGCCACGGTGCGGCTCAAGGAACTGATCGCCACCAGGTTGGGCAGGCCGCGACTTCTCTTCTGCCACCGTCGCGTGCCGCTGTCGGGAGCCGCCGTGACCGCGCCGCCGCGCGACCGGGCCAGCGAGGCCCGCGACCTGATGGAGCTGGTGGACTGGTGCCGCTATGTGGCGGGCGCGGAGCCGACGAGCGTGGTCTCAGTGCGGCACGCCGAAGTGCCTGGTGGCGACACCGACGACTACCAGATGATGAGCCTCGATTTCACGCCGACCGATGAGGGCACGCTGGCCCCCGGCAATGGAACACTCGCGCAGATCAGCTGTGGCTACTACATGCCGCGGCAGTGGGATGAGGCGGCGGGTTTCCGGCCGCCGGCAGCCCTGCAGGTGGCCTGCGAGCAGGGCATCGCATTCATCGATCTGCCGTCGAGCCTGGTCTGGTTCGACGGGGTGGGCCGCCATCAGGAGTCGCTCGAGAGCGAGCGGCCGGTGGGCGAGCATATGCTGCTGCAGTTTCACCGAAAGGTGACGAGTCTCGTGCGGGCGGTGAGCGGCCTCGATGACACGCTCAAGGCGATGCAGATCGTGCAGGCCGCAGCGACGAGCCAGTCGGAAGGCCGCCGCGT
>JBBAVO010000181.1:0-5786 GCA_040397635.1 Pirellulales bacterium
AAGAACGAGTGGCTGCGTCAGCAGTTCCTCGGCAAGTAGTCGTCCCCGGAAGGAGGCAGTCCCACCGTCGCGCGGGCGACAGGGCTGCCCCGCATCAGGCGTGGCCAAGCGCCATCCTGATGCAGCGGACGATTGTGTCCGGCGACGGGGCGATGTCGATGATGATCGCCGCCTCATCCGCCGTTGGACGCTCGAGCAGCGCACACTGACTCGCCAGTTGCGAGGCGGGCATGAAGTGCCCTGTGCGCTGCTCGATGCGTTCGCGGAGCAGTGCCTCCGGGCCGTCGAGGTGCACGAGCCTGACGTGCGGCTTCCCGACGCCGAGGCGGCTGCGGTAGCGATGTTTCAGCGCCGAGCAGGCCAGCACGATTCCACGGCGGTCTGCAATCGCCTCGTCGATCAGGCGGGCCAACGTGTCGAGCCACGGTCCCCGCTTCTCGTCGTCGAGAGGGATGCCCTGCCGCATGATCGCGACGTTTTCCGGCGAGTGAAACGCGTCAGCGTCGAAGAACTCACAGCTGAGTTGCTCTGCGAGGAGCTTCCCGACGACCGTTTTGCCACAGCCGGCGACTCCCATGATGACGATGACGTCGGGCTGCGACGCGACAGGCGATCGGGATTGCGACATGGACGCACCTGCAGAGTTCCGGGGGAAGGGCCCGGGTTCATCGTGGCGAGCATACCGTGCCCGCCGGCTCGCAAGACAGCGTATGCTCAAGGGACTCCACACGGGAACGATCCGCATGACACCTGAATCAGAGGCCTGGGCCGAGGGCTTGCGGGCTGATGCGGCGGCCTCACGCGTCGATGGCCATGAGACGGGTCGGCCGACCGCCGCATTCGCCGCCGAGCGGGCCCTGCTGGCCGCCCACCTGGTTGCCTGGTTCGACACCGAACTCCCCGGGCTCCTGGCCGAGCGGGCTGCCGATGCCGCACGAGGGGGCCACGGGATCGACCCCGAGCCAGCGATCGTGCTCACGACCACCGCCGCCGGCTGTGCTGCTGCCGCAGAGTTGCTCGATCGCGATGATCCGCTCACCCGCCAGCTGAGGGACCGGTTCGCCTGTGTGACGGAGCTGGAATACCGTCGCTGGTGCATGCGCCATCCCGATGATGAGTACCGGCTTCACGTGGCCCACTGGAGCTGGATGAAGACCCGCGTGCCGCCGCAGTGGTGGCCGAGGTTTGCCCGGTGGCCTCTCGGCCCTGGTGACTCCTACTGGCTCCACCGCACCGGCACGGCCGGGGCAGGGCAGGAGCGACGCTCGAGCCATCTCTGGAAGTGGAACGGCACCACCGCCGCGCTCCTCAAGCCGTTCGTTGACGAGACGGGATCGGTTGTCTGACTCGACATCCACCCAGCTAGACATCCACCCAGGACTTGCAGCCGCCAAACGACTCCCGCCACGGCACGACGAGCGGCTCCCCGAGGGCGCAGACCTCCACTGTGAGCACGTGCAGTTCGTCCCGCCAGCGGTGAAACCGCTCCGCCACCACGTGATCGGCCCAAACGTGTTGACCGCGGAATCGGTCCAGGTCTTCGAGCGACTCGATCCGAATGGCGTCGGTGACACGGGCCCGGTGCCGAAACACCACCGTGTTCTGCGGCGGCTGATCGGCGTCGATGTCGATGAGCAGGTCGCGGGCCTCCGGCACGAGGCTCTCAGCCGACTGATGGAGAAAGGTCGGCATCAGCAGAAACTCACGATGAGCCAGCTCGAACCGGCCCCCCGGCTCGACGATTCCGCCCTTGCGGAGGATCACCTGCTGCCGCCCCCGGGCGAGCGCCCGGCAGATCACCGCCCACTCCTTGAACGCCGTTTGCATGCTCACTGCTACTTTGCCGGCGGGCGGACGAACATTCCCTCGGCCGTGAGCTGGATCACCGGGATCGCCAGCTTTGGGTCGAAGACCCCCTGACCGCGGACCACCACGTCCGACCCCTTTTGGATGCCGAAGAGCTTCCGGGCATCGACTGGGATCACCTTGCCGTCGGCACCGACGAACTGCACGGCCGTCATCGGGGAGTTGGCCTGCCGCTTCTTGCAAAACGGGCAGTTGTCATTGTCGTGGCCGGGCTTCTTTGCATGGTCGTCGGCCGGAATCTCGACGAGCACGAACGACGCCTTGTTCTCCAGAAACGGCTCCATGCCCCGGGCGCCGACCCGACCGGCAATCACGATCGGCTGCGGGTCCTTCGTGAGCTTTTCCTTGGCTGCCGTCGGCGTGATCGCCCCCACCGGCTCCGCGGGCAGCACCAGCTGACCGCGAACGGTGGCTGGGTCGATTTCGAGCGCCGCGGAGACGCAGGGCGACAGCACGGCCATGACTGCCACGCATCCCGCGATGATTCCGCCGAGCCGCCTACCTTGAGTCAATCGCATACGCATCCTCCCGGATTGCTGCCTGATGATGATTCCGCACCCTCGCATCTGTCTTCGGGGCGGCCTACTTTTCGCTGCCCGTGGTCAGACCCTTGAGCGTCTTGATCGCGGCCTCGAGCCGTTCTCCCAGAGCGTTGAGATCAAGCTTCTTGAGATCGTCCTCGTCCCCATGAAAGGCCTCGTCGAGCTTGTCGAAGCAGTCAAAAACCTCCTGCGTCGCCTTCTTGCCCGCCTCCTGTGCCTCGGCCTTCTCCTTGGCGAGCAGGCCCTCGAAGTCCTCGAGCAGATGGCCGACCGCGTGCACCTTTTCGTCGGCCTTGTCGCGATCTCCTGCCTTCAGGGACTCCTTCACCTTGCCCCACATGGCCTCCAGCTCCAGCACGCCGGCGGCCAGCGTTTCCGGGTGGGCGTGGTCATGATCTGCATGGTCGTCATGATCCTTACCGGCCTTCTTGCCCTGATCGTGGCTGCCGTCCTTGCCGTGGTCATGGTCGTGATCATGGTCCGCATGCGCTGCAGCCACCGGCTTGGCAGGGGCGACAGGGGGCGTCGCCGGGCTGCAGCCCACGATGCCAGCCAAAGGGATGCCGAACCAGCCGAGGATGCCGACAGAGCCAGCCAGGCCTCGGAGATGAATCCGATCACGGAACGTCGTCGCACGCATCACGCATCTCCTGGCGAAGTGTTTTTTGGTGGGAGGCAAAACCGCCATGTATCATACTGCTCGTGTCGTCTGTACGGTAAGTCGCTTCATGTCCGGGTCGGGGCCAGGCTCCGCCACGTAGCAGACCAGCGACCGCTCCAGCAGTTCCAGCGGCTCCGCGGTGTCCGCGAGCGGACCGCTGCCGAGGGGGAAAATATCATCCGGAGCCGACCGCCTCGTATCGACGAACAGCCGCCATGGCAGCGATGAAATCGCTGATGGTCTGGGAAAGTGAAACCGGCGGGGCAGGGAGCCGGCGTGCGTGAAGATCAGCACGTGTCGCGGCCTGCCCTCGACACCTCCTGCCGCGACATCGTCTTCCTGGAGCAGCTTCGCGTGGGAGGGTGCGCCGAAGAAACAGACGAGGCTCGCGTCGGCGGCATACCAGTCAACGTGCGTGCCCTCCGGCGAGAACCACTCCACGTCGGGCAGTCCGCCCGCCTCCGTCGCGCCCCCCTCGAGGAACAGTCGGCGGCGGAGCGTGGGATTGTCGAGCCGAAACCGCACCAACTCCCGCACATACCGCACGAGGTCGGGGTGCGAATCGACGAGGCCCCAGTCGAACCATGAGGTCGCGTTGTCCTGGCAATACGCGTTGTTGTTGCCCTCCTGGGTACGGCGGCACTCGTCCCCGGCGAGCACCATCGGCACCCCCTGGCTCAACAACAGCGTGGCGAGCATGTTGCGGATCTGCCTCGCGCGGAGAGCGTCGATGTCGGCCCGTTTGGTCGGGCCCTCGACCCCGTAGTTGTCGGAGAAGCTGTTGTTGTCGCCGTCGCGGTTGCCTTCGCCATTGGCCTCATTGTGCTTTTCACGGTAGGTGACGAGGTCGTTGAGCGTGTAGCCGTCGTGCGACGTGATGAAGTTGATGCTGTGGTAGGGCTGACGGCCGTCGTCGCCATAGAGGTCGCTCGAGCCGGCCAGTCGCGTAGCGAGGTGGCCGGTTTGTGCGTAGTCGCCCCGCCAGTAGCGGCGGACGTCGTCGCGGTAGCGGCCGTTCCACTCGGCCCACCGCAGGCTCGCGAACGAGCCCACCTGGTAAGCCCCGGCCGCATCCCAGGCCTCGGCGATGATCTTCGTGTCGGCGAGCATCGGGTCTTCCGTGATCAGTTCGACGATCGGCGGATTCGGCAGGATGTCGCCGTTGCGGTCGCGGCTGAGCACGCTCGCCAGGTCGAAGCGGAAGCCGTCGATATGGTAGTTGTGCACCCAGTGTCGCAGGCAGAGGAAGATCAGTTCGCGGACGATCGGGTGATTGCCGTTGATCGTGTTGCCGCAGCCGGTGTAGTTGCGGTAATAGCCGGCGTCGCCGAGCATGTAATAGACGCGGTTCTCCAGCCCCTTGAACGACAGCGTGGGCCCGAGATGGTTGCCCTCGGCAGTGTGGTTGAAGACGACGTCGAGGATCACCTCGATGCCGGCCGCATGGAGGGCCCGCACCATCTCCTTGAATTCGCGAACCTGGCAGCCCGGCTCCTTCCCCGCCGCGTACCCGCGGTGGGGGGCGAAGAAGGCCATCGGGTCGTAGCCCCAGTAGTTGAACTGCTCGGGCCTGGTTCCGTTGGGCAGCTCGGTGGGAAACTCGTGCACCGGCATGAGTTCCACGGCGGTCACGCCCAGCGACTTGAGGTACGGGATCTTTTCGATCACGCCCAGATAGGTGCCCGGATTGCTGACGCCGCTGGTCGGGCTGGCCGTGAAGCCGCGGACGTGCATTTCGTAGATCACGGTGTCGGCCAGTCCACGCCGCAGGTGCCGATCCCCCTGCCAGTCGAAGGAATCGTCGATCACCACGCTCTTCGGCGGCCGGATGATGCCGTCGGTGCCTGGCAAAAAGTGGCCGGCAAGCGCCCGAGAATAGGGATCGATGAGACGGGCTTGGCCGTCGAACCGGTGGCCCCGTTCGGGATCGAACGGCCCGTCGGCCTGAAAGTGATAGAGCTGGCCCTGGCCGATCCCCGGCACGAAGATGCTCCAGATGTCCCCCCAACGGTCCTTGTTGGGATCCAGCGCGATCACCTCGGACGGCTCGGGATCATCCACCGCGTCGTAGAGCAGCACCCGCATCGCCGTCGCCGAGCGGCTGTAGACGACGAACTGCACACCCTGTTCCTGCCGTCCGGACCGGTCGCGAAGCAACGCGCCGTAGGGCAGGGGGTGGCTGAACTGCAGCGGCGGCAGCGGTTGCTCAGCGTGTGAACGCTCGACCACGGCCTTGGGCTTCCTGGAAAACATGGTCGGAAGCATACCAGCGCGGGCCGCCCGGAAGGCATCCCTGGGCCGATCACCGCGAGACCGCGGGGCGGGCTTGCGGGACGCCGCATCGCGGTGAAGATACGTGGCGTGAGCGGAGCCACCTATTCCAGCGCCGGCGTCAACCTCGAACTCTACCGCGAAGGTATGGCCCGTCTCCCTGCGCACATGCGGCGGACGCAGTGCCCGCGGGTGATGAGTCGGGAGGGGGGCTTCGCCGCGCTCTTTGCCCTCGACCTGCCTGGGCTGTTTGCCCGTGGCTACGTCGATCCGCTGCTCGTCTCCTGCACCGACGGCGTGGGCACGAAGCTGAAGGTGGCGGTCAATGCAGGGATCCACCACACCGTCGGCATCGATCTGGTGGCGATGAGCGTCAACGACGCCCTCTGCACCGGCGCCGAGCCGCTCTTCTTTCTCGACTACGTCGCCATGTCGCACGACGACCC
>JBBAVO010000182.1:0-5774 GCA_040397635.1 Pirellulales bacterium
CCCAGTTTGCCAGCCATGTGCCGGCTCCCGTTGCAAAGACGGCCAGCGTCTCGTCCGACCGAGTGTCCGGCCGGGTGCTCCCGTCGCTCGACAAGGCCGTGGAAACGGCGAAAACGGCCCAGCGGCCCATGCTGCTGCTGGTGTCCAAGAGTGGCAACGTGAAGGCGTCCTCCCAGGTCGCATCCCTGATCAAGGACCCAGAATTCGAGTCCTTTGCTCACGACAACTTCGTGGTGGCGACCGTGCCGGCGACCGAGCAGGGCGACACGCAGTCGGAGCAGACACTGGAACACCTCCTCGGTGGGGTGGAACTGGGACCGGATGCGGTGGAACTGATCGTCACCGAAGACGGCCAGACGCCGCTTTTCAGCCAATCAGCGGCCCAGCCGCCCCAGCGGATCGTGAACGGCCTGCGGCGGTTCCTCATGGCCCGTCAGGCCGCCCGGAACTTCAGCCAGCGGCGGTAGCCACCGGCCGTGAGGGCGATTTTCAACGTACCGGACGTTGATGGAGCCTGTGACGCCGGAATGGGGTGGTACGCACCGCCGGGACGGCAAAGCTTCCGTCGCTCGGAGATTCCGACTTGCCACCCGGTACGGAATGGCACGCACAACAAGTCGGACATCCTCCTCGTCTCCTCCAGCTTCGCCGATCCCGGCTCCGCCTTCCCTCGTGGGGGCACGTTTTCAACTTGCCCGAGCCTGCACCCCCTTACCGTACTGGCCGAGGCGGGGATCGAACCCGCACGGAGATCACTCTCCACGGGATTTTAAGTCCCGTGCGTCTGCCTGTTTCGCCACTCGGCCGTCGCCTCCGCAGCGATCTCCCGGTCGATCCGGGTGCCGCTGAGACTCTTGGCAGCCCGATCGTATCGCCGCCCGAACAGCCGCTGCAAATCGCGGTCGGCGGCTGAGCCGATTACAATGATCTGCCCCACCGCCCTCCTGGCCGCGAAGGACCGCTCCTTGAACCAGCTTGCCGCCCCCGCCGTTCCGCTGCCAGGCATCGACGGCTTCCTCGGCACTCGGGCCTCGTTTGGCATGGACGTCGTGCTGGTGGGCCTGATCGCCCTGCTGCCGGTACTGGCCTGGAGCATCCATCTGGTCCGCAACCGGCGGGCCTACGCGGCCCACAAGCGGCTGCAGGTTTTCATCGCGGGGGCGCTGCTGGCGGCGATCGTGGTCTTCGAGATCGACGTCCGGCTGATCAGCGACTGGAAGGTGCGGGCTGCCGCGGCCGGCCAGAATCCCTGGTGGCCTGCCGGCGTGCTGACGGCGCTGGGCATCCATCTCGTCTTCGCCGTCTCGACCCTCGTGCTCTGGGTCTGGGTCGTCTGGGAGGCGTTCCTGCGGTTTCCGGTGCCGCCGACACCCGGCAGCCACGGCCCCCGGCATCGCGTCATGGCGAGGCTGGCCGCCCTCGACCTCGTGCTCACCGCCGTCACCGGCACGATCTTCTACTGGCTGGCCTTCGTGGCCATTCGCTGATCCCCGACCGACTTCCCTTCCGCGGCCGCCACCCAACGGCAGACCGCCAGCCCGCCGAAGTAGAGCAGGCAGAGAGGGATCGCCAGAAAGAGCAGGCTGTAGGGATCGGCGGGCGTGAGGATGGCCGACACCACGAAGATCACGATCACCGCGATCCGCCACTGCGATGCATAGGTCGCCGCATCGAACACGCCGATCCGTTCGAGAAACAGCATCACCAGCGGCAGTTGAAAGCCCAGGCCGAAGCCGATCGGCAGGATGAGCACGAACCCCAGCCACTCGCTGATGCGGGGGTCGGGGTCGAGCCCGAGCCACTCGTTGAATTCGAGCAGGTAGTCGAGCACGAAGTCGAACACGAAGAAAAACGCCAGGGCCACGCCGGCAAGAAAGAGCCCGATGCTGATCGGCAGGAAGAGCCAGACCCACCGCTTTTCGTGGGGATAGAGGCCGGCTGCCACGAAGATCCAGAGCTGGTAGAAGATCCAGGGGCTCGCCAGCACAACGCCGGTGAGGAGTGCGGCCTTCACGTAGATGCCGAAGGCCTCCTGGGCGCTCAAGGTCGTGATGCTCACCCGCGGATCCCGCGACAGCGGCTGCCAGAGGAGCATCGGCACGAGCGCATCGAGCGAGAAGGCAGGGGATGGTAGCCCTCCTTTGCCCGCGGCTGCCGGCGGCGCAGCTGCGGCGACAGGCTGCCCGGCCGTGGCCGCCTGCGGGGAGGGCAGCACCATCGTGTCACTGGCGACCGGGTCGAGCACGCGGCGCAGCCGGTCGGGATGCACCTCCCGCAGTTCGAACGACATCCCGTGCCGCTCGACGGCGTCGATGATCTCGTCGCGGGAGTAGGGCAGGGGAGGGCCGCCGGCCTGCCGCGGCTGCCAGGTGTCGAAGGTCTCGATCGCCCGCTCGGAGTAATACTTGCCGAGCGCCCGCCGCAGAGGCTCCTCGATCATGTGGACCACCGGCCGGGCCACGTAGAACCCGATGAGCACGGCGATCGCCAGCCCGAGCGCGCCGCGAATCAGACAGACCCGCAACTCCTCCAAATGCTCGCCGAACGTCATCGTCGAGCTTTGAAACAGGTCCTCGTCGGAGGGTCGCGGCATGGCGTCGTGTGCCCGGTTTTCCGGTGAATCCGGAGACAACTATGTATACCTCAAAAAAAGCCGTCCTGCCGCGCCGCCGCTGGGATGCATCCGTGAGGGGCTGCCCGTGTCCCGGCTCCCCCGTGGCGGCAAGTTTTTAACTTGTCCGTGTCCCGGCATCGATTCCACAAGTTAAAAACTCGTGGCCACGGGTCGAACTCCTTCGGCCTCGTCCTGCGGGACACGGGCAGCCCCGAACCGTCGCCCGCGTTCCACGGCCCTGCCTCCGTCCCTACGCCCCGTACTTGCCGAATCGCAGGGCGTGGGCCATCGCCAGGAGCATCAGGTGCTTCGCCGGAAACTGGCCGAAGCCGCCCCGCAGGCAGTCCCGCTCTGAAAACTTCTCCAGCCCGTCCGGACGGCAGGTGTCGGCCCAGAGCAGCGTCGGCACCGGGTGCCATGAGTGGCTCTTCAGCTTGCTCGGCGTCGAGTGGTCGCCCGTCACGATCAGCACGTCGGGCCCGAGCTTCTCGATCCGCGGCATCGCCCGATCGAGCTCCTCGATCCGCTTCACCTTGTGGTCGAAGGCGCCGTCCTCGCCGGTGGAGTCGGTGTATTTGAAGTGCAGGAAGAAGAAGTCGTAGTCGTTCCAGCACTTCGCCAGTTCGTCGATCTGTTCGTCGAGCGACTGCGCCTTGCCCACGAGCGTCATGCCGGCGAGCTGGGCCAGCCCCTTGTACATCGGGTAGACGGCGATTGCCGCTGCGCGGAGCCCGTAGAGGTCGAGGTAGCTCGGCAGCTGCGGCTTGGCCGCGAAGCCGCGGAGCACCATGCCGTTGGCCTTCTTCTCGTCGGCGAGGATCGTGCGGGCCTGCCGCACGAACTCCTTGGCGATCTCGGCCGTCCGCTGGGCCGCGGGGGTGACCGGCGAGGGATCGAGCGGCGCGACGCCGGTTGCCTGCGGGTCGGTATCGGCGACGGCCCCGTCGAGGCCCTCGCCGCGGAAGACCACCACGAAGCGATGCTCCTTCACCGGCTTTACGAACGTCTCCACCCCGGGAATTTTCACGGCCTGGAGACGTTCGACAACCTTGAAGCTCTCCTCCGACGGAATCCGGCCCGCGCGGCGGTCGCTGATCAGGCCAGACGAGTCGAGCGTGCAGAAGTTGCCCCGCGCGGCCACGTCTTTGGGACCCAGTTCGAAGCCGATGCCGGTGGCTTCGAGCGCCCCGCGGCCGATCTTGAAGGCGAGTGGGTCGTAGCCAAAGAGGCCGAGGTGGCCCGGGCCGGAGCCGGGCGTGATGCCGGGCAGCACCGGCACGCTCAGACCGCTGGTGCCACGGCTCGCCAGACGGTCGAGGTTGGGCGTGTTGGCAGTTTCCAGTTCGGTCCGGCCATGGGGCTCTATGGGCAGGCCACCGAGGCCGTCCGCCACGAGCATCACGATCTTCGATCCATTCTTTTCGGCCAGCTCGCGAACCAGTTCGTGCTCGGTCATGGGTGCTGCCAACTCCTACGGGGTGCGGATAACGGATGATTGGGAACCGGCTGGCCGCAGCGGCCGGGCCGTGGGCTACATTCTGGCGAGAGCCTACCCGTTCCCGCCGTGGACGGCACCACCCTCAGCCCGGCTCCAGCCCAAAACCGCACGAGCACCGGTCGATCCCCGATGAGTGTCATCCGTCCAAAGCTCCCCGAAGACCCGATCGCGTACGACCCCACGGCCGCGTGGATGCGGCGTGGCAGTTCGCCGGACCGCCGCGACGCGGCCGAAGCCGGGCTGGAAGAGTCGCGCAAGGACCTGCTCGGCTGTGCCGACGTCGTGCGGCCCGACCAGCTCCTCGACGCCTACAACACCGGCGGCGGGCGGGCCGACAGCGAGCTCTTCGCGATCCTGCAGGCCGCGCGGCGGATCCGCGACACGGTCGATCGCGTGATCGTGCTGGGGGACGGCTGCGGGCCTCTGGGGGCGCGGGCGATCTTCGAGTCGTGCGCCCATCCCTGCCACAACGACCTCTCCCGCGGTGAACGGGGCGGCAGGCCGCGGCTCTCGTTCGTGGGCTCGCCTCTCGACAACGACGCCATGCAGGGACTGCTCGACCTCGTGGCCCCTGCAGGAAAACCTCGCGGCAGCGATCTGCTCGACCAGTGGGCGATCATCGTGGGAGGCACGACCGATGGCGGGCCCGGGATGGCCGCAGCCACACGGCTTCTGCTCGCGTCGCTCTTCGAGAGCGGAGGAGGAGATCACGCCGAGGTGGCCGACCGCGTGGTGCCGATCACGGCAGATGCCGGCGGCTTGGCCGACCTGGCCGCGGCGCTTGGCTGCACCACCAGCTTCACGATTCCGGAGAACGTTGGCTCTGGCGGCGTCGTGTTCACGCCGTATGGCCTGCTTCCGGCGGCGGTCGCCGGCATCGACGTGGTGAGGCTGCTCCAGGGCGCGGCCGCGATGAACCGCCGCTTTCGCGAGGCGCCCGTTTCGGAAAACCCAGTGCTGCAATTCGCCGGGGCGGCGCGGCACATGGCCGAACATGAGGGCATGGCCCGCGTGCTGGTGAGCCCGAGCAGTCAGCTCGACGCGGTCGGCCGTTGGCATGGCCGGCTCACGGCCACGGCACGCCGAGGAAAGACCCTGACCACGAAGCTGGTGGTCAAGGAGCCGAGACGCGACCCGCTGGTCGTGCCCACGCTCCCGGCCTGTGCCACGAATGCAGACGGGCTCGATCACCTGACGGGAACATCATGGCCTGACCTGCTCACTGCCACGCATGCAGACCACGCCAGCCCAGAACCAGCCAATCCAGAACAGCCCACTGACACCATCCTCCTGCCCCGGGTCGACGAACACTCGATCGGCCAGCTGCTCCAATTCCTCGTGCTGGCGAGACTCGTCGAGTGAAATCTCCAGATGCTGAGGAGCCGGTCGGAGGCACGCGCAGGAGCCGGTGAACTTTGCGACTCACGAGCGATTCGCCATCGTCCATGAGCCTCCTGTAGCAAAGTCCGCCGGCGACGAGCATGCCGCAGCCGGCGACGGTGTGTTCACGAAAAACATCGCATCGTGCGATTTTTTCTTGGCCGACATCCGTCGGCTGGTTCTGACCCGGCCCTCCGGGCCTAGCGAGCGGGTATATTTCCGACGCTACCCCATTCGCCCGGAGATGTTCCCATGCCCGTCACGCTCACCTGGACCGGCCAC